>CAMMTN010000052.1 GCA_946499885.1 uncultured Clostridium sp. | reverse complement strand
TTAGCAGAAATACAAAATGAATGTACAAAAAGATTTAAAATAAAACCAGATGAAACATTAGAAGTAATACAGAATTTATATGAAAAGAAATTAGTTACATATCCAAGAACAGATGCGAGAGTACTTTCAACTGCTATTGCAAAAGTTATTTCTAAGAATTTAAATGGAATAGCAAAAGGGTATAAAGATGAGGAAGTACAAGGATATATTAAGCAAATGGCAGAGGAAAAATATAAGACAGATTTAACTAAAACAAAATATGTTAATGATAGTAAAATAACAGACCATTATGCAATAATCCCAACAGGACAAGGATATGAGAATTATGAAAAACTTCCAGAACTTCATAAACAAGTATATAAAGTAATTACAAAAAGGTTTTTGAGCATATTTTATCCACCAGCTGAGTATAGCAAAGTTTCAGTAAAAATAAATATTGAAAATGAAGAATTTAATGCAAGTGGTAAAGTATGTATAAAACAAGGATATTTAGAAGTATTAAAGGATAGAAAAATAGAAGCGAAAAGTGAAAAGAATGTGGAAAATAGCGAAGAAAAAACTAATATAAATGCAGATGATGAGAGTACAAATTTAGATATTTTAAATACTTTAAAAAAAGGACAGGAAATAGAAGTAAAGAATTTTGAAATAAAGACATCTGAAACAACTCCACCTTCAAGATATAATTCGGGCTCAATTATTTTAGCAATGGAAAATGCCGGTAAACTAATAGAAGATGAAGAATTAAGAGAACAAATAAAGGGTGCAGGAATTGGAACAAGTGCAACAAGAGCAGAAATAATGAAAAAATTAGAAAGAATTGGGTATATAGCAATAAATACAAAAACTCAAATAATAACTCCAACAAAAAAAGGAGAAATAATATATGATGTGGTAAATGGCTCTATGCCAGATATGCTAAATCCAAAGCTTACAGCTAGCTGGGAAAAAGGACTGGACATGGTGGCCAAAAAAGAAATTAAACCAGATATATTTATGGAGAAATTAGAAGATTATATTAATTCAAAGGTAAATAAGTTGGTTGTGAAGTGGTAGAAAATAATAATTAGGTGTAGCGAACCCTAGTTCTTTTTTTACATAAAAAATGAGCAGAAAATCTTTTATATTTTGACTAGGTATGATATATTATTATAAATAAAGTATAACAAAGGAACAATGAAATTTGCAAAGTACAGGAAAATGTGGTATTATTAACATAATGGCAATAGCTATGTTGAAACCGTTATACAATTATTACTCAAGGAGGTATAAACTATGAAACGGTATGAAGAAATTGTGCTTAAGGCAGAAAAAGGTATAACCTTTGAAGTCTTAGAGGGAACAAGAGGAGAGTTAATCATCAGAGCTTTGAACATTGTTTCAGATAATGTTTATTCGGAGCTTCCAACTGTATCAGCTGGAAAATATGCAAAGGTTTTATCTTTGTATACAGATAATGATGGAAACAAAGCTGTAGTTCCACAAGGTTGGACGGTGTCTGGAGTACCAAAGGAGAATATTATTTGGGGAAAAGATAATGGCTTAGTTATCTACCATATTCCAGAAGCAGAGGTAATAGAAATCGACTGGTTAGATTCAGAAGAACTTGAAAAATTAAAAAGAACATATGATCAGATGGTCTGGATACCTGTGAGCTTATTGGAAGCTAATGGAACACTTGATGGAGAACATTTTTCGGAGAAATTCGGCAGACGAAATTACATGAACAATGAATTTTCGGGTGATGAATTCCATGAAGCTTTAAATGGTGAACTGCTTGAACAACTTGAAAGTGTCAAAAAATATGGGGGATTTTATATTTCTCGTTATAACATTTCCAAGAGTTCAGCAGGAAAACCGCAGTCGGTAAAAGGAGTTATGCCGTGGGTAAACATCAATTTTGATGATGCCGAGAAGATTGCATCCACTATCGAAGACAATGAAGCAGTTAAAAGTCATCTGACTTTTGGGGCAGAATATGATTCGGTATTGGAATGGTTTATCAAAACGAAAGTTAAAACTCTTGCTGAAATTACAGAGGATTCTACTGAATGGGGAAATTATTGGAATACAGAGAGTTCTTCAAGGAAAGCAGTTGAAACAGGAAACAGAGAAGAATGGTGTGCTAATAACATATACGACTTTGCAGGTAATGTGAATGAATGGACACAAGAACAGTACAAAAGTTCGTGCCGTGTCATCCGTGGTGGCAATTACAACAATCTTGGATACAATTATCCTGTAACTTATAAAAATTACGAAGGGCCTATTTACCACTATAACTTCACTGGTTTTCGTGCCACGCTTTATATTAAGTAGCACAGTCCACTGTTAAAGTGTTATAATTTGTTCCCAAACACAGATAGGAAGAGAGAACTTTGAAATTTCGAAGTCTCTCTTTCTTTTTATAATTTTTTTAATAGGAGTGGATATGAAGATGGAGAAAGACAAAGATAACAGATTGGTAATAATAGTGAAAATAGAAAAGTATATTGAAGATATTCTTTCTTCTGTACTTAAATTTCTTACAATAGAGTTATTAGAATATTTGCTTATCAATTCTAATCGCTTTTTTAAATCAGTCTTTTTCTCCATAAAATTTTCTATTAATAAATCTCTTATAGTTTCAAAATATCTTATATATTCCTTATGTTTTTTAGTTTGTAAAAGTCAATATAAAATTGATAAAAAAATACAAAATAGAATTGATAAAAA
>CAMMTN010000051.1 GCA_946499885.1 uncultured Clostridium sp. | reverse complement strand
CAAGAAATATTGGACAGCCGACCTATTTATGTTTCTGAATATACAGTCGAAGATTATGCCTCAGATAATAGTGTAACGCTGGTTAATCCGAAAGAATTTCGTTTTGAACCGTTATCAGGAGAAAATTTAGTTTACTATTGGATCATTACAGTTTTTATGGTTGCCTTACCTGTGATATATGTCATTGCCGGTTCTATTGTTATGGCTAAATTGTACTATAAGTTAAAAATACAGAAACCTCTGATGAGTTTAAATAATGGTGTTGAACATATCTTACAGCAGGATTTAGACTTTAAAATAGAATATACTTCTAATGATGAACTGGGGAGATTATGTAATGCATTTGAATGTATGAAAAAGGAAATCTATACAAGCAACCGTAAAATGTGGAATATGCTGCAGGAAAGAAAGGCTCTTACTGCTTCCGTATCGCACGATTTGCGGACACCTATTACCGTAATCAATGGCTATCTTGATTATCTTGATAAGGCAAGTCATAAACAAATAATTACAGAGGAAGCTCTGCACTCTACGCTAAAACAAATGAAAGGGGCTGTGCAGCGTTTAGAAAGATATGTAGAGTGTGTGAAAGATATACAGAAAATCGAAGATGTAGAAATTAAAAAGGAATACTTTAACTTGAAAGAGTATATCACGAACACTGTAAATGACTTTTCTCTTTTGGCGAAAAAATATGGTCGAGTATTGGAGTATCAAAACCAGATAAAAACAGAAAGCATATGTAGCGATAAAGATATGTTATCAAAAATTCTTGAAAATATTTTTGATAATGCTTTGCGCTTTTCAGAGAAAGTAATTTACTTTTCTATAACAGAAAAGAATAATTGTATCTGCTTTACAGTTTATGATGACGGAAAAGGGTTTTCAAAGGATGAATTAAAATATGCCACTACATTTTTTTATAGTTCTCCGACAAATAAGGGCAACTTTGGTATTGGGCTGTCCATCTGCAAAATCCTTTGCGAAAGACTCGATTGTGTCTTATCATTGGAAAACATAGCCGATCATGGAGCCAGTATTACAGTTCAAGTAAAAAAATAATGAGTTTTTCTAAAAATTGACTTTTCTATGAAATAATCTCCTTACAGATAATGAAAGGAGATTTTTTTATGGAAATTAAGATTGAACATTTAAACAAAAGTTATGGAAAACGAACAGTTCTTAATGATATTTGCCTTCATATTCCTGTTGGTATGTATGGGTTGTTAGGAGAAAACGGTGCAGGAAAAACGACCTTAATGCGTATTCTTTCAACAATGTTAGAACCAACAAGCGGAGATATAAAAATGAATGGCGTGGATATAAAAGATAAAAAGAATATACGAAAGATCATAGGTTATCTCCCGCAGGAGTTTTCTGTATATCCTAATATGAGCGTTTATTCTGCTTTGGATTATTTGGGAATTTTAGCAGAGCTTCCTAAAAAAATGCGCAAAGAACGCATCGATTACTTATTAAAACAAGTTAATTTGGAGCAGGAAAAAAATAAGCGTTTTAAAAATCTTTCCGGTGGTATGAAGCGACGCTTTGGAATAGCTCAAGCATTATTGAACAATCCTAAAGTTTTGATTATTGATGAACCGACGGTGGGTCTTGACCCAGAAGAAAGGTTACGCTTTTACAATCTTCTTTCTGAATTAGCGGTAAATAGAATTATTTTACTATCAACACATATTGCTGCGGATATTGAAGCAACTTGTTCAAAGGTTGCTGTATTATGTGCAGGTAAAGTTGTTTTTGAGGGCGATACGGAAGCTTTATTAAAGATAGGCAATGGGAAAATATATACCGTTTCATTCCCGCAAGATGAACTTGAAGATTTTAAAAATCACTACAATATTATCAGTATTCATCAAAACGGTAAGGATATTTCATGTAGATTTTTTTCTGATGAAAAACAAAACAAATCATGGAGTGTATGCGAAACAACGATTGAGGACAGTTACATGTATCTGCTTTCAGAACATAGAGCGGGGGAGGGAAAATAAATGCTGTTTATTAAGGAATTAAAAAAAATATGTTTTAGTATTGTATATATACTTTTCATTGGATTACTTCTGCTTAGCTGGCATGAAAATTTTTATGGAGTAACAAGTAAAGAAATACAAGCGTCCAATGGAGCCGAAGCGTCTATTACTTCACAGATAACGGGAGGATCTATTTTAGCCAAACCAGAACAAGGGGCAGATAATTATGGTTTGATAAAAAAAGAAGTACCAGATAAAATTATGTGCGGCGGAACAGATATGTTAATTATTGAGTATTTGAACAATTCTTATGCCACATATCCTTTTAATTATTATAAGGAAGTAATTTTAAGTACAGAAGAACAAAAAGAAATTTTATCCATTATTGAAGAAATCACAGGTTTATCCGAAGAACAGATAAAAAATCTTCCAGATGATTACTTTCCGTCCGTTAATGGAAATATTATCCATATGGGAGGAGATGCTGCACAAAATCAAGATGGTAGTTTTAGTTTTTCGACGGAGAATAGCGATACTTTACAAGAGGAAGAAGATTATACAAAGCATTTTGTAGCACAGGTTTCATATGAAAGATTTAAAGAACTTATGTCACAAGCAGAGGAAATAATCGGAGATGGTTCTTACTATTCTATGGATATGCTATTGGAATACTACGGACAAGCAGAAATGACCTATGATGAAGCTATCAATGAGTATAATAAAACGATTTATGATGATAAGGTTAGCATCGCTTTTGCAAGGCTGTTTTGTGATTACATGACAAGAGTTTTAGGGTTATATCCTATATTTATCGTTGTTGTTTTCTGGTTAAAAGACAGAAGAAATAAAATGAATGAACTAATAAACAGCAAACAAATAGAAACGGTAAAACTCATTACTGTTCGAACTTTGGCTATTTTAACAGCGGTAATACTTCCAGTT
>CAMMTN010000050.1 GCA_946499885.1 uncultured Clostridium sp. | reverse complement strand
GAATTCTATCAATTTTATTTTGAATTTTTCTATCAGTTTTATTTTAACATTTACACCTTATTATACCTTGAATCTTTTTTTATTATTTTTGTAATATAGGCAGAACTTGTATTAACATTTGCTGCAATTTCATTTATTTTTAAATGTTTCTCAAAAAATTGTTCTAATATTAGGTCTTTTTTATTATTCATTTTATTCACCTTATTTGGTTAATTTTTTGTCAACACTTTTCTCGCATAGCAAATCTATTAGAAATTTTATTTAATTTCTAATTCTTCCATTTTTTTCTTAAAAGCTTGCTCTCTCCTTTTTCTGTTCTTTAGTTCTCTATATTTTTTATACCTGTCTATTAGTTTTGGTAATGCATAATCTAAACAGAAAAATAAAATAACAAAGCATACTATCAATAGTGCAAATCGTAAAATCATTTTTTTACTCCTTTCAATATAAATTTTGAAAAGCAGATAAGAGCTTTTTCTTATCTGCTTTTATAATATAGTGTGTCCTTAATTTGCCCTTCACTATATATAACTTACAAAAAATTTATAAAATCCGACCGTAATTCTAAAATTTATAATTTTTTATTCCACATATCAATCTCTCTATTATATACTGATATCTATCTTCATCTTCAAATGAATACTTTTCTATTAATTTTTTCTTTCTATTAATTATTTTTATAAGTGATATTTCATCTCCCATTTGTGCTTTTATTCCTAAATCATATAAACTTTCACTTTTCATAATATTATTCCTCCTTTAAATAATTTTGTAATTTTTTTATTGCTCTTTTTCTTACTCTTGTTACTGAGTCAGAACAAATCTTTAAAATTTTACTAGCCTCACTACTTGTTAATTCTTTTTCAAACAAAAGAAAAATCACTGTCTTTTCAATATCAGACAATGATTTCAGGGCTTTAATTAGTTTTACATTATTCAATTTATTAATAAGGTCAGTTATGTCGTTGCAATCAAATTCAATTTCTTCAGTTTCTATAAATTTATTAATATATTCATCGAAGTTTTTATTATCTAAAATGTCAAACTCTTTACCTTTTTTGTTACATTCCTCCTTATAAAATTTTTTAGATGATAAAATAATTGTTTTATTTAAAAAGTTATCGAATTTTTTTTCTTTTTCTTTTAAATCCATAATATAATCTCCTTTTTAGAAATTTCGGCCAAATACCAAAGTTTCTAAAAGGAGATAAATATTTATTTTTCTCTTTTAGTTAATTATTCATTTTTACATTTATATCACACTCCTTATATCAAAGTTCAAAAGTTTATTATAATTTCATCTATTGTTACATATATAAATCTTTCGTAACATCTCCTATTATAGACTTTGATATAAAGTGCCAAAACTATTTTAAAATATTTAAGCTTATAAATCATAAAATTGTAAAAAGTTGTATTAAATTGTAAAAATTCGTATTTTTTTAATTTCCAATTAAAATTTTACAAATACAGTTGTTTATTTATGTAAAGTGTGATAGAATATATAAAGATTTTATAAAAATTAAACTTTTGGAGGTATAATCTTGATTAATGTGTTAATTGCAGATGACAATGTTCACATATGCGAGTCATTGTTTAATGTATTAACAAAAGAGAAAGACCTTAAAGTAACAGGAGTTGCACATAATTGGAAAGACATTGAAGAACAATATTTTGAAACACAACCTGACCTTGTACTTTTAGACTTAAAGATGCCAGAAAAAAAATGGTTTACAAATTATCAGTGAATTAACTGAAAAGGAAGTAAAACCAAAAAAGAACATAATTGTTATGTCTGGTGATATGAAATACCGAGCCAGTTTAACAAATGTAGAAAAAATTAAATGGGTTTTCCCTAAACCTCTTGATTATTCTAAATTGGTAGACGTCATACGTGAATCAGCCAAAGATAGTATAACTCCAGAATTGATTAATTCTATCGTAGATGATTTACTAAGTAAATTACGAGTACCATTTGGCAAGGGTAGAAGATTATTAAAAGTAGCAATCATTTTATCATATACTCGACCTATTCTATTGCAAAAAATTGAAATTCTAATGAAATATGTTGCTTACAAAGAAAAATATACAAATGCTAGATCAGTTCGTTCAACTATTGATAAAACAGTGGAAAGAACTTTTTATCAAACTAACGATGACTCAATTTTTTATATATTAGATGAATATTATGGAGAAAAAATGACAACCAAGTCTTTTATTAATAGTTGTACATTGTATATTCGTAAGACTATTAAAAATAGTTGATTTATTTGGCAGACAATTATTGTAGATTGTCTGCTTTTATGTTATTATCTTTACAAACAAATAGTAATTTAGAATGGAGAATTAAATGATGAGTAAGATAACCAAAGAACAGGATAATAAAGAAACTAGAATAGTAGCTGCATATAACAATGGAGAGTCTATGAATGCTATTGCAAAAGAGTTTAATACGTATCCAACTACTATAAAACGTATTTTAGAGAGACACCATGTAGAGCTAAGAAATGACGCAAAAAAAAAGGGCGAATTTTATGTAAAAGATGGCGAACAATTAATTGAATGGGCTAAGGCTCAAGGCAGATTAGTTACAAAAGAAGAATTAGCACAAATAGTAGGTAGAAAAAGGCTTTCTCCTTCTTATTTTGTTAAATATCCAGAGTTAGGTCAATATGTAAAAACAGAAGTTCAAAACGAATTACAAGAATATTATCAAAAATTATATGAATGGTTACAAAAAAATGATATTCCGTATAAGCCAAACGATAGAACTAAAATTAAAATGTCCGTTGATGCATTACTACTAGGAGATTATTCAAATTTAGCAATTTGTATTTCAGAAAAACCTCAATGTATTAGCCAAAAAAAATATGAAAATAATGTAAAACTAAAAATGGAAAGAGCCAAAGAAGCTGGTATTACAATTATATTTTTAAATAAAGAAAATTTTGAAAACCTTGATAATGTAAAAACATTATTAGATGACTTAAAGATAACAAATGAAAATATTAAAGAAAAAGAAAAAGAAGAAGAAGAA
>CAMMTN010000049.1 GCA_946499885.1 uncultured Clostridium sp. | reverse complement strand
TTAAGAAATAAAAAATGTATAATGGACTACATGTTCATTATACGAGTAATTTGTAGGGCGACTCCAATAAAAAATGCAACAGAAAATTAAAAGTTTTCAAAAAAGGGTTGCATTTTTTTAGTTTTTGCATATAATAGTATATAGACAGTTATCTATATACTGAAATTGAAAGGAAGTGTAAAAATGGAGAAACAAAAATATGTAGAAAAAGCTGAAATATTTAAAGTATTATCAGATTCTAATAGATTACAAATAATAGATATGCTTTCTTGTGGAGAAATGTGTGTATGCAAAATATTGGAAAAATTTAATATAACACAGCCAACATTATCACATCATTTAAAAGTATTATCAGATAGTGGAATAGTAACATCAAGAAAAGAAGCAAATTGGATGTATTATAAATTAAATGATAAAAAAATGAAAGAAATAATCGAATTTTTACAATTCATTTCAAATGATAAAAAAGATTGTATTTGCAAAAAATAAGATATACACCTTATTAAAGGTGTTATATTTTAAAATAGTATATTGACACTTGTCTATATAGATATTTATAGGAAAGGAGTTTTTGTATGCAGTATGTATCACAATTTTTTAGCATTTTGAATGATGTTTTTCTAAAAATGACTTGGCTTTCTGATTTAATTGCTTGGATTGTTAATAATATTTTTAGATTACCAATCAATGATACAGATATATGGGGAAAAATTGGAGGTAGTTTACAATTCTTTATATATGATTCAATAAAAATCATAGCATTGCTATCAGTTCTAATTTTCATATTTTCCTACATTGAAAGCAAATTTACACCAGAAAAAACAAAAAGACTATTAAGTAAATTAAAAGGCATAAAGGGTGCAACATTAGGAGCATTACTTGGAACGGTAACACCATTTTGTAGTTGTTCTAGTATTCCAATATTTATTAGTTTTGTAAAAGCAGGACTTCCAATGGAAGTAACATTTAGTTTTTTAATATCATCTCCATTCGTTGATTTGGCATCTACTGTACTTTTAGCATCTATGTTTGGTTGGAAAGTAGCAATAGTATATGTAGTTGTAGGAGTTTTACTTGCTATAATAGGTGGAATGTTAATAGGAAAACTAAAATTAGAAAAATACATACAAGACTATGTATTTGATATGAAAGTTGGAGAAACGCAAGAGGTTGAGCCTACAAAAAAAGAAAGAATACAATATGCTAAAGAACAAGTAAAAAATATCTTTGTAAAGGTATGGAAATATGTATTATTAGGTGTAGGAATTGGAGCATTTATCCATAACTGGATTCCACAAACAATGGTTGAAACCATTTTAGGAAATGGAAATATATTTGCACCAATTTTAGCAGCGATAGTAGGAATACCAATGTATGCAGATATATTTGGAACAATGCCAATAGCTGAAGCATTAGTGCTAAAGGGAACAGGGATAGGAACTGTGCTTACATTTATGATGGGTGTTACAGCCTTATCAATTCCATCAATAGTAATGTTAAAGCAAGTAATGAAAAATAAACTATTGGGAATATTTGTTGGAATAATATCAGTAGGAATTATTTTGATAGGATATGTATTTAATATATTTGGATTTTTAATTATTTAAAATAGAAAGTGAGGAATTTATAATGAATATTAAAATATTAGGAATGGGTTGTTGTAATTGTGGAAAATTATATGAAGCAACACAAGAAAGTGTAAAAGAATTAGGAATCGAGGCTACTATTGAAAAAATAGAAGATATGGCAAAAATTATGGAATATGGAGTTATGAGAACACCAGCATTAGTTATTGATGAGCAAGTAGTTGTTCAAGGAAGAATACCAAAAAAAGATGAAATAAAGAAATTGTTACAAAAATAATCATAATAAATTTTAGCAAGTAGTTTTATAATTACTTGCTTTTATGTTATAATCATCTCGAGAAATTACAATATATCGCTAGGAATGGAGGAATAATTAAATGAACTTTAAAGAGTATGGAAATAAGAATAAAGATACAATAATGTTATTACATGGTGGTGGTCTTTCTTGGTGGAATTATAGAGAGGAAGCTGAAAGATTACAAGAAAGTTATCATATTATTATTCCAATATTAGATGGACATTCAGATAGTGATAGAAGATTTACAAGTATAGAAGATAATGCACAAGAAATTATAGATTATATAGAAAATGATTATGATGGACATATTAGTTTAATAGGAGGATTATCTTTAGGAGGACAAATACTTTTAGAAATTTTATCAAGAAAAAATGACATTTGTGATTATGCTATTGTTGAAAGTGCATTAGCAGTTCCGATGAAAACAACATATAAGATGATTAGACCAGCTTTTTCTATGAGTTATGGACTAATATCAAAAAAATGGTTCTCAAAAATGCAGTTTAATTCTTTAAGAATAAGGAAAGATTTATTTGCTGACTATTATAGAGATACTTGTAAAATCCAAAAGGAAGATATGATTTCATTTATGGAAGCAAATTCAAAATATCTACTAAAAGATTCATTGCAAAGAACAAAAGCAAGAGTTTTAGTAATTGTAGGAGATAAAGAAAGACCAATAATGAAAAAATCAGCAAATTTAATTCATAAAAAAATAAAAGGAAGTAGAATTGAGACATTACCTAATTATTATCACGGAGAATTTAGCATAAATCATCCACAACAATATATTGCAGCAATTAACGAACTTATTGCCAATAAAGATAGAAACTTGAAAAGCAAATCAGTTAGTAATACTGAAACAAAATTTGAAGATAAACAAATACGATTAAAAGAAAAAAATAGAACAAATACAAAATTTTTAGACGAAAGATAAATTACAATATATAATTAGAAACAAAATAGTAACTCGTCTATAATAGAAAAAAATTAATAAATATTTAATTGCTATTTTGGATTATTTTATATATAATTTATAAAATAATATTTGTAGACGGAGGAAATTATGAAAGAGTTATTGGACTTTATTATTTTAGCCATTTTATATATTTTTATATTTTACAAGAGATGGAAAGTAAAAGGAAAAGATGTATTATTTATAAATACTATAATGTATATATATTTATCATT
>CAMMTN010000048.1 GCA_946499885.1 uncultured Clostridium sp. | reverse complement strand
TAGTCAAAAATGTTTCTAATTCTTTTCTTAATTTTTTATCATCTTCTACTATTAAAATTCTTTGCATGATTTTAACCTCCAGAATAATTATATCACATTTTTCTGTTCATTAACTTACATTTTTGTAAGATAGCAAAAGAAAATAAGAGGATAGCATCTGCTACCCTCCCTTTAAAAATCACACAAATCTCAAATTGATGTTTTAAAATTCCAAAATTTCATTGTTACTTTTTAAATGATTCTTGCCCCAAATGGTGCTAAAGCAAGTTTTGCAATCTTAAAAAATTGAAGTCCAAAAGGTATTCCAACAATCGTAATGCACCAAATACAACCAAATATGAAATTCTCTATTGCCATAGGAATACCAAAGAAGATAATCCAAATTATATTGGCAAATAATGATGGAACTCCTCCTCCATATTCAATCTCCTTTCCAAAGGGTGCAAACGACATTGATGCAAATTTAAAGCATTGTAAACCATATGGAATTCCAACAATTGTTATACACCAAATAATCCCTGATAACACCCATGAAATTCCACTAAATAAGCCTCCAAAAATAAACCATAAGATGTTTCCTATTAAGCTCATAACTCATTCTCCTTTTCCATAAGCATCAATTAATTTCTGTGCGATTTCTTGCATAGTTATTTAACTTTTACAAGTAAATATAATTAGTATATAGTTATATTAACTATTGCCTTGATTTAATTAATACCTAAATAAAGTATTTTCTATATTATATCATTTTACTATCTATCTTGCTATTATTTTACCTTACAATCTTCTTACATTTTTGTAATTTAAAAGATTAGTCATAAAACTAACCTTTTAAATCCTTATTTTAGCTTATATATATTTTCTTCCTTTTTCTTTTTTATTTTCTTTACTATAAAAACAATTGCAATTACCAATATTATTCCAATTATCCAGCCTAATAACGGAAGCCAAAAGTCTGTTATGCTTTGTATTACTCCATTCCAATTAATATTCTCTGGCATTTCTGTTCTCCTTTATAATATTCTTACTATATAAATAAGTTATTAAGAAATATCCTCCATAAATTACTACTATAAATATTGCTGTCATAATAATTGATGGTAATAGCTGTTCGTTTCCAAATGTTTCTATTATATAACTACAAAATGTTATTCCAAAGATTGAATGAATAATTGCTATTAACAATGGGAACATAAAGAATATTGCAATTTGTCTAAATAATGATTTATTTATCATCTTTTCATCTGCCCCTAATTTTCGTAGCATATTATATCTTTCTTTATTATCTGTACTTTCTGTTAGTTCTTTTAAAGCAAGGATTGCAACACTTGCTATTAAAAATACGATTCCTAGATATAGTCCTAAAAATGTTACTAATGCTCCTATTCCTATACTTGCCTCACTTATATCAACTTTACTATTTATTGAAGGCAAGTTATATTCTAATGAAATTGGATTATTTACTAAATTTTTAATTTGTTCTTGAATCTCTCTTTGTTCATCTAATGAATCTGTATAGTAATTTCCAATTATAGAGTTATAAACAATATAATTATCATCTACTATATCATCTGGAACTATTATAATTCCTGAATTTATATGATTACTTGCCATTTCTACAAAGCCATATTGACATTCATTATATTTTGGTTTTAATGTATGTCCAAAAACAGTTATTTCTTGATTATCTTTTAACGCTACATTTCTTATTTCAATCATTGAGTCATAATCTGCAACAATTATATATTCATCTTCATTTATTGTATACTCTTCATTCCCATAAAATTTAGCAACTTTATTATAATCGCTTATTGTCATAATATCATCTGCTACATTATAAGGGATTAGTGAAGTATAAGTATTTTTTATTGTTTCCCAATTATCTCCTAATGTATCTCCAAATGTTAATTCTTCTGTTTGATAAAGATTGTATTCTACACTTTCTTCTAAATAAGAATCTATGTTAAAATCAAACTTTTCTAATATTTCTCTAATACTTAATTTAGAATTTTTTATTTGTTCTTCATTATACCCTTGATCTAGCCAATCTTCATTTAATACTCTTTTTTCTAATTGAATATCTGCTGGTGCTAGTTCATCTAAATTTGCAGTCATTGAATTTTTAAGTGATAAAGCACTTGATAACACACAAATCGTTACAAATAACATTAAAGAAATTATTGTCATTGAAAATACTGTTGTGTTTATCTTACTACTTAATTGTCTAAATGTAAAAGTATTTAATCCTTTTACATACAAATTTTTCATACTTGTTACTATTTTTAAAATTAGCCCTGATAAAGACCAGAATATAAAAAATGTAGATACTGCTCCAATTACAATTGGCTTAAATATATCTTCTGGAGTCTTAATTGTTTCATTTATTCCACCTGTTACCATATAATAAGCATATCCTAGAGCTATGGCTGATATGATAAATACTATGGTACAAAGCATTGGATTTTTCATTTTTACTTTTTCAGACTTTTTATTTGTTTGTATTAAATCAATTAATTTACATTTTCCAATATTTACTGTATTAAATAACATTACAATGACGTACATTATTCCAAAATATATTATTGTTTTAATACATGCTTGACTTGAAAAAATAAATTCATATTTTGTCATATCTGCTTCAAACATATTTGCAACTAACATACTCATAAGTTGTGAAAGCAATACTCCAAGTCCTAACCCAACAGCTAATGATATAATACCAATTAAGATTGTTTCAAAGAATAGTATCATAGATATTTTTCTTTTACTCATACCTAAAAGCATATATATACCAAATTCTTTATTTCTTCTTTTTATTAAAAATCTACTTGCATATATTATTAGAAATCCTAGAATAAATGCCACAAATACACTTGCTCCTGATAACATATTCGTCATCAAATCTATAACTTCATGTGTGCTATTTGTTACATCTAATAGTACAGTTTGACTTTCTATACTGTTAAATACATAAAATATCGCAACACCTAATATTAAAGTAAAGAAATATATTGCATAATCTTTAAAACTCTTTTTTATATTTCTAAAAGACAATTTAATAGTTGTCATTTTCCTCACCTCCAAGCAAG
>CAMMTN010000047.1 GCA_946499885.1 uncultured Clostridium sp. | reverse complement strand
AAACCATAGAAAACGGATTAAATGAAAACGTAGTAAATCAAATATTAAATATAGATGGAATAACAGATAGCTATAATTTAAGAAACTATACAGTTGCATATTTTAGCGATATAAACAATAATAAGCTGAAAACAAGAGATGATACACGGATTAAAAGTATATGAAAATGCAGGTAGAGTTGTAGGAAATCGTTATTCTGAAAAAGATACATATTTTACAGATGAAGGTTTTAAATTAGTTAGTGGAAATCCAATTACTCCAGATGCAAAACAAGTTGCGTTAGTACATGAAGATTTTGCAAATACAAATGGTCTTAATATAGGAGATTATATAGTATTAAAAAATGTGGAGGGAAAAGAAGTAGAAGAAAAAGTTAAAATAATTGGAATATTTACAAGTACCAGAAAAAGTGATTCGGAAGAATATATGGATACAACAAATTTATTTGAAAATATTATTTTTACGGACTTAAACACAACTTCAAAACTTATTTATGAAACAGATAGTGAAAATAGTCAATATGGAGATTTTGAAGTAGAAGATCCAGAAAAATTAGATGATTTAATCGCAGAGATGAAAGAAATTGAAGATGTATTTTGGGACAATTGTAAAATTACCAAGAATGATAGTAATTATGAAAATACGAAAGAATCACTAGATGGGTTAAGAAAAATAGTGTCAACAGCAATTGCTATTATCTTAATAATTAGTGTAATATTGGTAGTTCTAATACTTAATCTTTGGACAAAACATAGAACTAATGAAATAGGTATTTTGCTTTCTATTGGAATTAGTAAAAAAGATTTAATATGGCAACAAATATTAGAGGTGCTAATTATATCAGTACCTGCATTTATATTATCTTTTGTAACAAGTTCTATTGCAACAAAAGTAATAGGAAGTAAACTAATAAATAGTATTTCATCAAGTATAGATATAACTGTTAATATACATGATTGGTTAATAGTAAGTGGGATTGGATTGTTAATTATATTAGTATCTACAATAATATCTATTTACCAAATTACAAAGATAAAGCCAAGAGATATTTTTAGTAAAATAGATTAATAAGGAGGAATGAAAAATGTCTATATTAGAAGTAAAAGATTTAGAGTATGCCTATTCAAGAGATAGTATTGTTTTTAAAAATATAAATGTCAATTTAGAGGAAGGAAAAATGTATGCGATATTAGGACATTCTGGATGTGGAAAAACTACATTTTTGTCTTTACTAGGTGGTCTTGATACACCGACAAAAGGAGAAATTTTATTTAATGGAGAAAATATTGAAAATTATGGATTAGCAAAGCATAGAAAAAACAATGTATCGTTTATTTTTCAAAGTTATAACTTGATAGATTATTTAACACCAGCAGAAAATGTTTCAATAGCATCTAAACTACCACCTAAACCAATATTAGAAAAGGTAGGTCTTAAAGATGAAGAAATAAAAAGAAATGTTTTAAAATTATCTGGAGGTCAGCAACAAAGAGTAGCAATAGCAAGGGCATTAGCTTCTGAAGCACCAGTGTTACTTGCAGATGAACCTACTGGAAATCTTGATGAAGAAAATGCTAATAGTATTATAAATATTCTTAAAGACTGCTCTCATAAAATGAATAAATGTGTAGTTATTGTAACTCATTCAAAAGATTTAGCAAAACAAGCAGATGTAATTTTTAGATTATGGAAGGGAAAATTACAAATTGAGAATTAATAATTGTGATATAGAGGACTGCAATATGTAGTTCTCTTTTAATTTAACTAAATTAATTGATAATAATTATGGATTATGATATTATTAAGCAAATTAACAATTAATATATAGAAAAATTTATATTATTTGAAGAATTAAAAAATAACTAAAAAGGGGAAAAAATGAAAAAGAAATATTATGTAATTATAATAATTATTATATTGTTGGTATTTACCATGTTATTTTTATTAGGAAGAAATAATGATTCTAATAAAAACAATGAAGTTAAAGAAAATATCGCTAGTAAGAGTGAAGAAAATCTAAATGTAAACAATATAGAAGAAGATAATAATGGAGATAGATTACAATATAAAATATTAGGTACATATAATGCAAAAAGACCAGAAGGAACAGAGGCATTTGTTTATGTATTTTCTGAAAATTCTGTAATTTTTGCATCTGATGCTTATAGTGATGGTACTTATACAATAGAAGGAGATAAAATAAAAATTACTTATTCTGTTACACATTCTCCAGTTGATAATTCTCCTATGGATTTTGTAAGAGATCCAGAAGAATTGACTATTGAAGATGAAAATACTTTGGTTAATAGTGAAGGAACAAAATTTTATAAAACAAGTGAAAAAACAACATTTGAATAAAATATAAAGCAGATAATTTATAATTGAGGAGAAAAATATGAAAAATATTGTTTTAAAATCAGTAACAGAAGAAAAATTATTTGAGTATGCCAATATAGTAATGAAATTATGCAAAGAACATTTTGAATTAAGAAATAAGATTGGATATGAAGATTATGAGCATGAAACGGAAAACTATAATTTATATAATATTATAGGTGATTTTAAAAAAGCAGGAGTTAATTATTATTTTATTGAAGATAACAATAATATAGTAGGTACAATAGCTAGTTATGAAAGAAATTCAGAAATTAACAATGAACCGATTATATATGTTGATTCTTTTTACATATTGCCTGAATATCGTAAAATGGGTTATGGTGAAAAAGCTATTGAAGAAGTTAGAAAGAAAGCATATCCAAAAAAAGTTGAATTACATTGTTTGTATGGAAATGAAGCTGAATTATTTTACGATAAAATTGGTGGTAAAAAGGTAAAAATAGTGTATTCATTTGAATAATATAAGTCATTATCTTAATGAAAGTATTATCTGAAAGAAGAGATTGTGATGATTATTTGGATTAATGGGAGCTTTGGCGTAGGGAAAACAACTATTGCCAATAGATTAAAAGATAAAATAGAAGATTTAAAATGAAAAATGGACTGTTAGAAAATGAAATGCAAATTGAAACACAATCTATGAAAATAGAAATGAAAATAAATAAAATAGTAGCTAATAATAGTTGGGTTAAAGATAATATAAATTATTTAAAAGACAAAAATTATT
>CAMMTN010000046.1 GCA_946499885.1 uncultured Clostridium sp. | reverse complement strand
AATTTGGTACAATTAGATATATGAAATGCTATTCATATTTAGGAGATGATATTTATGGAAAAATTAAATCTAGATACTTTAGAAGAAACATTGTTTGTTCCAATGAGAGGAAGAGTCTTTTGCAGTAGAACTTTTCCAGATACTTTTAAAGATGAAAAAGCATTGAAAATAGCAAAAGAGTTACCAGAAGAATATATGAATTTAGAAAGAGAAACAGAATATACTTTAATGGCTAGTGCTATTAGAAGTAAAAATATGGATATTTATATCAAAAAATTCTTATCAAAGAATCCTAATGGAACAATTATAAATGTTGGATGTGGAATGGAAACAACATTCTATAGAAATGATAATGGTAAATGTATATTTATTGAAATGGATTTAGAAGAAGTAACATCAATGAGAGAAAAAGTGTTTGGCAAGAATAAAAGAGATATTATACTAACTAAATCATTACTTGATTATAGTTGGATTGAAGATGTTAAAAAAATAGCTAAAGGTCCATATTTAATAATCGCAAGTGGAGTGTTCTATTATTTTCCTAAAGATCAAATAATAGATTTTTTAAGAAAAGTAAAATTATTAGGTAATGTAGAAATATTATTTGATACTGTTTCTAAAAGTGGAATGAAGAGAACAAAAAAATATATGAAACAATTAGGAAAAGAAGATGCAACAATGTATTTTTATGTAGAAAAAGGAAAAGAATTAATTAATGAAATTGGAAATAATTGCAAATTAATTGATGAACATGATTTTTATGATTTTATTGAAAATAAAAGTAAATTTAAATTTAAAACAAAACTATATATGGTTATTTCAGATAAACTTCATATGGTTAAAATGATACAATTAAAATATGGAGATGAATAATATGAATATATTATTGGGATTATTAATACCTTTTGTTGGAACCACATTAGGAGCTGCAATGGTATTCCTAATGAAAAACAAATTAAATAAAAAGGTCGAAAAAGTATTATTAGGTTTTGCTTCTGGTGTTATGGTAGCTGCTTCCGTCTGGTCATTACTTATTCCATCGATTGATATGGCAAAAGAGCAAAATATAATAGCTTGGTTACCAGCAACCGTGGGATTCACTTTAGGAATTGTATTCTTATTAATATTAGATAATATAATTCCCCATTTACATATTAAAAGCAAAGAACCAGAAGGATTAAAATCTAAATTAGGAAAATCTGCAATGATGGTATTAGCTGTAACACTTCATAACATTCCAGAAGGTATGGCTGTTGGAGTTGCTTTAGCTGGAGCAATTAGTGGTAATAGTACGATTACCATGATGGGAGCAATTGCTTTATCAATAGGAATTGCAATTCAAAACTTCCCAGAGGGTGCGATTATATCAATGCCATTAAAAGAAGAAGGAAATACTAAAAGTAAGTCATTTATATATGGTACATTATCAGGTATAGTTGAACCTATATTTGGAGGACTTACTATTTTACTAACTTCATTAGTAGTTCCAATTTTACCTTATTTATTATCATTTGCAGCAGGAGCTATGATATATGTAGTTGTAGAAGAATTAATACCAGAATCACAGGTTGGCAAACATTCAAATTTGGGAACGATAGGATTTGCGTGTGGGTTTATCTTAATGATGATTTTGGATGTAGCATTAGGTTAAAATAGATCGGAAGATTAAGATATTGTGATTAATGAGATAGTTGAAAACCCTATCTTTTTATTTTTTTAATTTTATTATAAGAAACGCGAAAGGAAATATGGTATAATTTAAATGATTGGAGTGAGCTGTATGGACAAAAAATTATTTTTTTTTATTTGAAGTTGAATTATTGAATGAAGCAAAAAGAATAGTTCCTCTAGTATATAACGAGAAAGAATTAAGTAAATTAGTTGGTGAAGATTGGGAAAATGACAAATTTGATATTGAAAAAAGTATTGAACATCATTATAAAGTTTTAGAATATGATAAAAAAGAATTTGGTGCAAATGTAGAAGAAACAATTGACTTAGTTGCAAAAGATATAGTTGATAATTATGATAAATGGACTTATGTCAAGTTTTAGGACACTTTTTTTACACGTTTTATATTTAAATAATTCTTTAAAAAAGTATGGAAAAATTTTACTAACAACTAACTTATGTGATTTAAAAAATATCTAATAATTTTATGTTATAATGTCTAGCGAGTTATGAAAGTTTTTGTGAAACAAAAAGTTTTATAACTGCATTGTACCAAATAAGGGGAAAGTAATATTGGAAAATAGTTATAAAACCCAAATATAAATTATAAAACCAAGAATTTAAAAGATATAATAAAATTATCTCACAGCAACGCACCCCAAAATGCAGTTTTATGGTATTTTGGGGTATAGAAAATTATAAAAATAGAATATTTAACAAAGCTGATGATAGAAAAATGAATAGTAAAATTTGTTTGAACCACAATATGGGCAAGTGAATTCGAACAATTTTCTTTCTAAAGTAGAAGTAAAATCACTAAAAATAACTTGACCAATTAAAATTCTACATAGTTTGATTAAAGATTTCTTACCACGATTAGATAAGAGACCATAATGTTTAATTTTAGTAAAATTTTTAGGTAAAACATGAAGAAAAAATCTTCTAATAAACTCCATAGCAGAAATAGACATAAGTTTAATTTTATTATTATCTTTATAATCTTTGTGTTCGAAAGTTATAATACCGTTAGAAATATTTTTAATTCTATTATTGGAAATGGAACTCTAAAAGAATATCGCCGCCGGACTTAATAAATTCAGTAGCAAAACTATGTCTCAAAGTATGAAAAGTAATAGATTTATCAAGATGATTATGTTTTTTTATCTCATCAAAATATTGTTTAATAACAAAAGGGGAAATAGCAACATTTTTGTTGTTTTTAGCAGTAAATAAATAACCATCTTTGATTTCATCTTTATGTCGATTATAATAAATACACAATAGCTTAAAAGTGATGTTTGGTAAAGGAGCATAACGTTCTTTATTACCTTTACCAATAACTCTAATTTTATGATGTTTCGATAAAATATCCTTAGCTTTAAGATTAGCAACTTCACTAATTCTAGGACCAGAACCATAACCTAAACACCACCAAATCTTCTTTTTTAATGATGTTTCGCTATTAATAAGTTGAATAGCTTGTTTTTTTTGTTATAAGAATAGGAAATCGAGATTTAACTTTACAAGAAGGTAATAAAGTAG
>CAMMTN010000045.1 GCA_946499885.1 uncultured Clostridium sp. | reverse complement strand
TAAATTACTATTTATCGCTCTGTTAAAATAATTATACCATAAAAAAATCGAATCTTATATAGTGATCCGACTGGTTATTAATTATTTACCACACATTTTATCTAAATCAGCATCATATAGTTCTGATAATAAAATTAATCTATCAATAGGAATTTTAATAATACCATTAAAATATCTTTGACAACTAGCACGAGTGCATTTCAAATAAGTACCAATTTCTTCATAGGTATTCTTATTATTGATTTTTAATTCATTGATATTTTTTAACAAAACATCATAATTCATTTTATTTATTTTATCTTTATATTCGATATTATTATCTATACCTAAAATACAAGATAATCTAACTTTATAATAAGCAGATAATTTATCTGCAATATCTAATGGTAATAGAACAGTTCCTTGCTCCCAGTTATTGTATGTTGTTCTACTAACCCCTAAATACTTTGCAATATCATCTTGTGTTAATTCTTTTTCATTTCTTAATAGTTTTAAATTTTTTAAATACATTATTCACCACCTACAATAATTTTCTCATTAATAGTAGGTGTTTTATCTTTTTGACTGAAATGTGTAACAAATTTATCAGTTTGACCAGTTTCTGTGTTATAATTAAATAGGAAATAGCAAACCGTTACAAATGCTATTTCCTACGATTAGTTAAATTAACTCGGTCTGGTAAATTGTTAAAATCATCTCGTTCTAAAAACAATTCAAAAGGTTTAATATCTAGAGTTTTAGCAATTCGTTCTATTTTTTCAAGTGATGGACTATGTTGACCTCGTTCTAATCTGCCAACATAATTCGGACTTACTTGTAAAAGTTCTGCTAATTTCTCTTGAGTGTAATTTTTTCTATAACGATGATATTTTACATTTTTACCCAATATTGTTTTGAGTTTCATCGTATCACCTACTATTAATATGATACGATTTAATTTAGAATATAACCACAACCTAGACTGTATAGTTAAATTTAACTAATCACCCCATAAACAAATTTAAGAAAGGAGTGATGAGTAAATACTTTAATAGGTTGTTTTAAAGTAGATCAAATATGAGAGATATACCTAAATTGATGATACAGCAACTTGAATCTTTTATTAGTGATTCTAAAATAATAGATAAGTATTATAAAATGGGACATAAAATAACTTGGAATTTAGAAGATTCTACTCTAATAGTAAAATATAAAAGAAAAAAGTTTGTTATTAGTATCATTAAAAAAGATAAGCAGTATTATTGGCATTTAGAACCATACAAGAAATCTTATTTTGAAACAGAAGTAGATTTTGAACATTGCAAATTAAATTATGTATTATTTGCAATTTCTGAAAGTAGAAAGAAGGGAAAAATGTAATGAAAGAAAATAACAAAAAAGTAGTAAGTGTTGATAGTAATGATAAGACAGACTGCTTCGCATGGCGATCTAAAGTAAAATGCGATGCCTTAAAAACTAAAACTTGTAAAGACTGTGCATTTTATAAAAAGAAAGGAAATCGATGAAATTAGAAACAAAAAGAGCATTATTGATGTATAAATTATTAAGTTCTAGAGATTTTTGCCCAGAAACTTACAAAATATTAAAGTTTTGTGATCTTGATGATGCTATTAATAATATTAATGAAGATTCCTTTTATTTTGATATTAAAGTAATTAATAATCAAATAAGTGCTGAACATTTTTTGAATTTATTAGATTATTTAATACAAACTTTAAAATTGTATCTTTATAATACCAAAGGAATTATTTCTGCTTTAGAAACAATAGTTAGATGTAACAAAGATTTAGTAAATGAATATCTAATACTTCCGAATAAGTTAAGTAATGAAGAAGATAAAAAAATAATAAACGAATATATATATAAAATATTTATTTCTAATTTTATATATAATGGAAAATCTATCGATATGGTTATCGACTTTCTAAACGATAATAATATTACTATAAAAGAAATTAATTCTTACACTTTTGAAGAATTAAAAGCCATTACCGATTTATTATCCGATTTAGTTTTTTGCCAAATGGGTGCTGGTAAGGTTTATTATTTATTTTATAATATTACAGATGAATTAGAAACTTGGCTAAATACACCTAGAGTTAAAAATTCTAAAAAGCATAATGAAGAAGAACATAGACAGATATTTTTAAAAAGTTATAAGAACAATTATAAGGATATGATCAAGGCTTTTAATGTTAGGAAGAAATATTTAAAATATTTTAGAAAACCAATAAACAACTGCTAGTACAGAGTTGTTTTTTTGTGCCAACAAAAAAGAAGATTTAATCTTCTTCAAATTCTAGTTTTTCATAATCAATTATGTTTTTATTATATTTAAATTTAATCAAAAATGTAGCATTATTGATAATGTTTTCTTTTTCTTGTTTAGTTAATTGAATTTTTCTATTTAATAAGTTGAATACATCATTTCCAGTTATTCCATTATACTTATTATTAGAAAACTCATAATTTAAATATACTAATTCAGATAACAATAAAGTATTATAGTAAAGAATAGTTTTCCTTTCCTTAACTCGATAATCATAATCAATTAAACTCATAATAATCCTCCATTGCTTGAATAGTACCTCTCTAAAAAGGCTTGTCAAATCATTATTAAATATAAATTTTATAATATTCATTTTTTAAATCAATAGGATTAATTTTGTTTAACTTATAACTTTCTTGTATAAATGGTAGTATTATATCAATATCAGATAATTCTTTAACTTTGTAAGAAAGACATAATGGTTCGTATGTTTTTCGAGTTATAACATTTAAAATATGGTTATCATCATTTACACTTAATAATTTTAAATAAACTCCATACCCAGTTTTACTTATCATTACAAAGTTTCTATTATCCTTAAATACTAATCCTTTATTAGTGTAATGGCAAGTTATTGATTTAGATATTGAAGTAATTTTATTTTTTAAATTATCAAACAGTATATCATTTAAATTTTTGGGTGGATCTACTAAAAAATCAAAAGTTTGCCTCATTATTTTAACTACATAATTGCAAGTAATATTATCTTCTACAATCATAGAATAACAGATGCTTCCATTTTCATATCCTTTACGATCAAACAATTTATTATCTGTATCAAATTGTTTAGCAACTTTATGAAATGAAACTAAAAGATTACTTTGATTAATTTGTATTTCCATTATTTTTCTATTAAACTTATAAACTACATTTTTAACTAAATAATTTCTAATTATATTATCACTAATAGATAATATTTGCGAATCCAACTCATTAAATAAATTAATTGATATTTCTTTTTTGTTATAAATTATATTTTCATAGGTATTGGTATCAATATTAAACAATTTATTATTAATTTTTTTGCTGGCATCTTTTAAAGTCGGTAGTGTTATATTACTTTCATTATTGATTTTTATTTCTTCATTATTTTGATAAATTACATTATCATAAATTAAATGAAATGAAGAACAAACATCAATTTGGGTAGAAGTTTTTTGATTATTTAAAGGGCTTTCTTGAAATTTATATGTGTTGCTGTATTGACACCAAGATTACAA
>CAMMTN010000044.1 GCA_946499885.1 uncultured Clostridium sp. | reverse complement strand
TAACTGCTATTAGAAATGCAAATACACTATTTATAAAAGTTTGAAATTGTAGCATTGGTTTTCTTGCTTTTTTAGTGTATGAAATACAAAAATCGTCATAATTATCAATAGAACTTTTAAACTTTTTAAATGTATATACACTCTGTCCAAATGTTTTTACAACAGGCATACCTCTTACATACTCTACTGCTTGATTATTCATATCTTCTAATGAATCTTGATAGCTTTTCATATCATCTTGCATTGCTTTTCCAACCATTTTTGACATTGCTAAAAATCCTAAAACTGTTGGAATTAAACTTACTAATCCTAATTTCCAATCAAATATAAATAATAAAACAATCATACATATTGGAGTTGCTATTGCTACTGACATATCTGGTAATTGATGAGCTAAATATGTTTCTGTTGCTCCAGTTGCTTCTGATACTATTTTTCTTAACTTTCCTGTGCCAATATCGTCAATTTTTCCGATTGGCAATTTTGTTATGTGTTTTAATAATTTTATTCTCATATTTGATGCAATTCTAAATGCAGACAAGTGTGAACACATTAGAGCAGAAAAATTTACAATCATTGCAAGTAAAGCAAATATAACCGCCATCCAACCATTATGTATCATATTCGTTGCATCTGTGAAGTTAGGCATAACTTCTATGACCTCTTTTATGATAAGCCATATATAAATAAATGGTACTAATGCTAAAATTCCACTAATAGCACCTAAAACAAGTGATAAATATGTTAGCATTTTATACTTACCAGCATAAGACATTAATTCTTTAAAATTTTTGTTTTTCAAAACTCTCCCTTCTTTCTATATCCCCATTTTAAACACAAAAAATAGGTGTATTATTAAAATATCACCTATCTTTATATAACTTTTATTGTTTTATTTCTACCCCAAACAGTCTTTGATGCTCCAAATGGACTTTTTGTTTTTTATATTCTGTTGGTGTGCATCCCATTTTGTCTTTAAATACTTTCGCAAATTTGCTACTATTATCATATCCTACTATTCCTGCAATTTCACTGATGCTTTTGTCTGTTTCTTCTAATAAATGTAATGCTCTATGTATTTTGTAATCTTTTAAATATGTATAAATTGGTTCTCCATATATTTCTTTAAAGTATATCTTTAATGGCGTTGTTCCCATATTATATTTTTTAGAAAGCATCTCTATTGTTATTTTTTTATCTAAATTAGAAGTTAATTCATCATGTATTTTTTTGATTTTGTCTACTTGTTCTTTTTCTATATATCTTTTTTTCTTATTTTCACTATTAATTGGTATTGCTGTGAATACCAGTAACAATTCCAATACTTTTATTTGTGCATATAATTTATTTTCTTCTGGATTTATATAATATAGTTCATCAAATATATGAATCATCTCTTTTATTGGTTTTAAAATTATTCCCATATTATTATTTAATAATACTGTTTTTAATTCTTTTATATTATCAATAATTTGGCTAAACATTGGAGGAATATTTTTTTCTAGTTCTTCTATACTTATTAAAAGTTCAATACCTTCATAATATCCTTTTGTAAATACTGCCTCTATTCTTTGAATTTTATTTATATTAGCTGAAATTTCACCTTCTCCTAAAAAAAGTAATTTATCTTCTGGCATAGTACATTCAAATATTCCTCTTTTACAATAATTAATTTCTACATAATCTCTTTCAATATCTTTACTACTTGTTGGAGAAATTTCAGTATTAAATTTATTATATATTAAATCTAATCCAGGAAATAAATGATAAAATGTCATTTGACTTAATTCTTTTCCATCGTACATAGTAAATATACTTTTGTATTTATCATTATATTTCATTTGCATTTGTTCTGGATATATTTCTTTCATTTTCTAGCTCCTAACAAATTATTCTTTTTCTTTTAGATAATAATGTCTAATTGGTTTTAAATCATTATCTAATTCATAACAAATTGGATTTCCTGTTTGTAACTCTAATTTTATAATATCTTCATCACTTATATTGTCTAAATATTTAATTAGCCCTCTTAAACTATTTCCATGTGCTGCTATAATTACTCTCTTTCCTTTTTCTATTTCAGGTTTAATATCTGTATTCCAATATTCTAAAACTCTTTTTATAGTGTCTAACAAGTTTTCTGTTTTAGGTAATTCATTTTCTGTTAAATCTTTATATTTAGGATCATTTCCTGGATACCTTTCGTCTGTTACCTCTAATTCTGGTGGTCTTACATTTGTACTTCTTCTCCATAATAATACTTGTTCAGCTCCGTATTTTTCTCTTGTTTCATCTTTATTTAGTCCTTGTAATGCCCCATAATGTCTTTCATTTAACTTCCAACTTTTTTTAATTTCTATATTTTCTTCTCCCATTTCTTTTAATATATAGTCTAATGTATCTTCTGCTCTTTTTAAAACTGATGTAAAGGCAATATCAAAATGAAAATCTTTTTCTTTTAATATTCTTCCAGCCTCTTTTGCTTCTTCAATACCTTTTTCTGATAATGGTACATCGGTCCAACCAGTAAATTTATTTTCTAAATTCCACGCACTTTGTCCGTGTCTTACTAAAACTAATTTAATCATAAACAATACCTCCTATAACTTTTTTATTTTTTCTAACTAAAATATTATCATAATTAAATTCTTTTTTCAAATTTATTTAGAAGCTAAAAGAGAATCACTATTTCTAATGATTCTCTCTCGAAAATAAAAGGGGATGTTTTGTGTGCTAATTGCTTCATCTACAATTAGCACTATACTAATTTACGGTTTTTGCATTTGAATATATTTGCTCTAACTTTTCATCTGGATAATATTCATCAAAAAAATTATCTATATATCCATTAGCTGCAATATTATTTTTTCTTTCTAATTGTCTTGATCCAGCCATACCTGACATTACTATATCAAAAGTTATGAATAATACTAAAAAAGCTGTTACATATCTAAAATTTGTATTTTTACACCATCCATTTAAGTTACGGATAAGTGGTAATATAAATCTTACAAAAAGAACTCCACCTATTCCCCAATATAAACAATGTAATAAACTTGTTCTTCCATGTATATTAAATAATAAATTGCTATAATCCCAAGATATTGTTCCAAACCAAGTTTCTTGTAAATAAGAAAATAGATATTCTACTATTCCTCCAAGCAACATTGTTATAAAAAATATTTTTATATAGCTTTTCTTTTTTATATTTGAGATAACTAAATAATAAGCAACAAGTCCTACTCCATATACTTGTATGAACGGTCCAAATAATAACCCCTGTCTTGATACAAAATGTCCGTTTTGTACTAAACCAACAATCATTTCTAAACCATAGCCTATTATACTACCTATTAAAAATATCCAAAATATTTTTGTTAGTTTTTGTATAATACTTTCTTTATCTACTATCATAATTGAATTGCTTGTTTCTTCCATACTCCAATTTTTTCTCCTCTTTATCTATTATAAATTACAATTCTTATGATTCTTTTTATTAATTCTTAATTTTTTATAAATTTTACTAGAGGATGTCTGTGCTAATTGCTTCAACTACAATTAGCACAGCTATTCTATTCTGCTTGTTTTAATATTTCATTTGCTTCATCTTCTGTTAAAAATTTATTTTCTATCATCTTTTCCATTACTTGTCTTTGTCTTTGCTTTGCTAAATCTGGATTTTTAGTTGGTGCATAAACTGATGGTGCATTTGGAATACCTGCAAGTAATATACATTCGTAATCTGTCATTTCATTTAATTCTTTATTAAAGTATCCTCCGCAAGCCTCTTTTACTGTATAATAGCCATCTCCAAAGAAAATGTTATTTACATACAATTCAAATATATCTTCTTTTGAGTAATGTGATTCTATGTTCCAAGCCATAAATACTTCAGCAATTTTTCTTTCCATTTTCTTTTCTTGTGTAAAGTACATATTTTTTGCTAATTGTTGTGTTATTGTACTTCCACCTTCTACATAAGACATTGCTTTTATATCATTTATTGCTGCTCTACCTATTGCGATTATATCTATTCCATTATGCTTATAAAATCTTTTATCTTCTACACTTATTACTGCATTTACATACATTTGTGGTAATTCTGAAAATTCTGCATAATTTTCTTTTGACCTTATTTCTTCTACTTTTTCTTCAAGAGGCATATTTTCTATTGCTTCTTTATACATATTATAACCATTACCAATGAATAATAGTGCTATACTCATTCCAATTAGTATCAAGAAAATTAATACTTTAAATAACTTTTTCATCTTTTACCACCTCATTTCTTTTTACATTTATTTTTTTAATTATTCCACATTCATTGCTGTTTTAACATCTTCTGGCAATTCATTAGCTTGTACTTCTTTCCAATTTACAACTCCACGAATTTGCATTACTTCTAATTCCAA
>CAMMTN010000043.1 GCA_946499885.1 uncultured Clostridium sp. | reverse complement strand
AATAGTAATTTATCGAGATGTAAAGTTTTGGTTGCA
Organism: uncultured Clostridium sp.; assembly: GCA_946499885.1. Taxonomy (GTDB): domain Bacteria; phylum Bacillota; class Clostridia; order TANB77; family CAG-508; genus CALXVA01. The sequence goes on along the minus strand of CAMMTN010000043.1, from coordinate 4,796 downwards.
ATTTAAAAAGTATTGCAAAATTATAAAAGTGCAACTAAAAGTTGATAGAAAAAATCACTCATTTAATCTAAGATTGAACTTGAAAGGAGGAACATCTAATGAAGTTTGGCGAAAATTTATATAATTTAAGAAAAAAACAAAAAATTAGCCAAGAAAAATTGGCAGAGAAAATTGGAGTGTCAAGACAAAGTGTTTCAAAATGGGAGAATGGAACTGCATATCCAGAAATGAACAGAATATTTGAACTTTGTAAAATATTTCACTGCAAATTAAATGATCTAGTTAATGATAATATTTTAGATTTTGATTCATTAGATAAAGAAGTAAAAATGAGTGTCGTAAAATTTAATAAGGAAAAACAGAACAAATTAAAAATAGTAAGTAAAACTATTTCAATTTTTTCAAAAATATTACAAGTTATAACCATAATTATTAGTGCAGTAATGATTATGAGTATGCTATTTATTCCGTCAGTAATAAATAATACAAATGTGGACAATGGAAGTATTATAGTAGCAGATAAAAATGTAATGGAATTTAATTTAGACCAAATGACAACTAACACAATAGTAAATGTATTTGAAGAGCATTCTAAATTAGAAATTATATTGTATACAGAGATTATTATGATATGTCTAACTATTTCTGTTATGATAATTTCATTTGCAATGTTATATCTTGCAAAATTGTTTGATAGTATAAGTAAAGGAGATACACCATTTACTTTAGAAAATTTAAAAAACATAAAAAGAGTAGCAGTATTATTTATATCATATTTAATATTCCCAGATGTATCAGGGACATTGTTTCAATGGATTACAAAGATAGATATGAATATTGATTATGAAATTACAAAAATTTTTTATGTTTTAATTATAATATGTATTTATTATATATTTGATTATGGACATCAAATACAATTAGATTCAAAAGGAAAAATATATGGTAAGGTAGAAAGTAATGAATAAAAGTGAATTTATAAAAGAATTATCAAAACAAACAAGCTATAATGAAGAAAGATGCAATACAATAAATAATATTGTAGAAGATACATTTATTATAGGGAAAAAGAATAAGGAAAAAATAATAGAAAAATTTGAAAAACAAATAAATTTAGATGAAAATGAAGCAAATAAATTATATGAAATTGTTATGAGAATTATAGGTACTGAGATTAAAAATAAATTAAAACATCCATTTAAAAGTCAAGATTAAAAAGACAAATTACAGGTATATGTTAAAGATTTTGATTCGATAATGTTTGATTATAATAAAATTAAAGTTGATATAGAGGTAATAGATAAGTACGGATATGATGAAAAAAATATAATGATTTAAAAGATAAAACTAATAAAATGAAGTTTAAAATTTTTCCTAAAAGTAAATTGTTGAGATTATTTATGAAATAAAAGTAGAACAGAAAGTGTGGTAAATAATGAAAAAAGATACATTAAAAACTATTGAAGAATTAAAAAATCTAAAAAAAGAAATTAAAACATATAAAAATCAAAAGCAAGCAATAAATTATTTGGTAGAAAAAACAAAACTTTCTGAAAAAGAATGTGAAAGTATCTATGATTTTCTAATTGGTAGCAAGACTGATAAAGAAAATAAAAATACTACTAATAATGTATTTAAAACGATATTATTTTATTGTGTTGTAAGTCTTACTGGAATTGTTGTATTACCAACATTAGGTATTATTGCACCTGTATTTATTCTATGTGCTTTTATATGCCCTATTGCAGGTATTATTCATTTTATAAGTGGAATATTTGGATTTGATTTGCCATTTGTATCTTTTCAATTCGGAAATATGACATTGAATCCGTTTTTAGGACTTGTTGTTGGCATAATTATAGGAGTAATATTATATTTTATTGGAAAGGGAAGTTGGAAACTTTTATTACTTTATATAAATAAAATAAAAGAGAAAAAAGAAAGTTTAGGAATATGATTGAAATACTGTCTTTTACAGATAGTATTTTTTTGAATATTTACATACTCAAAGTATGTAAATATTGACAAGGCTATGTATTTAATATATAATTTATACATACCGAAAGTATGTATAAGGAGGTAGACTATGTCAAGAAATAAATATCCAGAAATAACTGTTGAAAATATATTGGAAGTATCACAGAGATTATTTTTTGAAAAAGGATATGATAATACAAAAATTCAAGATATAGCAGATGAATTAAGAATGACAAAAGGAGCAATATATCATCATTTTAAATCTAAAGAAGAAATAATGAATACGTTAGGTGATAAAATATTTACAAACAATAATCCTTTTAAAATTGTAAAAAAGCGAAAGGACTTAAATGGTCTTGAAAAAATGAAATATGTAATAAAACTTAATCAGTCTAATGAGCAAATGGTTGAATTAACAAATCAAGCATTACCACTTTTAGAAAACCCTCAAGTATTAGCTAAAATGTTTGAATCTAATTATCAGCAGTTACTTCCATATTGGATGGAGTTAATCGAAGAAGGACAAAAAGATGGATCTATAAAAACGGAGCAGCCAAAAGAATTAGCAGAATTACTAATATTAACCGATTTATGGATGATTCCTTCGCTTTTTCCGGGAAATGTTAATGATATAAAAAATCGTTATAGATTTGTAACAATAATGCTTGGAAAAATGGGACTACCACTTTATGATGAAGAAATGCTTGAAAAAATAGATAAATTACCATATTACGAAAAAGATAAATAGGAGGTAAAAATGAAAAAAATATTTATTCACGGATCAGGACACAAAGGAACAAGTTGGAGTGAAACAATCTCATATATGAAATATAATAAAGACATATTGTGTCCAGATTTATCATCAATTCTTGATGGCAAAGAAGCCAGTTATTATAACTTGTATTCTGCTTTTTCAGAATATTGTAATAAAATTGATGGAAAAATCAATTTATGTGGTATTTCTTTAGGAGGAATATTGGCATTAAATTATGTGTTAGACTTTCCCGATAAAGTACAATCATTAGTTTTAATTGGCACTCCTCATAAAGTACCAAAAATAATGTTTAGTATTCAAAATGTTATTTTTAAATTCTTGCCTCAGTCGATTTTTGATAATATGGCATTTAATAAAAAGGATACTTTCATTTTAGGAAAATCAATGAAGAAACTAGATTTTAGTAATAAAATACAAAAAATTAAATGTCCTACTCTTATAGTGTGTGGAGAGAAAGATAGTGCCAATATTAAATCAGCATATTATTTATCCGAAAATATAAAAAACGCAAAATTAAAAATTATTGAAAATACAGGACACGTTGTAAATGAAGAAAAACCACAAATATTAGCAAAAGTTTTAGAGCAATTTTATAAAGAATTTTAAAGTATAAAATACGAAAAGTTTATTTTTAAAATAATATATGTTAAAATATATCTAAATAAGATTTATCTAAAAAATGTTATGCAATATATTTTGTTAAGTTTTGTATGGTATAATTAGTATGTATTGTTAATTTAAAACTTGTGGAAGGGAGAGGAAAATGAATAAAATTTTAGTTGTAGATGATGAAAAGGAAATAGCAGATTTAGTTGAATTATATTTGAAAAATGAAAATTATACAGTTTATAAATATTATTCTGCTAAAGAAGTGCTTGATAATATTGATAATTTAGATGTAGATTTAGCAATTTTAGATGTTATGATGCCTGAAATTGATGGATTTATGTTATGCAATAAAATTAGAGAAAAATATACTTTCCCAATTATTTTTGCAACTGCAAAAGTAGAAGAAATTGATAAAATAAATGGCTTGATGATAGGAGCAGATGACTATGTAACAAAGCCTTTTCAACCTTTGGAATTGATTGCAAGAGTAAAAGCACAGTTAAGAAGAAGTCAAAAGTATAATAATTCAAATCAAAAAGAAAATGTAATTGATTTTAGAGGGATACTTATAAATAAAGATACTCACGAATTTTATTTCAACGAGAAAAAGGTCGAACTAACAAAAATAGAATTTGAAATATTATGGCTATTATGCGAAAGCAGAGGAAAAGTAATTAAAACAGATGAATTATTTTCTAAAGTATGGGGAAGTAAATATTTTGAAAAAGATAACAATACTGTAATGGTACATATTAGACATTTAAGAGAAAAAATGAATGATATTGGAAAGAAGCCAAAATATATAAAAACAGTTTATGGAGTGGGGTATAAAATTGAGAAGTAAAAAAAATAAATTATTGAAAAAAACATTTATAAATTTTGTAATAAAAATATTGGTATGGTCTATATGTATGCCATTGGGTATTTTCCTTTTGGTGGCACTAATTGATAGGTTAAGTTTTCAATGGCTATATGATATTTCACCAGAAATTTACAACAATTTTAGAGAATTTTTTTACAGCATAACAACCGTTAGAGCTCTTGTAATTCCTATAATAATAATTTGGGTAATTGGTACGTTAGTGCTACTATATAGATTATTGAAGAAAGTTTTTGGATATATTGATGAAATTGGAAAAGCAACTGAAGATTTAGTAAATAAAGATGTTGAATATATTGAATTACCAGATGAATTAGAAGAAATCAAAAATCGTATGAATCACTTAAAAAGAGAATCGGAGAAAAATGAAAAATTAGCTAAAGAAAATGAAGAAAAGAAAGATGAGTTAATAGTTTATTTAGCACACGATATTAAGACACCTTTAACATCAATGATAGGTTATTTATCAATTTTAGATGAAATAGATGATATGCCAAAAAAGAAGCAAAAAAATTATATTTCTATTGCATTAGATAAATCATATAGATTAGAAGA
>CAMMTN010000042.1 GCA_946499885.1 uncultured Clostridium sp. | reverse complement strand
TTGGAATTAGAAGTAATGCAAATTCGTGGAGTTGTAAATTGGAAAGAAGTACAAGAAAGTGAATTGCCAGAAGATGTTAAAACAGCAATGAATGTAGAATAATTAGAAAAATAAATGGAAAAAGAAACGAGGTGGTAAAAGATGAAAAAATTATTTAAAGTATTAATTTTCTTGTTACTAATTGGAATGAGTATAGCACTATTATTCATTGGTAATGGCTATAATATGTATAAAGAAGCAATAGAAAATATGCCTCTTGAAGAAAAAGTAGAAGAAATAAGGTCAAAAGAAAATTATGCAGAATTTTCAGAATTACCACAAATGTATGTAAATGCAGTAATAAGTGTAGAAGATAAAAGATTTTATAAGCATAATGGAATAGATATAATCGCAATAGGTAGAGCAGCAATAAATGATATAAAAGCAATGTCTTATGTAGAAGGTGGAAGTACAATAACACAACAATTAGCAAAAAATATGTACTTTACACAAGAAAAGAAAATGGAAAGAAAAATTGCTGAAGTATTTATGGCTTGGAACATAGAATCACATTACTCAAAAGAAGATATATTTGAATTGTATGTAAATAACATTTTCTTTGGAGATGGCTATTACACGGTAAAAGAGGCTTGTAGAGGGTACTTTAATAAAGAACTAGATGAAATGACTGATTATGAATGTATATTACTAGCTGGTATTCCAAATGCACCATCTGTATATGCACCAACTAAAAATCCAGATTTAGCAAAACAAAGACAAAGACAAGTAATGGAGAAGATGATAGAAAATGAATATTTAACTGAAGATGAAGCAAATGAAATACTAAGACAAGCAGAATAAAACTACTGTGCTAATTGTAGATGAAGCAATTAGCACAACATCCTCTAAAAAAGAGGAAATATAAAATAGAGGATAAATAAATGAAAGAAGAAAGCAATGTAGAAAAATTATCAGGACTAATTTTAAAATTATTAAAAGTATTTATTGCTTTTGTAATACTTGCAGTAATTGCAATAATAGGTTTAGTGATATATGCTTTTATAAAAGAAGATAAAATAGCAGAAAGCAAAGATGTAGCAGTTGTATATGAACTAAATAATATGTCATATCCTATAGAAACAGAAATAGTATAATAAAATTTATAAAAAATTAAGAATTAATAAAAAGAATCATAAGAATTGTATTTTATAATATTAAAAGAGGAGTAAATATTGAAAAAATGGAAGAAACAAGCAATTCAGTTATGATAGTAAATAAAGAAAATATAATACAAAAACTAATAAAGGTATTTTGGATCTTTTTAATAGGCAGTATTCTAGGCTATATTATTGAAATGATAGTTGGTTTAGTACAAAACGGACATTTCGTATCAAGACAAGGGCTTTTATTTGGACCATTCATACAAGTATATGGAGTAGGACTTGTTGCTTATTATTTGGTAATTTCAAATATAAAAAAGAAAAGCTATATAAAGATATTCTTTATAACAATGTTACTTGGAGGGATAGTAGAATATTTATTTTCATACTTACAGGAAACTTGGTTTGGAACAATATCTTGGGATTATAGTAATTTATTATTTAATATACACGGAAGAACAAGTTTATTGCATTGCTTGTATTGGGGAACAGGTGGAGTTTTATTTGTAAAATTTGTTTTACCACTAATAAATTACTTAAAAGATTGGTGTAAAAATACAAATTTTAAATGTATTACTGCGTTTTTAGTGTTGTTTATTGCATTTGATATTATTATTTCTGGAATGGCAGGAGCAAGACAGTTAGAAAGAAAAAATAATATTGCAGCTAATGGATATATAGATAATTTTTTTGATGAATATTATCCAGATGAAAAGTTAGAGCAAATATATTCAAATGCAAAAACCGTAAATTAGTATAGTGCTAATTGTAGATGAAGCAATTAGCACACAAAACATCCCCTTTTATTTTCGAGAGAGAATCATTAGAAATAGTGATTCTCTTTTTGCAGTAAAAAAATCATAAAATAATACAGTTAAATAGTGGAAAATTTTATACTTTTATGGTAATATACAACAGTATTTATAGAAATGAAATAAAAAATTATATAAAATTAGTAATAAAAAGATAGAAAAAATTTAAAAAAAGTAATATAAAAACAGTTGATTTTTGCGATAAAATAAGCAATGTTAAGTTTTGTTGACAATCTTCCAAGTATAATTGGTAGATTTAATTGACACTAAATTCTATAATTATATCAAAGGGAGGAATGAAAAAATGAAATTTAATGAAAAATTAATTGAATTAAGAAAAAAGGAAGGATTATCACAAGAACAATTAGGTAACAAAGTTAATGTGAGTAGACAGACTGTAAGCAAATGGGAATTAGGTGAAACAACTCCAGAGTTGGAAAAATTGATGGAATTAAGCAAAGTTTTTAATATTTCTATTGATAAATTAGTTGGTAAAGAAGATGATGAAACTTTAAATGAAGATCAAAGAATTTTTTATGGGAAGGTTAGGCTAGATTACGAATATAAAAGTAAAACTAAAATTAAAGGTATTCCATTAGTTCATATTAATCTTGGCTTTGGAATAAGGAGAGCAAAAGGAATAATTGCTATTGGAAATATTGCACAAGGTTTATTTGCAATAGGTGGAATTGCAATGGGATTATTGGCATTAGGTGGAATCCCTTTAGGGTTAATCTCATTAGGAGGAGTTGCAATAGCTTTATTTTTGGCTATTGGAGGACTAGCATTAGCACCTGTTGCTATTGGTGGACTTGCGATAGGTATAATCTCTATTGGTGGATTGGCAATCGGAATGTACTCTTTTGGTGGAGCTGCACTTGCCTCTAATATTGGTATTGGAGGATATGCTTCAGGACATATTGCTGTGGGAGAGCAAACAAGTGGAGATATAACATTTAATACAGCACAAGAGCTTTCAAAAGAAAATATAGTAAATATTGTTTTACAAGAATTTCCGAAAATTCCGAAGTTTTTATTAAGTCTGATTAAAATGACTATATAGATTGACTTTTTAGATAAATTGTTACAAGAATATTTTTTAATAATTAAAATTATGGAGGAAAAAATGAAAGAATCAAAAGTTATTACATTTATTGGTGGTTTTTATATATTTGGTGGAATTATTGCTTTATTATCATTGTTATTTAATGGTAGTCAACTAAATTTAGTGTTTAATTTACCTAATATTCCAGATTACATTGTAAAATTATTACTTGCTATTGTATATATTCCATTAGGATATTTATATATAAGAAGAATAAAATATTCACATTGGATTATACTAATTCTTGCAATTTTAACTTTCTTTGTTAGTGCAGACTTGACAACAAAACTAAATACTCAACCTTATATTGGAAACTTACTATATTCATTATTTGTTATAATTACTACAATAATTAGAAGAAAAGAGTTTATAAACAATATTAAAACTATATTTAATAAAGAAGATAACAATTAATAATTATTTAATTTAGAGAGTTGCTTATAAAAAGTAACTCTCGCTTTTACTTTTTTGTAAAATTTTCTCCAACTCCACCAAAACTACACAATTAAGATATATAATACATCTGGAGGAAAAATGAATGAAAAAGATATTAGTAATAGAAGATGAAAAAGACATACAAAATATAATTAAAGCATTTTTAGAAAACGCAGACTATAAAGTTGAAACAGCAGATGATGGGTTAGAAGGAATAAACCTTATTCAAAAAAATAGTTATGATCTGGTGTTACTAGATATAATGATGCCCAAAATTGACGGATTTGTAGTTTGTGAAATGATAAGAAAAAATAGTAATATACCCATTATAATATTAACAGCACTAACAGATGAAGAAAGTCAGCTAAAAGGATTTGATAAATTAGCAGATGATTATATAACAAAGCCATTTTCCATGCCTATTGTTTTAAAACATATAGAGGCTATTTTTAGAAGAACAGATAACAACAATGAAACTTCAAATATTTTAAAATATAAAAATATGATATTAAATACAGAAAATTATGAAGTATATGTAGATAATCAGAAAGTATCACTAACATATAGAGAATTTGAAATACTAAAGATATTTTTAGAAAATCAAGGAAAGGTCTTTTCAAGAGATAATATACTAAACTCAATATGGAATTATGATTATTTTGGAGATGATAAAATAGTAAATACACATATAAAAAATATTCGTAAAAAATTAGGATATGACTATATAGAAACAGTAAGAGGGGTGGGATATAAAATTGATAAAGAAGATAAAAAGTAGCCTATGGCTAAAAATATTTTTAATGCTAACTTGTGTTTTAATTTTTGTAGGTCTTATTATATATGGTATAGTCATAAAAGTAATGCCTAGCAATTATAGAAGTATATCTTTATCAAATTATACAGAAGAAATAAAAACTCTTGTATCCGAATTAGAAACCACTACATTAGATGAGGGAATAAATAAAATATATGATTTTTGTATAGAACATAGTGCAAATGCTCAATTAGAAAGTACAAACACAAATACTAAGTATAGTTTTGGAGAAGAAAGTTCAGAAGATACAACAATTCAAACTATTTCAAGTGATGTCATTTTTATAGATTCAAATGAAAGATATATATTAACTTTATCAGTAGCAGAAAGTACGGTAAATCAAATAATGGTTGTATTTTTACAGATAACTCCTGTAATATTAGTAATAATACTTTTAATATCTATAGTTGCAGCACAAATAATTTCAAGAGTAATTACTAAACCTGTAATTGATATAAGTAATATATCTAAAAAATTAGCCAAACTAGATATGACTTGGAGATGTAATACAGTACGAACGGATGAAATAGGGGTACTTGCTAATAATTTAGATAAAATGGCAGAAAGGCTGAATGAAACTATTAATGAACTTACTGTTGCTAATAAGCAATTACAAAAAGACATAGAAGAAGAAAAAGAAAGAGAAAAAATACAAACTCAATTTTTTAGAGCAGTATCACACGAATTAAAAACTCCTCTTACTATCATAAAAGGCGAATTAGAAGGGATGATTTATGAAGTTGGAGAGTATAAAGATAGGACAAAATACCTAAACCATTCTCTTAAAGTTGCAAATGAAATGGAAAATTTAATAAAAGAAATATTATCTGTTGCTATGATTAAAGATGAAAGTTTTAAATTA
>CAMMTN010000041.1 GCA_946499885.1 uncultured Clostridium sp. | reverse complement strand
AGAAAGGAGTGTATGGTTATTTAAGTTATTAAATATATCATACAAGAAAAAAATGAAAGTAATAAGTAAACAAAGAAATAGTAAAATGTGTATTATATGTGGTATGGATAATCCAATAGGTTTGAAAGCTCAATTTTATAATATGGAAGACAAAAGTGTAATGACAATATTTAAATTTAAAGAAGAATATCAAAGCTTTCCGCAAAGAGTTCATGGAGGAATAATCGCTACAATGCTTGACGAATTAGGACTAAGAGCATTGTGGGCAAAATCATCAGAAGAAGACTTTGGAGTAACTTTATCTATAAATGTAAAATATAGAAAACCAGTGCCATACAATGAGGTGTTAATAGGAAAAGGGTTAGTACAAAAAGAAACCTCAAAATTTATTACTATAGAAACAGAAATATTCGATAAAAAAGGAAATTTATTAGCAAATGCAGAAGTAAAGTACATAAAACTTGCTATAAATAAAATAGCTGATGGAATTAATGCACATGATGAAATGTGTTATTTAATAAAAGATAATGTAAAAGAAATTAATTTTGAAAATTAGTAAATTATTTAAATGAACTAAAATAGCAGAACTTTTCTGCTACTTTTCTACGTAGAAGTTCTTCTATGTGAAATCTAAAAAAATTTAATAAAATCTATTGACTTGGAGCTAACTTTAAGTGATATATATAATATAGAATAAAAGAAAGGATATGGTGAATTTATGGAAAAACAAACAGCAGGTAGAGAAAATCTAGGAAAATTAGCACCAAAATTTGCAGAGTTAAATGATGATGTGCTATTTGGAGAAGTATGGAGAAGAGAAGATAAATTATCTCTAAGAGATAGAAGTATGATAACAATATCGGCTCTTATGGCTCAAGGATTATTTCCCCAATTAAAATCTCATTTGGAAATAGGAAAAAAGCACGGAATAACAAAAGAAGAAGCTGTAGAAATAGTTACACAAATAGCTTTTTATGCAGGATGGCCTAAAGCTTGGAGTGCATTTTCATTAATAAAAGAAGTTTATAGTGATGAAGAAGTAAATGAAACCCATGGCGGGATTTTTGGAATGGGTGAACCAAATGCAAACTTTGCAAAATATTTTATAGGTAATTCATATTTAAAACCATTAGCTAAAACCGAAAATATTTCTATTGCAAATGTTACATTTGAGCCTGGTTGCAGAAATAATTGGCATATACATAAGTCTGACAAAAATGGTGGTCAAATTTTAATATGTGTTGAAGGAGAAGGGTGGTATCAAGAAGAAGGAAAAGCAGCACAAAGTTTAAAGCCAGGAGATGTAGTAACAATACCTGCTAATGTAAAACATTGGCATGGAGCTAAGAAAGATTCATGGTTTAGTCATTTAGCAGTAGAAGTTCCAGGAGAAAATACAAGCAATGAATGGCTAGAACCTGTTACAGATGAGGAATATGATAAATTGTAATACAAACATTAAATTTAGAAGGTGGTAAGAATGCAAATTGCAGAAGTATGTAGAAAATATAACATAACAGCAGATACAATAAGATATTATGAAAAAATAGGATTATTACCAAAAATACCTAGAACAAAGAATGGAATAAGAGATTTTGACGAAGAATCTTGCAAATGGATAGAATTTATAAAATGTATGAGAAATGCAGGTATGGAAATTGAAACTTTGTTAGAATATGTTAATTTATTTAAAAAAGGAAAGTCAACAGTACAAGAAAGAAGAAATCTATTAGAAGAGCAAAGAGAAAAATTAATAGAGAAGCAAAATAATATAAATGCTACAATTAAAAGATTAGATTATAAACTAGAGTTATATGACGACATTATTTCAGGAAAAAGAGAAGACTTTACTGAAACAATATAATAAATATTATTAATGAAGGATAGCAGAAAATAAAAATACATAGAGCTAAAGATATAATATATTTACATTGACAAAAACTGTAGATTATGTTAGAATAATTATGTTAATAAAAAGAATTTATAAAGTATATAAGCATCGAAAGAAAACTTATTAAAACAAAAGCTTATCTTAAAATGTTAATATACTTTATTTTATGCTGTAAATTAACTAATATTAAAAACATAGAAAGGAAAGAAAAATTAGATGAAAAATAATAATATCTTAAAAAGTTCGAAAATTTTAAGTTTTATACTAATTATTTTGTTAATGTTTCAAATAATAGTACCAATTTTTTCTAATGCAGTTGAAACAACAAATAGCGATTTAAACATAACAAGAGAAAATGGGGAAAAAAGTGATTATTATTATATTTCGGATTTGGAATATATAACTGAAAATAAATGGTCTTACGCTGGTTATGGCAATATTATGAAGGACAAAAATACTGATGGAGGTAAAATTAGTTTATTAATTGATGGTACAAGAGTGTACTTTAGTAAGGGAATGGGAGCACATGCGTCATCATTACTTACTTATGATATTTCAAAGTATTCTAATACATATACACGATTTGTTGCAAAACTTGGAATTGATGCTAGCCAAAGTGGAAAAGGTGAGGTTTGGTTTAGAATAACAGGTTCTAATGATGGTAAGGAATGGACAGAATTATACAAATCTACTCCAATTACTTCGGGACAAAATGCTTTAGAAATTGATATAAATATTGCAAATTATAAATATTTAAGACTTTGGGCAGATAAAAATGGTGGAGATGCAAATGACCACGCTGTCTATGCTGATGCAAGAATTGTAAAAGAAGGCTATGACCTATCTTCAGAGATATATCAAGGTTTACAAAAAGTTTCATATTATGATGAATTACTTTCAAAAAATGCACCAGAGGAAAATTTAGAAAATAATTTAGATTTGGTTTTAAAGAGAGAATTTGTTAATCGTATAGGATATTGGACTCTACAAAACACTATAAAAGATGACAATACCGGAAAAATGAAAGAAACAATGGATTGGATTTTAAATGATAAAGATGCTCTGCAATTAATAATAGAAACTGGAAATATTGGGGACGTATTAAAATTTTTAAACTCTATTAAAGAATTGTATACAGAATATAAAGATTTTATTACAGATACAGAAGATGGGTATGTATACAAAAAAATGTTAATTGCTTTATCGGTATCATATAGTACAGATTCGATTGCTTCACCATTATGGTTTTCACATTCATCAGCTTCTTATGATATAGTTGAAAGATATAGAATTATGAAGAAATTATATGATGAGGGGTTATTTCCAAAAAAGGAAGAATTCAAAGATTATAGTATGGAATTACTTAGATTTGTAATGAATGATTCTATTGCAAATAATGAAGTAGAATGGTTACGTGGTTATTCAGAAACAAGGTATCCTGATAATTTAGGAAATAGATTAAATCCATATAGTTATATGAATTATGTTCAACCAAATTATAACCAAGATAAGTTATATGCTCAGGAAAACTATGAGACATATAACAATAAATATAAATTAAGCGAATATAATATTCCTTATGGATTAAATGAAAATGGAAGTAAAACATCTAGAACTTGGATGGTAATGGAAGCTGGTGGAATTTGTTGGAACATTTCAAGACTAGGACAAAATCTATATAAAGTACATGGTATTCCAGTGGTAGGAATATATCAACCTGCTCATGAAGCATATTTGCATTATTCTGAAGATAAAAATGGAAATGGAATATGGGATATCGGAAACAACATATCTGGTTGGGGAAAAAGTTGCACCGGTTGGGGTGGAACAAATGGATATAGATTATTATTTAATTGGAATAATAAATATTTTACAGATAAAAATGTTAATGGATCATATGCAGGAAATAATTCAGGATATTTACTATTGGGACAGGCTGCATTAAATGATTATGAAAATTATCAAAAATCTTTTTATTATAATTTAATTGCTAACTCATATCAAGATTTAAGTAAAAAAGAGGAGATATATAACAAATCTTTAGAAGAATTAGATATTAATTTAGATACGTATGATAATCTTATTAATCTATATAAAAAGCAAGAAAATAAAACAAGTGCAGATTGGAAAGAATTAGCTAAAAAAATAATTGATGTTTATACATATTATCCAATGGCGATGGTAGATTTATTGAAAGTTATAGAACCATATTTGAATAATGAAGATACGATAGAAATAGATATACTAAAAACTGATGCATTAAATAAAGCTACAAAAGCAACTTCAGAAGAAAGCTTACAACCAAATGCATGTAAAGAAATAGCAAATTCATTAATAGGAAGCAATAAAGTAGATTTAGCATCATTCTCATTTGATGGAGAAAATGCTGGAAAAATTGTTATGAATGCAAAATATGATGATTATGATTTTCAAGTTCAATACAGTTTAGATGGAGGTAAAAGTTGGGAAGCAACAATGGAACATCAAATTATACTTTCAAAAGAACAATTACAAAGTATTACAGCTGAAAATGATATAAAAGTAAAGATCTCAGGTTCAAATGAAGTGTTTACAATTGATATTCTTACAGGAGAAAATATTTCTTCAAATACGCTTGCTATGAATGACGAAGAAGATATTTTTGTAGGTAAAATTGGTAATTTAGAATATAGCATAGATGGTGGAGAAAATTGGTTAGATTATAATAAAGATATTTGTTTTGAAGGAACACAAACAATTACAGTAAGATATAAAGCGCATGGTGTATATCTAAATGGAGAAAGTGCAGAATTTATATTTACAGAAGATACAAATCCAGAGACAAATAAATATATAAGCATAAAAAATATAAGCTTTGTTTCTTCAGGGACTTCACAAAATGGCCTCGCACCAGAGAATATGATTGATGCTAGTCCGTTCACATCATGGCATACTAAATATGGACAAGTAGCTGATGATAAGTCTTATGTTATTAGTTTTGATAAGGTAAGATATTTATCACAAATTACTTATGATCCAGCAGGATTAAATGGAAGAATAAAATCGGCTAAAGTATATGTTAGTTTGGATGGAAAAGAATGGACATTGGCAGAAGAAAAAACAAATCTTGCAAATAATGAAAGCAGAAAAACAATCACTTTGTCGGAATCTATGCCAGCAAAATATGTAAAGATTGAAGCAACAGAAACTTATGGAAATGCAGAAGGACCAAACAAATATGTAAGTGGAAAACGTTTTGGATATTATGAAGATAGAACTAAGGAATATAAGGAACCAGTTATAGATTATTTTATTCAAGAACTAACAAATCAAGATGTTATTGCCACACTTCAACTACCAGAAGGATTTACAGCTATTGGAGATATAACACATACATTCCAAGAAAATGGAAAATATACTTTTACTTATAGAGACATGAACAATCAAGAAAAAACAATCGATGCAGAAGTAACATGGATAGACAAAGAGGCTCCAACAGCAGTAGTTGAATATGATATAACAGAAACAACTAGATTTGCAGTTAAGGCTACATTAAAAGATTTTTCTGAAGAAAATGTAACTATACTAAATGCAGATGAAGATGGAAGTCATACTTTTACAGAAAATGGAGTGTTTACTTTTGAAATACAAGATGAAGCAGGAAATATTGGCTATATAAAGGCTGAAGTAACTTGGATAGAGAATGATGAAAATACTGATGGAGAAGATGTTACAAAAGGAGATATTAATGGAGATGGTAACATTGATATAGTGGATTTATCTATTTTAAATAAACATTTAATTGAATTATCAATAATAGATGATGAAACTAAAAAGAAAGCCGCTGATTTAAATGATGACGGAGAAATTAATATTTTAGACTTATCTATTTTAAATAAAAAAATTATAAATGAATAATAAAGGAGACCAACTATGAAAAGTCAATAGATTTTTGAAAAAATTAAAAAAAAA
>CAMMTN010000040.1 GCA_946499885.1 uncultured Clostridium sp. | reverse complement strand
AAAGAAATCCCAAAGGAACACACATTAATATATTTAATAAGAATGTTGTATTTATCCCATTTTCAAGAAATTCAAGATTTATATTTGCCTTTATTATAGAATTATTTATTCCTCCTCTTGGTGCATATATTATATCGCTTAAACCTCCTGCACCAGTTACATTATATACCATCCATAGATATATAATAAAAAGCATTATAAAGAATATATAAAATTTCTTTTCTTTTCTATTTTTTATAAGTAAATATATAAAGCAGGGCAAAAAAGCACATAGAAAACTATAAATAATTACCAATCTAATCACTTCCTATTCAAACTTGTAACCTACTCCCCAAACTGTTTTTATGAATTTAGGATTTTTAGTATCTTCTCCTAATTTTTCTCTTATTCTTCTTATATGTACCATTACAGTATTGTTACTATCAAAATATTTTTCTTTCCAGACTTTTTCAAACAATTCCTCTGAACTTATTACTTTGCCTTTATTAGTAATTAAATAAAGTAATATTTCAAATTCCATCGGTGTTAAATCAATTTCATTATCATATAATAAACATTTATGTTCTTTTTTATTTACTACTAATCCTTTATCTTCAATAATATCTTCTATTTTTATATCAGTATTATATTGTGTATATCTTCTTAAAGCTGATTTAACTCTTGCTACTAATTCTAGAGGATTAAATGGCTTTGTAATGTAATCATCTGCTCCAAGTGTTAAACCTTTTATTTTGTCATTATCTTCTATTTTTGCTGTAAGCATTATAATTGGAAATTTTAAACCTTTATCTCTTATATATTTACATATTTCAAATCCATTTTTCCCTTGTATCATAATATCTAATACTGCAAGGTCTAAAGGTATATTATCTATACATTTTATTGCTTCTTCTGAAGTATAAAATTTATAAACATTATAATTTTCATTTTGTAAATATACCTCGACTAAATCTGCTATTTCTTTTTCATCATCTAATATCAAGACATTCATTTGCTCCCTCCATTGTGATTATATCATATAAATTTATATTTTTCATTAATTCATTGATATTGTAAGAAAAATTTAAGAAATTGTTAAGGCTATGTTAAAACCTTAAAATACAAAACTATTTATAATATTTTTAAAAGGAGGCATTTAACATGGCTAAAAGTAATAATAAAAAATTAAATAAAAAGAGAATTGTGATATTTATTCTACTACTAATACTTATTATATATTGGGGTATTAATTATTTAAAAAATAATGATTTCTTTAATGAATTAAATAGTAATTTTGACTTTTCTAATATTGTGGGGTATAGAGTAATTAAATTAGATAAGAATCCTAATTATTCTGGTGTAGGACAAGAAAAAGTAAAAAATAAAGATGGATATTTTACAACATTTACAACAGAAAATAATTATAAAAAAATATACAAAGAATACAAACAAAATGGTAATTCTTCGTGGGCAAACAATGAATATTGGAATGGTAGTATGGCTGAAAATGGTTGTGGAATAACTGTAATGTCAATTCTTTTGAGTGGATATGGTAAGGACTATACTCCAGAAGATTTAAGAGAAATGTATTATCCAGTAATGGATTACGAAAAAATGTCTAGTGAATTATCTGAAACATTTGGGATAAAAAATTCTGATTTTTATTATGATTCAGAGCATTTATCAAATAAATCTATAATCCACCATTTACAATCTAATAGACCTATTATTGTGTGTGTTTGGAATAACCCAAGTGATAATCGTTGGACTACTGCTTCACATTATATGTTACTTTTAGCAGCTGATAATGATAATATGGTTTATGTTTCTAATCCAAATGGTTTAGAAAATGATAGTAAAAGTTCTGGTTGGTATGATATTGATGAAATTACACCATACATAGCAAAAGCATTATATATTGAAGATTACGAATAAAAGGAGGGATATTCCCTCCTAAAATTATTTTTCTAATAGATCATATATCTTTTAACGATTATATTAATACTTATTGTGGTAATTTAATTGTAAATAATATTCCTTTTTGTGAGTTTTCTATTTTATATGAAATATTATGATAATCAAAAATTGTTTTTGCTATGTATAGTCCTAGTCCACTTCCACCTGTATTTTTATTTCTTGACTTGTCAACTCTAAAAAACGGATTAAATAATTGTTTTAAATCTTCATTTTCTATGTGTATTCCTGTATTTTCTATTTTCATAACTTTATCATTAAAATCAATAAATACTTTTGCTTTTTTTGGAGAATACATTACTGCATTTGAAATAATATTTGAAATTGCATTTTCAAGTAGTCTTTCATCTCCGTTAAATTCATAAGCATCTTGAATATTTGTAATTATTTCAATTTCTTTATCTTCAGCTATTCCTTGATATTTTTTATATACTTTCTTTATTGTATTTGCTATGTCAAAGTTATTCTCATTTAATTTAAAACTTTCATCTTTAATCATAGCAACAGATAATATTTCTTTTATTAAACTTTCCATGTCATTTGCAACTTTTAAGCAATGTTTTAAATATTTTTCTTTATCTTTGTATTCTCCTACTTCATAAATCATTCCCTCTAATTCACCTTTTATTATTGTTAATGGTGTTTTTAGTTCGTGTGATACTGCTCTAAAAAATTGCGTTTGTACTTTTTCTCTTTCTTTTTCTTTCTCAATATCTTTTTGTAATTGTTCATTTGCGACAGTAAGTTCATTTAATGTTTTATTTAACTTGTTTGCCATTGTGTCTAAATTATTGGCTAAAACACCTATTTCGTCAGTTCTTGTAGTGTTGCATCT
The DNA here is from genome assembly GCA_946499885.1 of uncultured Clostridium sp. GTDB lineage: Bacteria > Bacillota > Clostridia > TANB77 > CAG-508 > CALXVA01. The sequence goes on along the minus strand of CAMMTN010000040.1, from coordinate 3,286 downwards.
CCAAGTCATATCTAATTTTGATAATTTTTTAGAAATATTACTTATATCTACAATAGGCTTCGTAACTATTTTTGAAATAATTTGTGCAGAAATAATAGATATTACGAATATTAATAAAAGTATTACTGGTGTAATCTTTAAAAATGCCATCATTATTTGATTTACTGTATGCTCTGATACTGATAATGATAATATATAACTTTCATTTGAATCTGTAAAAGTAACTTCACTTGATATTGTCTGTATGCTAGTATCCTGTTCTGGTACTTCGCCAAATTTATATGTAATCTCATTTCCAGTTAATTGAGCATTTGCACTATATGTTAAACAAAAATCATATATTTTATTTGTTGCATCTTCTATTGTTCCTTTTTCTAAATCTTCTACTAAATTTTTTATTTCTTCTGTGTAATTAGAAAGTGTTACATTTTTATAGTTATTAGGCATTACATTCATTACAATACCATATATAATAACTCCTACAATTATCAAAACTAAAGTCATCATTAAAAATATTTTTAAGGTTAAACTACTTTTTATCTTCTTTATCAATTTTATATCCCACCCCTCTAACCGTTTCTATATACTCATAACCTAATTTTTTACGAATATTTTTAATATGTGTATTTACTATTTTATCATCTCCAAAATAATCATAATTCCAAATAGAGTTTAGGATATTATCTCTTGTAAATACTTTTCCTTGATTTTCTAAAAATAACTTTAGTATTTCGTATTCTCTAAATGTCAAGGTTACTTTTTGATTATCTACATATACCTCATAATTTTCTGTATTTAATGTTATATTTTTATATTTTAAAATACTTGTATTTTCATTACTATTATTTGTTCTTCTAAATATAGCCTCTATATGTTTTAAAAGAACAGGCATTGAAAATGGCTTTGTTATATAATCGTCTGCTAATTTATCAAACCCTTTAAGTTGGCTTTCTTCATCTGTTAGTGCTGTTAATATGATAATTGGTACATTACTGTTTTTTCTTATCATTTCGCAAATGGTAAAGCCGTCAATTTTAGGTAACATTATATCTAATAAAATTAAATCATAGTTATTATTTTGTATAAGATTTATTGCATCTAATCCATCATCTGCCGTTTCTACTTTATATTCTGCATTTTCTAAAAATGCTTTTATTATATTTTGTATGTCTTTTTCATCTTCTACTACTAATATTCTTTTCATTGCTTTTTCCTCCGAATGTATTATATATCTTAATTGTGTAGTTTTGGTGGAGTTTTGTAAAAAAAAATCAAAAAGAGAACCACTATTTCTAATGATTCTCTACACAATAAAATTATAAATTTATCCAAGTGCAACATCTAAAATCATCATTATAACAAAACCTATTGCAACACCGATAGTACCAATATTAGAATGTTCACCTACTTGTGATTCTGGTATCAATTCTTCAACAACAACATAAATCATTGCTCCTGCTGCAAAAGATAATAAATATGGTAATATAGGTGTTACAATTCCTGTAAGAAGAATTGTGATTATTGCTCCTATTGGCTCTACAATTCCAGATAATGTACCATATAAAAATGCTTTTGGCTTTGACATCCCTTCATTTTTTAAAGGCATTGAAATTATTGCTCCCTCTGGAAAGTTTTGTATTGCTATTCCTATTGATAATGCAAATGCACCTGCAAGAGTAATCGTTGTATTTTGTGCCAAAACTCCTGCAAATACAACTCCGACAGCCATTCCTTCTGGAATATTATGTAGGGTTACTGCAAGTACCATCATAGTTGTATTTTTTAATTTAGCTTTTATACCCTCTGGCTTTTTTGAATTTAAGTGCAAATGAGGTATTATACTATCTAAAACTAACAAAAAGATAATTCCAAATAAAAATCCTATAGCAGCAGGAATCCATGATACTATTCCTTGTTCTTCTGCCATTTCTATTGATGGTGTAATTAAAGACCAAATTGAGGCTGCTATCATTACTCCAGATGCAAATCCTAATAGCAACTTTTGTACTTTTGTGTTCATTTTATTTTTCATTAAAAACACCATTGCAGAACCTAATGTAGTTCCTAAAAAAGGTATTAAAAGACCTATTGCAATATTCTCCATATCAAACTCCTATCTAATTTAATTTCCATTCCATAGATTCTTGTTGTTTATTAACCATATCTTTAAATATACTATTTTTTCCTAATAGTTCTTTTGGAGAGCCTTGTTCTTTAACAACTCCATCTTTTAATAGAACTATTTTATCTGCGTTTGTAACAGTTCTCATTCTATGTGCAATAATTAATACAGTTTTATTCTTTACTAATTTTGAAATAGCTTCCTGAATTTCAGTTTCATTTTCAGCATCTAATGATGCTGTTGCTTCATCTAATAAAATTACAGGAGAATTTTTTAAAATTGCTCTTGCTATAGATATTCTTTGTCTTTCTCCTCCAGATAAATTGCAACCATTTTCTCCAATATAAGTATTATATCCTTCTGGTAAGTTTTTAATAAATTCATCACATTTAGCTTGTTTAGCTGCTTTTATTACTTCATCATCTGTTGCACCTTTTTTACCTATTCTAATATTTTCCATAACAGTATTATCAAATAAAGTTACATCTTGAAATACTATTGAATAATTATTTAGTAAAGTTTCTGGATCTATTTTGGATATATCTACTCCACCCAATAAAATTTTTCCTTTTGTAGCATCCCAAAATCTAGCACATAATTTTGATATAGTTGTTTTTCCTCCTCCTGATGGACCTACTAATGCTGTTACTTCTCCTTGTTTTGCTGTAAATGATACATTTTTTAATACTGTTTCACCTTTACTATATTCAAATTCTACATTTTTAAATTCTATATCATATCCATTTGTCTTTAATTTTTTACTTCCTTCTTGTAAAGGATAATCATAAAATTCGTTCATTCTTTCAATGTTTAATTTTGAAGAAATAATTGCTGCTAAATTAACTAATGTGTTATTCATAGGCTCATATATTCTTGAAACTACTAATAAAAACATAAAAAATGTTAATACGGTTATTTGATTGTTTAATAATAAATATGAACCAACTAATGCAACAGTTCCAATTCCAAATTTTAATAACAATGAAGAACTAATGACAAATATTGCTACACCTAATTCAGCAAATATATTTTTCTTTTCTACTTTTTTTATTTTCTTTGTTAATCCCTCTAAATATCTATCTTCACTATTATTGGCTTTTAAATCTCTTACTGTTTCAATACATTCTTGTATTCCTTCCGTACAATCAATTACTGCTTCATTTT
>CAMMTN010000039.1 GCA_946499885.1 uncultured Clostridium sp. | reverse complement strand
TAAATGAAGAAAGGAGTGTATGGTTATTTAAGTTATTAAATATATCATACAAGTAAAAATGAAAAAGAAAATTATATCAGGAATCATAATTTGTACAATATTATTATCTAGTTATTTAATTGTGAATGCTACAAGTAGTGTAACAAATTTACAACAAAGACAACAAAATAATGAAGTAACAGTCACATTCAAAGTTTCTAAAGTAGATGATGGACTTGATGCACTTTCTGGAAAAATAGTGTATGATAAATCAAAATTAGAATTTGTAAAAATTGAAAAAGGAAATTCAAAATGGCAAGAACCATCATATAATGATAATAGTGGTAAATTTACTTTATTAGTAAGTTCGGAAACTGTATATGAGGCTTGTGACGCTATAAAAATTACATTTAAAGTTAAGGATAATGTTACAGGAAGTACAGCCGTTACAATATCTGAAATAGTTGGCGCTACTTCTAAAGATGAAGCTATAACATTAAAAGACGTCACAACTAACATAAATATAGAAGATAATTCAGGTGATGATGGCAACAATAATGAAATAGATGACAACACAAATATAATTGATGGAAACGAAAATAGTAATGAAATAAATAATAATACAAATACAGTTGGAGGAAATGATTCAAACAACAATACTACGAATACAATAGATGATAATAACAATCATAATAAAGAAAATACTATAAGTGGTAATATTGATGATATAGCAGATGGCAAATTACCACAGACAGAAGAAGAAAATACTAAATATATTATAATTGGAATGATTATTGTTTTAGTAATAATTAGCATAATATTAATATATAAACAAAAAGAAATTATTAGAAGAAAATAATAATATAAGTAATTATCTTTTGTTTTAGCGGAAGCTTAAAAACAGTAAAAACATCCTATATTAGTTTAAAATATAGGATGTTTTTTAGAAATGAACTAAATTATTATATAGTTTATAAAAAGGTAAACGAGTAACTAAAAATAAACTTAATTCATAGAATATTATAAATATGAATTAAGTTTATTTTTGGGGCAAAACATATTGCTCGAATGGAGGTTTTTATGGATTACGAAATAATGATGAACGGAAATGTTAGAATAGGACAGAGAGCACCGGAATTTGAAGCGGTAACAACTATGGGAAATATATCTTTAAATGATTATAAAGGAAAATGGGTAGTATTGTTTTCACACCCAGGAGATTTTACCCCCGTAAAGTCTTACAATTTGGGGAAATATGAAAACGCTTGATATTGCTTAAAATTTTTGGTATCGATAAATTAATCTAATTTTATATTTAAAGGGCACAGAATCGATTGTGGAGCAATTGGTTAGAAAGAAATTGGACTAGCTTATATGCAAATAATTTTTGAGAAAGGACTTGCATAAAATTTCAAACAGAGTTAATATCACACACCAAGTGGATGTGATATTACTTTGGATAGGAAAAGAAGAAGCAAGTATAGAATGAACTAAAATCAAAAAGTTAGGCATTTTATGCTTGTTTTTTAATAAAAAAAGAGTCGTCCGATAGTCTACTCTAAAACAAAAGACTCCACCGCTAAAAGCCCCGCTTTTAGGCAGTTATCGGGAGTCGAGTAGACTCCCTGATCCTGCAAAAAATTTTTTAAAAGTATTTACTTTTAATTATTGTGGTGATAAACTATTTATAGATTATTAATAGAATAAAAAAGGTTTTTTATGAAATATAATATAAATAAAAAAAAGAAAATTTGTGAAGAGATAAAAGGAATGGGATATATTGAATTTGAAAGCTTGAGAGATAATAATAAAAAGAATAAAAACATTCCAATTAGAAATTCAAAGTATTTAGAAACCATCTCTTATGAAGAATTAAAGGATTTACTAGATAATGATTATATAATATCTTTATTAAAAAAAAGAAATAAAATAAGAATATTTGAATCTAATCCAACTAACTTAATTAGTAAATATAGATATGATGTGTTTATTAAACATTATTATGTGAAAAGTTATTTAGAAAAACATGATTACATGTTAGCAAAAAAAATATATATAAATCACATTAAATCTTTTAATAATTTTTTAGAGCCGGATGGAAAAAAAAGTGGAGCTGATGCATTTATAAAAAGATTTGATATTTTAATAAATAATATAAAAGAAAGCGGAATAGATAAAACAATTATTCCAATAACAAGAAATGGAGAAATTATAGACCGGGGCTCATAGATTATCAGTCGCTTTATATCTAAAATTAAAAATCAAATTTGCAATATTTGATTTATTAGATGCAAACTATAACAGAGATTTTTTTATAAAGAGGGGATTTGATATTAAATATGCAGAAATAATTGATAAGGAAGTGGTTGATAAAATAAAATGAAAAAAGAGGAATATACTAGATTATTTATTGCTTTATGCAGTTTAAATATTACATTCCTACTAATTTCGAATATTGTTACTGTGAAAACAATTAATATATTCGGACTTATATTTACAGCGGGAGATTTACTTTTCCCATTTACATATATATTAAATGATATTTTTACAGAAGTTTATGGTTTTAATAAGGCGAAATTTGTTATTTGGATTTCATTTTTTTGCAATTTGATAATGGTTGTAATTTTTGGAGTCGCAATTTGGTTCCCAGAAGATAAATCATTTACAATGCAAATTGAATTTCAAAATATTTTGGGTAGTACACCTAGAATTTTATTAGCATCATTTATTTCTTACTTATTTGGCAATTTTACTAACTCAATAATCTTGTCTAAAATAAAAGTAAAAACAAATTTATTAATCTTTGATTTAAATGGAAGAGTACCAGATGAAGGTGGATGTGTCGAGCTTGGAATGGCATATGCTTGGGGAATTAAGTGTATAGGATTCAAAACTGATACTAGAGCTTTAGATTATACTGGAGATGATAATTTAATGATTGAAGGATGTATGAATTTTAAAATTGCTAGAAATTTAGAAGAGCTAGAAAAAATGTTAAAAGAAATAGCTATGGAGATTAATTAGTATGGGAAGAATAATTGTTATAGATGGTACATCAAATGCAGGAAAAACAACATTATGTGAGAATTTACAAAAAAATATAGAAAACGTTATAATTATTCCCGGTGCTAGTACTTTTGTAAAACAACATCAAGACAGGTATCCTAATATTCCACCAATTCCGAAAACCATAGAAGAAGAAAAGATTAATCAAGCATTCTTTTTCAAATTAGAATTAGATAGACTAATAGAAGCGATTAAATTATTAAAAAATAATGTGGATGTTTTTATGGATAGAAGTGTACTAGAAATATTGTCTGTTGCATATTCTTTTGAAAGTATAAACAATTGGCCAGATATTTATTCAAATGCACAAGCTTTATATAATAGATTTGTTGCTTTGATAAAAGAAAGGGGATTAAGATTTCCAGATTCATATATATGGTTACAAGCAAGTCCAGAAGAAGTAATAAGAAGAAATACGATTAGACAAAGAGATAGAGGACAAAAATTATCTGAAAATGAATGGGTAAATTCTAAATTAATTATGAAGCAAATTGAATTTTTTGAGAAGCTTTGTAATTTGGATAAACAAAATAAATTTAAAATGATTAATACAAATAATAAAACAAAAGAAGATGTTTTAAATGAAGTCAGTGGATTTTTAAGATTAAAAAGAAAGGAAATAGAAAGAAACGATGATTGATTTGCATTCACATACAACAAATTCAGATGGAACATGGAGTACAAAGGAGTTACTTGAAAAGGCACAAAGTTTAAATTTAGAAGCATTTTCTATAACTGATCACGATACAGCTAAATCATATATTGAAATGGAACAAAATGATGAACTCAAGAATATTTACAAAGGAAAATTAATTATTGGAGCTGAATTAAACTGTACATTCAATGGGGTGAAAATCGAAGTTTTAGCATATGATTTCGACTTACATTCAGTACAAAGCTGGTTGGAAGATTATTATAGCGAGGAAAAAAATAAAAACAGATTAATTGATGAGTTTAAAGATTTAGTTAAAATATGTAATGAACAAGATATAAAAATAGAAAATAACTTAAAATATAATCCGGAAATAGAATATCCAGTAGATGTTATCTATGATAGTATTATTAAATTTCCACAAAATAAAAAGTTTTTTACAAATGAGCAATGGAATGACTGTGGAGTATTTTTTAGAACATGTACGGTAGATAAAAATTTTCCATTATATAGAGATTTTACTAACCAAATGCCAACACTCGAGTTTATAAAAGAGCTTATACATAAATATAATGGTAAGATTTTTCTAGCGCATTTGTATAAATATAATTTGAGTAACCATATTAATTTCTTAAATAAAATAATAGATGAAACTTTAATAGATGGTATAGAAGTGTATCATAGTTCTTTTTCGCAAGAACAAATAGATACATTGCATAATTATTGTAAAGACAAGAAATTATTAATGTCTGGAGGTTCTGATTGTCATGGGGATAAAAAGAAAGATAGAAAATTAGGAATTGGCTATGGAAATTTAAATATCGACAAAAAAATAATTGAAGATTGGAATTTAAATTAATATTTTTTGACCAGTCTTTGTAAATAATATAAAAAGCCTTTCTTGGTATTCTATTTTCAATAGAATACCAAGAAAGGCTTTACTTTTTGCAGGTGATATTAGCGTGGAGTTTTAATTTTTTCTTTTAAAAAGAATGACCTAATCGGACCAATTCCAGTAAACATAATGGAAAAAATGAGAGCAAAATAATCTTTTAAATAAATTTTAAATCTTTCTTTACTTACTATTATTAAATTTAAAGTATAATTAACAAAGCAAAATATGAAATAACTACATATTGCAAGTATTAATAATTTTAAATTTAACATGACAATAGGGTAAATAAATGAATATATTAAAAATATCGGCATAAATATCCAAACAAAAGTAGCTCTTAGCTCATGAAACAGCCAAATAATACCATATTTTGTGATTTTATAATCTTTTTTTATGTCCTTTAGTGATTTAAAAGGATGTGATGCTGTTTTAAACCAAACAGCATTTTGATTTATTTGAACCGATAGTTTTTCAGGATTTTCTGAATTATCCATTGATGTTAAAGGGATTATATTTATACCATTATTAAAAAGTAATCCGGTAAGATATATATCTTCACACCATACATTACTCGAAAAACCATTTATTTTAGTAATATAGTCGGCTCTTATGGTAAGACCGTGACCAACCACATGAGAATACAATAATTTTGATAATTTATTATTTATTAAACCATTTCTTAATTCAAATGCAGTTTGATACATTGCAAAACCTTTCATAATAAAATTCTGTTTATTATAATTTAGATAATAATTACTATATTGTTGAAGAACTTTAGGGTAATTATATTTTAGTATTTTAGATATAAGTTCAGAAAAGGTACTAGTGTCTGGTAGGCTATCTGCATTATATATAGAGAAATAAATTTTATTATGTGTAAGATTAGAGGCTGATAATATTTTATCTATTCCATGATTTAATTGATCAGCCATAAATCCACTTTTCTTAGGATAATTTATTATATGAATATTTACACATTTTATTATATCTAATTTCATTAAATATTCATATGTAGTTTCTTTTAAGTTATTTTCGTATTTTTCTTTATCAGTGGTAATAACATAAATATTAATATTTTTCATATTTTTTGTAATTTTATTAAAATGCTCTAAAGTATCTTTAATTATATTTACTTCCTTATAACAAGGAATCAGAATATTTATTTGCAAGTCTTCATTATATAACTGAATATCGGATTTATTTTTCTTTGTTAGTATCTTTACAAATTTAAGTATATTATAGAGTATAGTAAATATTTCTAAAAAAATAATTATATAGAATAGCTGTAGCATATTTCCTCCCAATATTTTTGATTTAATTATATGTTAAATATATAATTAAATCAATAATTAGTCAAAAATAATTAATGTATTTCTGAATAATAAGAAACTTGGCATATATTATACAAAACTGAAAAAAATAAATTGAACTTTTTTCTCAAAAATGAGAAAATTTCATAACATCTTGGACTTATATAAATAGAGATGTCTAAGACAAGCTCTATTATGAATAACATTTATTAGAAATGTTATAAAGGAGTCTAAGAATAATGCAAAGTAAAATTTCAGAAGTGCTAAGCTATAATTATGTGCAAATTTATTTGACAGAGGAAGAATTAGAAAAGCAAGAAACAAAAGAACTAATTGAAAAATATAAGAAACAAAAATACAAGGTAGGTATATTTGTAACTGGCAAA
>CAMMTN010000038.1 GCA_946499885.1 uncultured Clostridium sp. | reverse complement strand
AATAAAAATGTTGAAGTAGTTTTATTAACCACCCCAACATTTATTATAGAACCATAGTTATTAGATGTCAGCATTTGATATGCTGGCATCTTTCCGTTTACTAATAATTTTAGTAAAAGGAGAGATTAATTTATGGTAAGTGTAAGAAAAAGAGGAAAGGTCTATGAATACCGATTTGAAACAGGAATGGTTGATGGAAAAAGAAAATGGATTACAAAGTCTGGATATTCATCAAAATCAGAAGCTTTTAAAGAGGGGGCGAAAGCATACAACGAATTTTATTATAATGGAAATAAAGTGCAACTCAAAGAAAATATGTCTTATTCTGACTTTTTAGACTATTGGATTGATAACTATGCTAATTTTAATTTGCATTATTCGACTACAATTTCATATATAAATATTATTAAAAATCATGTAAAACCAAAAATAGGATTTTATAGATTATGGCAATTAGATACTAGATTATTACAAGAGTTTATAAACAAAATATATGTTGAATATGCTTTTTCTAAAAATTATATGGCAAGTATTTTGAAAGTTGTTAAAGGTTCTTTAAAATATGCTTGTTATACATTGAATTATATAAATACTAACCCAGCAGAAAATGTGCATACACCAAGAATAGATAAAATTAACAAAGATCCTGCACATATATTTACTCAAGAGGAGATAGAAAGAATATTGGACAGATTTAAGGGAACACACTCGATTTATTATTCTTTTTTAACTGCTTATTATACAGGTTTGAGAGTATCTGAAGTATATGGCTTAACTTGGGATTGCGTAGATTTTGAAAAAAAGACGATAACTATTAATAAAAATATCATAAAGAAGAATCAGTTTGGTTTGCCCAAAAGAAAAAATATAACTAAAGGCAATTCTGTTTGTGTTTGGTACTATGGAGAGTGTAAAAATCCACAAAGTAGAAGGACTATATCTATTGGTGATACATTAGTAAATGCACTAAAAGAATATAAGAAAGAACAAGAGGAAAATCAAAAATTTTATGGAGATTCATATCTTTATTATTATGAAAAAAGGGTATTAAATGATATTACCAAAAAAGAAGAAATAAAGTTAGTCGAAGCAAAAGGAGAACTAGAAGTGGCTTTACCGAAAGCAGAATTAGTTTTTGTTAAAGGAAATGGACAATTTTTAGGAACTGATTCACCTAAATATGCTTTTAAAGTAATTCATTATGAATTAGGTATTAACAGTAGATTTCATGATTTTAGAGATACACATGCAACTAGATTAATTGAAAGTGGTGCAGATATTAAAGCAGTATCAAAAAGATTGGGACACTCAAGCATACAAACTACTTACAATATTTATGTAAAAGTTACAAATAAAATGGAAACAGATACTGTAAATAGATTTGAAGCATATACTAATACTTTAAATATTCCTCAAACATTAGAAATTCCATACCAAGTATAATATTTATTTTTTATAAATTATAACGAATGTAGTTATTGAAATAATATCTAACATATAGAAGTTAATTTAGAAATAAGTTAGCTTCTTTTTTTAATTGCCTCAAAAATAATTTTAAGGAGGTAAAAGTAGATGAAAAAAACAATTTTTGATTTTGAAAAAAAATACGAAGTTCAAGATGAACTTTTAAATGAAGGAGCTTTAGAAGGATTAGATGAAAGGACATTGCATGAAACAATAAAGGCAATGCTAATAAATACAATAAAGGATTGTATTAAATATGAAAATTATATGGATCCTGATATGGATACAATAAGGAATCTTCTAATTAAAGAAAATAAAACAGAAGAAGATATGAGAAAAATAAAAATGGCACAAGATAGATTAAGAAACTCTTTACATTTTGCTCAAATTTCTGAAGATAGTCTATATACATTACTATATCAAATGCTATCATCAGATGAAATAAAACATTGTTTTAAACAAGAAATTCCAGAAATGTCTAGAAATTTATATTATATGGTAGATTTAGAGGAAGAAATAGCAGAAACTCTAACATTGATTTTTGAAGAACTTTATGAAGCACCGAGCTATAAAGATATTTGCATTACTATAAATGAAAACATTAAAGACTTTATAGAAAATGCAGAGGAATATGTTGAAGATATACAAAATCACGAGTTATATGAGCAGTTTGTTAGCTTTAGAAATAGTATAAAAAATGAAGAAAAGGAGAATGTCAATGGGTGAGATAATTGCAATAGCAAATCAGAAAGGTGGTGTAGGAAAAACTACAACCACTTTTTCTTTAGGTGTTGCTTTAAGAAAGCAAGGCAATAAAGTTCTACTCATAGATGTAGATCCTCAAGGAGATTTAACTACCTGTATGGGATACTATGACCAAGACAAATTGCAAAATACTATTGCTACTTTGATGTCTGATACAATATATGATAATGAAGTAGCTGCTGAAAAAGCTATTCTTCATCATAAAGAGGGAATAGATTTAATTCCTGCTAATTTAGATTTATCAGCAATAGAATTTTCACTTGTAAATGCAATGAGTAGAGAGTTCACACTAAAAAATTCAATAAGAGATATAAAAGATAATTATGATTATATCTTAATTGATTGTATGCCTAGTTTAGGAATGATAACAATAAATGCCTTAGCTTGTAGTGATAAAATTATAATTCCAGTTCAAGGAGAATATTTAGCAGCAAAAGGAATGGGACATTTATTGAAAACTGTAAGTAGAATTCATAAACAAATAAATCCTAATTTAAAGATAGGTGGAGTATTACTAACTCTTGTAGATAAAAGAACAAACTTATCTAAAGAAGTTAGAAATACCATAAATGAAAACTATGGACAGTTTGTAAAAATATATAATACAGAAATTCCAAAAGCTATAAATACAGCGAAGTCGACTTCTACTGGTAAAAGTATTTTTGAATTTGATAAAAATAGTCCAGTAGCTTTAAGCTATAAAGAATTAGCAAAGGAGGTTTTAGACGATGAAAGAGCAAGAAAAAAAAATGAAACTTCCAAAGTTAGATGATTTATTTACAAGTCAAGCTCAAAGAGATTATGAAAAAGCAGAGAAGGTAGAAAAAATAGATATTAGCAAAATATCAGATTTTCCAAATCATCCTTTTAAAGTTAAAGATGATGATAAAATGGAAGAAATGGTAAAAAGTATAAAACAATATGGAGTTATATTGCCTGTAATAGTTAGACCTAAAGATGATGGAACTTATGAAATGATTTCTGGACATAGAAGGAAAAGAGCTTGTGAGCTAGCAGGAGTAAAACAGATAAGATCTATTGTAAAAAATTTATCAGATGATGAGGCTACAATTCTTATGGTAGATAGCAATATACAAAGAGAAGAAATACTACCTTCGGAAAAAGCATTTGCATATAAAATGAAACTTGAAGCAATGCGACACCAAGGAAAAAATATTGATATTGATGGAAATGTAACTTCTGCACCAATGGTGCAGAAGTTGACTTCGAGAGAAATATTAGGCAATGAAGTAGGAGAAAGTAGAGAAAACATAAGAAGATATATTCGTTTAACACATCTTATTCCAGAATTATTAGAACAAGTAGATTTAAAAAGAATTGCTTTTAGACCAGCAGTAGAGCTTTCTTATTTAAGTGAAGAAAATCAATATGTAATACAAAATATATTTGAGTTTGATGAAGTTACACCATCATTAAGTCAAGCAATAAGATTAAAAAAACTTGAACAAGAGGGAAAATTAACAGAAGAAAAAATAGAAGAAATTTTAGGTCAAGAAAAGCCTAATCAGAAAGAATTTATAAAAATACACAATGAAAGAATAGATAAATATATACCACAAAAAATAAAGGAATCTGGCAAAGTAGAAGATTTTATTATTCAATGTGTGGAAGAACATAACAAAAGAGAAAGATTAAAACAAGAAAGAAATGCTAGATAATGTGTGTGAACATATTTAACAATTATACAACTTTTATGTGTGAACACATTACAAAGTTTTCCCTTACAAACCCTTTCAAATACATACTATATTACAAACTAAAAGAATAATAATTTATTTAATTAATTTTATTTATATTTATTTATAAACTTGAAATTAGATTTTTAAGCAATATAATTAAAGCATAAGGAGATGATGAGTATGAAGAAAAGAAAGATAATAATTATAATTTTAGCTCTAGTAATAGCATTAATTATAACAGCTTTAATAGTTAATCAAGTTATAAATAATAAAAATAGAAATAGTATTGAATTTGAAAATGAGGTTGTAAATGAAATAAATTTAACTAATGAAATTCAAAATACAAAAGCAAATGTTGTAGAAAATACAGACATAAATCAAGATACTAAAGAAGAATTGATACAAGAAGATACTAATGCAAATACAAAAATAGAAACTCAAGAAAATAAAAATGAGGAACAAAAAGAAAATACTAAAAGCACACAGGAAAAAGTAGTGGAAAGTCCAAAACAAACAGAAACAAAAAAGCCAACTCAAGTTACAAACAAGATAGATACAACTAAAAATGATACACATAAAGAAGAAAAACCTAATGACATTCAAGAAAATAAGAATGATGATAAAGTACAAGAAAAAACTAAATGTACTGACACAGAACATGGAGTTAGTGCAGGCAATTCTAATTTATGGTTTAATAGTTATGATGAAGCAGTTGCTTATTATGATAATTTAATAAATACTTATAGTAATCAAGTACATAATGGAGAAATATCATCAGAGGAATATTACAAATTATGTCCTTATGGCTATGAAACCTGGAGTTGTCCGTACTGTGGAAAATGGACTTTAAATTACTATAAAAGATAAAAATAAATATTTTTGAGGAGCAAGTAATAAAACTTGTTCTTTTTTTTATGCAAAAAGGAGGATTTTTATATGATGAAAAGATTAAAATATAAAAGAATTTTGGCTAGTATTTTATTATTAGTTACAATGCTAAGTGTAGCACAACCTATATTTGCAGCCTCTGGAACAGGAGAATGGGTTGGAGGGCAATATGCCTCTTATATTAGAACAACAGACAATGCTGATTCTGAATATGGAATTTTAATAAGAAAATTAATAAATTATAATACAGGAGAAAAAAGAACTGTATTTTGTGCAGAACATGGAGTGGATTTTAAAACTGATGTAGTATATAACGGCAGTTACTATACACCAGTTAAAGCAGATGTAAGAAAAGCTTGTAAAATTGCATACTTAGGATGGTATCGAGATAAAGGCAATTATGTCGTAGATGGTGGAATTTCAAATGCAGATAAAAAGCAATATGTTCTAGTTCAACAATATATATGGGAAGTATTAGGACAAACTAATGCTAGATTTTTAGATAGTGGAATTCAATCTGAATATGAAGCTTTTAAATCTGAAATAAATAGAGAAATGGCTAAAATAGAAACTAGACCAAGTTTTGATGGAACAACAATAAATGTTCAAGCAGGAGAAAATAAAACAATAACTGATACAAACGGTGTTTTAGCAAGTTACCCTAGCATAGACAAAACTACTAATGGAATTAGAGTTACACACTCAAAAGGAAGTAACTCCATGACTATATTAGTAGATGAAAATACTACTTTAGAAAATTATACAATAACAGATGCTCAATTTAAATCATGGGGAATGATTAAAGATGGAACAGAAGATAAAGATACAATGGTATTTTTTGAGTTCCAAGATGGAGTTCAAAACCAATTATATTCATTGTCTTATAATGATCCAATAACATTAAGTGTAAGTTTAAATATAGAAAGCTTTGGAAAATTAGAACTTTCAAAATTAAACAAAGAAGGAGATTTAGTTCCAGGAGCTGTGTTCAAAGTTACAGGTCCGAATAATTATAGCAAAGAAGTAACTGTAACAAATGGAAAAATAACTTTGGACAAACTAAAAAAAGGTACTTATACAATAAAAGAAATATCTGCTCCTTATGGCTATCTTTTAGATACTAAATCTTACAATGTAGAAGTAAAAGTAAATCAAACATCAACTCAAGCAGTTGTAAACATTGAGCCAACAGGCACATTTACATTAGTTAAGAAAAATGAAGATAAATCAGCAAATTTAAAAGGTGCAGAATATAGAATATGGAATGATAATTACGATAAGACATTCACAACAAACGATAATGGAGCAATAAAAGTAGAAGGACTAAAATTAGGAAAATATAATTATCAAGAAACAAAAGCACCAGAAGGTTACTTATTAGATGATACAGTATATTCTTTTGAACTTAAATATAAAGATCAAAATACAGCAGTCGTATTTGCATCAGCAGAAAGAACTGACAAAGAGCCAACAGGAAGTATATCTATAATTAAAAAAGATATAAAAACAGGCTCTACAACACAAGGAGATGCTGTTTTTGAAGGTGCAGTATATAAAGTATATGCTAATGAAGATATATACAATAAAGCTAAAACTAAAAAATTTTATTCTAAAGGGGATTTAGTTGCAACAAGAACTATGGATGAAAAAGGAACAACAGAAGATATAACAAAATTACCGTTGGGCAAATATCTAGTGAAAGAAGAAGTCGCACCTAAAGGATATATGTTAGATACAAAAGAATATGAAGTTAATTTAACATATAAAGATCAACATGAAGAAATAATTTCTAATACAACAACAAGTTTAGAAAAAGTAAAAGAAATGGGACTTCACATTTTCAAATCTGGAATTAAAGAAAATTCTGGAGTAACTCCTGGATTAGCAGGTGCAGAATTTACAATAAAATTAAATGCAGATGTAGAAAAAGCTTATGATCAAGGCTACACTTATGAAGAAGTATGGAATGGAATTGATGAAGATGGAAATCTAGTAACAGTAGAAGAAAAAAGAGTTGCAGAAGCTCAAAAAATAGCTCCAACTTATGAAATTATAACAACAGATGAAAATGGAGATGCGTATACTCAAAATAAATTGCCTTTTGGCAAGTATATTGTAAAAGAAACAAAGACTCCAGCAGATTATGAAACATCAGTTGATTTTACATTTTCTATTACAGAAGATGAGTCTGAAGTTGTAGAAATAGCAAAGAAAACAAAGCATATAGTAGTAAATAATGAACAGTTAGAAACTTATATCAAACTTATAAAGAAAGATTTAAAAACAAATAAACCAGTAACTTTAAATTCTACAACATTTGAAATTAAAGCGACTGAAGATATATACGATAGAGCAACTAAAGAAATTTTATACAAAAAAGGAGAAACAATATCTCAAAAAGTCGGAAACACAACATATACTTCATTTACAACAAATGCAGACAATATTGTGATTCCAGATTATTCATATAATTCTGAAAATGATAATAAGGCAGAAGTTACAACACCTTTAAAATTACCAGTTGGAAGTTATGAAATAACAGAAATAAAAATTCCTGAGGGCTTTTTACAATTAGATAAACCTGTAACTTTTGAAATCAAGAACATTAAAAATTATGACACAGACAAAGACGGAGATTTTATAAAAGAAATAGTTATAAAAAATGAACAACCAACAGGAACTATAAAATTAGACAAAACTATTGCTATAAGAGAAAATGTAGATACTTCGTTAATTGATTTATCAGACTTATCTGGAATTGAATTTAAGCTAACAGCAAAAGAAGATATAATTGATAAAGCAGACGGCAGTATTATATATAAGCAAGATCAAGAAATAAAGATATATAATCTAACTAAAAATGGGGAACTTACAATTAGTGATTTGCCAATGGGAACTTATGAAATTGAAGAAACAAAAACTTTAGATGGTTTAGTTTTAAACACAACAAAATATGAAGTTAAATTTGAACAAAAAGATACAGTAACAAAAATTTACGAGCAAAAATTAGATGTAAAAAATGATACAACATTAGTAGAATTTTCTAAAACTGATATAACAGGAGATAAAGAATTGGCAGGTGCAAAACTAACTGTTTTAGATAGTGAAGGTAATATTATAGATACATGGACTTCTACTAAAGAAACTCATAGAATAGAGGGACTAACAGTTGGAAAAGAGTACACACTAAAAGAAGAAATTGCACCAGATGGCTATGTTTTAGCAACAGAAATAAAATTCAAAGTAGAAGAAACTAATGAGATTCAAAAAGTAACAATGATAGATAAAATAGTTGAAATATCTAAATAAGATATATCTGGAAATGAGATAGAAGGTGCTAAATTACAAGTATTAGACAAAGACGATAATGTAATAGACGAGTGGATTTCAGAAAAAGAAGCACACAGAGTGAAAGGATTAAAAGAAAATGAAACATACACATTACATGAAGAGTTAGCAGTTGGAAATTATGTAAAAGCATCTGATATAGAATTTACTGTTACAGAGGATAAAGAAAATCAAAAAATTACTATGATAGATAAATTAGTAGAAGTAACTAAAACAGATTTAACAACAGGAGAAGAACTAGAGGGAGCAGAGTTAGAGGTTGTAGACGATGAAGGAAATGTAATAGACAAATGGACTTCTACCAAAGAACCACATCAAGTCAAAGGACTAGAAGAAGGTCAAACTTACATACTAAAAGAGACAATAGCTCCTTATGGATACGAGATTACTGAAGAAATAGAATTTACTGTTACAACAGACAAAGAAACTCAGAAAATTGAGATGAAAGATATGCCAATACTAAAGAATATAAAAGTAATTAAAGTTGATTCTGAAACAAAAGAAACAATTAAAGATAAATTTACTTTTGCAATTTATGAAGATTCAGAATGTACTAAATTAATTAAAGAAGTTCAATCTAATAAAGAAGATGGAACAGCTATATTTGAAGATTTAAGATATGGCATTTATTATATAAAAGAAACAAAAGCACCAACAGATTATGAATTATCTAATAAAGTTGTAAAAGTAGAGATAAATAACAAAGGAGTATTTGTAGATGATGAACAAATAGAAGAAAAAGAAGACACAATAGAATTTACATTTGAAAACAAAAAAATAGAAGTTCCTAAAACTGGAGATAATAGTAATATGAAACTCTTTGCAGGATTGGGTTTGCTTTCTTTACTAGGAATAACATGCATATTAATTCAGAACCACAAGAAAAATAAAGAAGAATAGTTAAATATAGAGAGATTAGCATAATATAAAAGTTAATCTCTCTTTTTTAATAAATATTATGACAAAAAAATAATAATGTGATATACTCATTATGATAAAAAAATAATTTAATGAGGAGAAGATAAGCATGGGATTTTTTAATAATAATGATGATGAATTTAAAGTTGGAGATAAGGTTAGAGTTAAATACAGAGGACAAGAAGGATATATAATAGATAAAAATGATAGCTTATATATGGTATCTCTTGATGATGGAAAATATGTAGACTCATATTCAGCAGACCAATTGGAAAAATGTTGGTAATAAAATTTAGTAAGATAAATAGTAATTTACCAAAAAGATTGTCAGTAATGACAGTCTTTTTTGTACGA
>CAMMTN010000037.1 GCA_946499885.1 uncultured Clostridium sp. | reverse complement strand
CTCCATTAAGTAAAATCGTCGCACCAGACGAAAGTATTGATAAATCAACTGTAAAGGTTGATTTTTTTGTCGCCTTTATCTTGAAAAAGGAAGGATGGTGTGGTATGATTAGTATTGTAAAAAAGAAAAACAAGATAAACGAGAAATTACTCTCTAAAATTGAATGGGCTTGTAGTTTGAATGCTATAAAACTTGAACACAAAATGATATTTGAAGGTTGTTTAAGAATTATAGAATATACAAACTTAGCGTATGTAGAACCACATAAGGTAATTATTAAAGGTAGATTATATCTATTTTTTAATGAGTGAGATTACTTTTATGTGGGAGATTTAAGAAAAAAATTCCTTTATCTCAGTTAAAAGATTACATATTATTTATCTGCAAATTTTGAAAAAGTTTAATATAAAAAATTTAATTAAAAACCATTTTAGTTTTAATAAAATATTGTAAATAAATCACAAGAAATTATTAGTTTAAATAAATATAGACTGCAGTAACTATATTTTATCTATTATGAGAAAAAAAGCAATATTCTATCTTTTATATTTGTATATTTTTAATAATAGAAACATATAATATTAGTGTCAATTTAGTTTGACAAGTTAAATATTATATGTTAAAATATATTTAACTTAACCCTCCACTACTTTTGTAGTGAGACGGGAGCCTAAATGATTTTGGAGAGTTCTAGCAACTCTCCTTTTATTATTGTATAGGAAAAATCAACTTTTTATTTGATATTACAGTATTTTTAACGATTTTTCCGTATACAACAAGGTTAAGTTTCCTTGGGCCGTGCATATTCGCGAAGCGAAATGCTACAAAAGGCAAAGCCACTTTTCTTATTTTGTAAAGAATTTTATAATTTGTTTATCAATTAAATCAAGTGATTTACTAGATATTTTTACATTTCTTCTAACAGTATCTTTAAAAATTCTTTGTTTACTAATTGTTGTTATTTGATTAATTAGAGCAATACTATCTTTTTTCATTTTAGAAATCTCGTTTTCCATTTTTGCAATATAGTTTTGCTCTTTTTCTATAATGTTTTGAATATTAACAGGCACATCTTCTATTTTTTCTAATTCATATAATATTTGTTGTAACTTTTGCTTTTCTTTTTCAATTTTATCTTGGAAAATATTATATAGTTCTTTTCCAAGATTTACTGAAGAAGAGTCATATTTTTTGCCATCTTTTCTTGATGTTAATGGAACAACATTTAAAGCTCCGTTTCTTGTATTATCATATTTATTTAAAACAATACAATAGTGTAATCCACCTAATTCATTTCCAATATTAAAACCTAGATTCACTTTAATTATATCTCCACGAGAATACATACCGGACTTTGCAATATTAAATGTTCTTTCTTCATCATGATATACCGCATAATCATATATCCAATAAGCTAATAATTCGCTTTTCTTATATTCACTTAATTCTATGTGTTTAAGAAAAGATAAATCTAATCTATTCAAAGAATTATCTTTATGGATTATAGCATTATTTTTTATTTCAACTTCATTATTGATCATTATATCAGCTCCTTGCATTATTCAAAATAATTATATCAAACAAATGTTTATTGCACAATACATATTGAAAAATATTTTTATTATGTTATAATTTATAAAACAGTTGAGAAATCAATTATTTTTTTGAGCAAATTGTGGGAGGGACACTATAAAAAATAGGCATATTTTTCGCAAATAACTTCCTAAAACGCTCCAAATGAGACAGCTTACAAACTGTAAAGGTTTGTATTAAAAAAATGAAAGACTTTTATGAAATATAGAATTTTTGAAAATGAATATTGATAGCTATAAAAAAGATTTTGAGGTCACAATTTGTGACCTCAAAATCTTTGCTAGATGATAGGAAAAGGTAACACCATCGACAAGAAACCAGCATAACATAATTTATCATCAGTAAATATCCAAACAGTATCACCTACTTCAACAGAAAAATTATCTGGCACAGCGGCAAAAGCTTTAGAACCTGATTCTTTTTGATATGTTATTACGTAACAATTATGGATATCACCAAAATATTTAACGTCTAATACTTTTTCCTTACTCATCTTACTCATTATAATTGATACCTCCTTGAATTTTCTTGGAGGCTAGAAACCTCCAAGTTGTTTGACTTATGGGTTTCTAAACAATACTGATATATATATTATCAGATTTTACATAAAATTTCAACTTTCATGGAAAAAATTTTCCAAAACTGTTGTAAAAAATTCAAATAACTGATATACTAATAATATCAGTTAAGACAAGAAATAAATGCTTTAAATAATATATTTTAAGGAGGTAATATTATGGATGAAAATAAAGAAATAAATGAGGTAGTAAATGCAGAAAATCAAGCAGAAGTAACATTAGAAAGTAATTCAAATATAAAAATTGCAGATGATGTTATAGCTGTTATAGCAGGGGCTGCTGCATCAGAAGTACCAGGAGTTGCTTCAATGGCAGGTGGATTTGCAGGAGGTATTTCAGAAGTATTTAGTGGAAAGAAAAATTTTGCAAAAGGCATTAAAGTTGAAGCAGGAGAAAAGGAAACAAGAATAGATGTAAATATAATTGTAGAATATGGGGTAAGAATACCAGATGTAGCTTTTGAAATACAAAATAGAGTAAAAAAAGCTGTAGAAGGAATGACAGGACTAAAAGTTGTAGATGTAAATGTTCATGTACAGGGTGTTAATACTGATGCAAACAATGTAGAAGAAGAAAAAGAAGAAGACTCTAATAAAACAGAATAATAAAGTATAAGGCACTTTAGAAATATTATTTTAAAGTGCCTTATATAAGTTAGGATGATGGAATTTAAATAAAAAATTGGTTATAAAGAAAGGATTGAAATAATTATGAAAACAATTGAAAAAATATCATTAGTACTTTTTTCAAGCTTAATGCTTATAATATCTGTAGTATTATGTTTAACAATATTTGGTTGGGTGGACTTAGAACTTTTAGGAAATATAATAAGAGTAGCTGTAACAGATGATATTACATCAAAAGTACTATTAGGATTATCAATAATATTTATATTACTTGCAATAAGATGTATATTCTTTGACTCTAGCTCAAAAGAAAAAGAAGATTATAAAAATGGAATATTACTAGAAAATGCAAATGGAAAACTTTTAATTACAAAAGAAACTATTGAAAATCTTGTAAATGGAGTTGTTAAAGGTTTTGATAGTGCAGAAGATGTAACAACAAAAATAGAATTAGACAGTGAAAATAATGTAAAAGTATTTGTAAATTTAACAGTTAAAGAAAATGCAGTAATAAAAGAATTATCTACAAATTTACAAAATAAAATAAAAGAAACTGTAAAAAAATCTTCAGACTTAGAAGTTAAAGAAGTAAATATTAAAGTAAAAAATATAGAACAGACTAAGGAAAACATAATAGAATAATAAAATAGTTGGAAAACTAGAAAGGAAATAGCTATGGACGATTTTAAAAAGTTTATGTCAAACTATGGTGGCATGATTATAGGAATAATAGTAGCAATTTTATTATTATTAACAAAATTTTACGAATTAATAATTGCTATTATTTTAATATTAGTATGCGGATATGCTGGATTTTATATTCAACACAATAAAGATTCTGTAAAAGATAGATTAAAAAATTTCATAGATAGATTATAATAAAGGGGAATTTTAGACAAAATGAGTAAATCAGATAATAGAAAAGTAGCATTTGAAATAATATATAGTTTAGAAGCTCAAGATACAAAATATGAAGACTACAAAGAAAATGTAGATACATTTTTAGAAATAAATGAGATTCATGGAAAAGCTACAACTAAATATATAAAAGATGTTGTATATGGAGCAAAAAGACATGGAAAACAAATAAGAAAGCAAATAGAAGAATGTTTATCTGAAAAATGGAGTTATGATAGAATTCCAAAAGTAGATATAGCAATTTTAAATCTTGCAATTTTTGAAATGTTATTTTTAAAAACTCCATACAAAGTAGTAATAAATGAAGCTGTTGAACTTGCAAAAATTTATGCAGATACAAAATCACCTTCATTTATTAATGGTGTTTTAGCAAGTGTTGTAAAGAAAAATAGTTTAGATGAAGGAGAAACTAAAGAGTAATGGCAACATATAATCCAATTAGTGTAACAGATTTAAATAAATATATTAAAGAAAAAATAGCTGGAGACGAGATGCTTAATAATGTTTTAGTAAAAGGAGAAATTTCCAACTATAAGCATCATTATACAGGACATTTGTATTTTACATTAAAAGATGAAAATTCATTAATAAAATGTATAATGTTTAAAAGCTTTGCTGAAAAATTAAAATTTGAGCCAAAAGATGGAATGAAAGTAATGCTTTTAGGAACAGTATCAGTTTTTGAAAGAGATGGTATATACCAAATATATTGCAAAGCTATGCAGGAAGACGGAATGGGAAGTCTATATAAAGCTTATGAAGAAATGAAGGCAAGACTTGAAAAAGAAGGTTTATTTGATGTTTCTCATAAAAAGAAAATTCCATTAATGCCAAAATGTATAGGTGTACTTACTTCAAATACAGGAGCTGTAATTAGAGATATAATCAATGTATCAACAAGAAGAAATCCGAATGTGTATATAAAATTGCTTCCAGTGCCAGTGCAAGGAGAAGGTGCAGCTTTAAAAATAGCAGAAGCAATAAAAATAATGAATGAGCAAAAATTAGCAGATGTTATTATTGTAGCAAGAGGAGGAGGCTCTTTAGAAGATTTATGGCCTTTTAATGAAGAGGTTGTAGCAAGAGCAATATATGATTCTGTTCTTCCAATAATTTCAGCAGTTGGGCATGAAACAGATTTTACAATAGCAGATTTTGTTGCAGATTTAAGAGCACCAACGCCATCGGCTGCAGCTGAACTTGCAGTGCCAAATATATCTGATATAATGCTAAAACTAGATTCATATAATAGTAGATATAAATTAGCTTTAAAGAAAAAAGTAGAATTTATGAGATTAAGATATGAAAAATGTATGAATAGTAGAGTATTTAAAGAGCCAACACAAAAAATCAATGAAAAATATATGCTAATAGATATGAAAGTAAAATCAATGCAAAATAGTATTGCAAAGATATATAATGAAAAAAAGACAAATTTAGTAAAACATATAGCTAAAATAGATGCACTAAGTCCATTAAAAACACTTATAAGAGGATATTCAATAGTAGAGTTAGATGGTAAAGTTATAAAAACAGTAGAAGAATTAAAAAAAGATGATGAAATAGATATAAGATTAGTTGATGGAAAGACTAAAGCAAAAGTATTATAGAATTAAAATCTATAAGAAAGTGAGGAAAAGGTTAAAAAATGAGTAAAAGTACTAAAAAAATATTAGGAATTGTAGTAATTGTTATATTAATTTTAGCAATAGTATGGATGGTATATGAAAATATGAAACCTGGACCTGCTAGCGTACATAATACAAATCAACTTCCTGATGAAAATAAAGGAATAGATAATATAATAAATGATTTATTTGAAAATGAAGCAGTAAATGAGGAAACAAATATTACTACAAATGAAATTGCAAATGAAACTGTAAATGAAGATGAGAAAGTAGATAATGAAACAGTAAATAACAAAGAAAATAATAGTACATCTGAAACAGTAGAAGGAACAACTTTAAGTAGAGAAGAAAGAGCGGAAAAACTTGCTAAAGAATATTATGAAGATGAATACGGAAATACTGATGATATCTATTTTAGATATGATTCAGTCTATGGAGATGGAAGATATATAGTGGTAGCAAGAAATTCTAGTGGAGCAACTGTTGCATTTTTATTTGTTAATTTAGACACAGGTATAGTTACGAAAAAATAAGAAAAAAATTTACTATGAAAGGAATAATTTAAAAAATGGAAGAAAATATAAGCTTTGAAGATAAAATGAAAAAACTAGAAGAAATAGCAGTAGAACTAGAAAAAGGAGATTTAGATTTAGATAATTCAGTAACTAAATTTGAAGAAGGAATGAAACTTTCAAAAGAATGTAGTGAAATGCTTGAAAAAGCTGAAAAAAAAATAACTATGCTAATTAAAGGAGAAAATGGTGAATTGATGGAAGAAAATTTTGTGCAAAATGAGGACTAGTGCTCAAAAAATAATTACAATTTTGACACCCACAAACTTCATTTGAAACTTAAGTGAGTATACAAGGAGTATGCCTCATAAATTTCAAACTCGTTTTGACTTGCCAAAGTTTAATTCTTTTTTCAACCAGATTTATGATTAAAAGGGGAATGTAATCAATGACGGAATACAGATATTTAGTAGTGCCATTTGCAACATGGTTTTTTATACAACTTTTTAAATTAATATATGATTTAGTAACAACAAAACAATTTAATTTTAAAAGAATATTAGGAGCAGGAGGAATGCCAAGTTCTCATTCAGCAGTAGTAGTATCTTTAGCAACGATGATTGGAAAAAGTCAAGGCATAACATCTCCAATATTTGGTTTATCAATAATATTTGCATTTGTTGTAATGTATGATGCAGCAGGTGTAAGAAGAGCGGCAGGAAAGCAAGCAAAATTATTAAATAAAATAGTGCAAACACCAGGACTAACAGGAGTAGAAGTAACAGAAAAACTTCAGGAGGTTTTAGGTCATACTCCAACACAAGTATTTGTTGGAGCTTTAATTGGAGTAATTGTTGGAATGATTTTTGGATAGTAGTTGAAAAATAATTACAATTTTGACGTTGTCAAACTTCATTTGAAATTTAATCAACGTACAAGGAGTACGCCTCATAAATTTCAAATTCGTTTTCCTAGTCAAAATTTAATTCTTTTCCAACTAGATTTGTTGTATGTAAAAAAATAGGGAGGTATTGTGAATGGAAGATGTTGAGATTGCAAGAAATACTAAGTTAAAAAGAATTCAAAAAATTGCAGAAATGTTAGACATAAAGGAAGATGAACTTGAACCTTATGGAAGGTATAAAGCTAAGATTTCTACAAAAGTGATTGAAAGATTAAAAAATAAAAAAGATGGAAAATTAGTTTTAGTTACAGCAATAAATCCTACACCATTAGGAGAAGGTAAAACAACTATGGCTATTGGTTTAGCAGATGGTTTAAGAAAAATTGGCAAAAATGCTGTTTTGGCATTAAGAGAGCCTTCACTAGGACCTGTTTTTGGAATAAAAGGTGGAGCTACAGGTGGAGGGCATTCACAAATTGCACCTATGGAAGATATAAATTTACATTTTACAGGAGATATTCATGCAATAACTTCTGCAAATAATTTACTTTCTGCAATGATAGATAATCACATATATTTTGGAAATGAACTAGGTTTTGAAAAAGTTACATGGAAAAGATGTGTTGATTTAAATGATAGACAATTAAGAAAAGTAGAAACTGGTTTATCAGAAGAAAAAAATATAGTTCCAAGAGAAGATGGATTTGATATATCAGTTGCATCAGAAATAATGGCAATATTTTGTTTAGCAACTGACGTAAACGATTTAAAAAGAAGAATTGGAAATATAATAGCAGGATATAATAAAGAAGGAATACCAATAACTGCAAAAGATTTAAAAGCAGATGGTGCACTTACTGTACTTTTAAAAGATGCACTAAATCCAAATTTAGTACAAACCTTAGAACACACACCAGCAATAGTACATGGTGGCCCATTTGCAAATATTGCACATGGTTGCAACAGTATTATTGCAACTAAGCTTGCTCTAAAACTAGGAGATTATGTTATAACAGAAGCAGGTTTTGGAGCAGATTTAGGAGCAGAAAAATTCTTAGATATAAAATGTAGAAAAGCAGAAATTATGCCTGATGCTGTGGTATGTGTCGCAACAATAAAGGCATTAAAATATCATGGAGGAATGCCAAAAGAAGAGATAAAAAATGAGAGTATAGAGGCATTAGAAAAAGGATTTAACAATCTTTTAAGACATGTAGATAATTTGAAAAATAAATATGGATTAAATGTAATAGTAGCAATAAATAGATATACTCATGATACTGATAAGGAAATAGAATATTTAAGAAATAAATTAAAAGAACATGAAATTGAACTTAGCTTAGTAGAAAGCTGGGAAAAAGGAGGAGAAGGAGCTTGTGATTTAGCAGAAAAAATAGTAAGTTTAACAAATAATCCTTCAAAATTAAATTACATGTATGATTTAGAAGACAGCATAAAAAATAAAATTAATGCAGTAGCAACAAAAGTGTATGGAGCAGAAGGAGTAGAATATACTACTGAAGTAAACGAAAAAATAAAACAAATAGAAAAACTAGGACTAGATAAATTACCTGTTTGTATAGCTAAAACACAATATTCTTTTTCTGATGATCCTAAGAATTTAGAATGTACTGAAAGCTTTAAAATTCATGTTCAAGACATTATTTTAAAATCAGGAGCAGAATTTATTGTGGTTATTACAGGAAAAATAATGACAATGCCAGGACTTCCAAGAATTCCAGCAGCAGAACAAATTGATTTAGATGAAAACGGAAACATTGTGGGGATTTTCTAAGTAAAATGTATAATAACACCATTTTTGGATAAAATAATTGTAAAATTATTTTGGAAAGAAAGTGGTGTTTTTATAATGGCAATAAAAATAAAGAAAAATTTAAAAGCAATAATTATAATATTTATAGTAAGCACAATGTTTATTTCATATAATGTATTTTTTAGAAATAATGAAGCTTTAGCTTTGTCTAAATATGGTTCTAGAGGCGAAGAAGTAAAAACAATACAAACAAAATTGAAAAGATGGGGATATTATAACGGTAATATAGACGGAATATATGGTAGTCAAACATTAGCGGCTGTTAAATGGTTCCAACAAAAAAATGGATTGACTGTAGATGGAATAGCAGGAACAAAAACTTTGCAAGCTATGGGAATATATAATTCATCAGGAAATTCTAGTTCAAATTCAAGTTCTTCTACGACCTCGAGTGATTTAAATTTACTAAGTAGATTAGTATATGGAGAAGCAAGAGGTGAGCCGTATACAGGACAAGTTGCAGTAGCAGCAGTTGTTTTAAATAGAGTAAAAAGTAGTTCATTTCCAAATACTATATCAGGAGTAATTTATCAAAAAGGAGCATTTGATGTGGTGGCAGATGGACAAATTAATTTAACTCCGAATGATACTGCAAAAAAAGCAGCACAAGATGCATTAAATGGTTGGGATCCATCTAATGGAGCAATATATTATTTTAATCCTGCAACAGCAACTAATAAATGGATTTGGTCAAGACCAATGACTGTAACAATAGGAAAGCATAGGTTTTGCAAATAAAAATATAAATTATCACTAAAATATTACAGTAATATTACAATTATATTACGGTTGTATTACATTTTAATTTAAATATTGAAAAAACAAAACTAGTAGTATAAAATAATGATATACTACTAGTTTTTATAAGCCAAATAGAATACAATATTTAATATAAATATATATTTGTTCTATTTATATTTCTTGGAGGTGGTAGGAACGAAAGATAAATATGTATGAAACAATATGAAAAAGTAATGGATAAAAAAAGAAGGAGAATAAATTAAATGAATTTGTTAAAAAGAAAAATGTTAAATAAAGAAAATGGAATAACACTAGTTGCGTTAGTGGTAACAATAGTTATCCTAATCATTCTAGCAACAGTAACGATAAATGCAGTATTTGGAGAAAATGGACTAATAAGAAAAGCTCAGCAAGC
>CAMMTN010000036.1 GCA_946499885.1 uncultured Clostridium sp. | reverse complement strand
ACTGAGGCAGAAAACTTTCAAAGTTTTCCACCCCAACTATTGACATTGAGCCATACTTTCTTTAATTAACTATTAAAAATTTTATCAAATTCTTCTCCATCAATTTTTTCTTTTTCAAGAAGCACTCCTGCTACACTATGAAGTTTATCTATATGCTCCTTTAAAATAGTTTCTGCTTTTTGATATGCAAAATCTACTATTGATTTAACTTCTTCATCAATTATTCCTGCTGTTTCTTCTGAATATTCTTTAGATTGAGCAAAATCTCTTCCTAAAAATACTTCTTCTTGGTTTTGTCCAAGCATTATAGTTCCAATTCTTTCACTCATTCCGTATTTTGTAACCATTGCTCTTGCAATTTTTGTGGCTCTTTCTATATCATTGCTAGCACCTGTTGAAATATCATCTAAAATTAGTTTTTCTGCTACTCTACCACCTAAAAGAGATACAATGTTTTCAATCATTTCTGTTCTAGACATAAATGATTTATCCTCTGTTGGTCTATACATAGTATAACCTCCAGCCATTCCTCTTGGTACTATTGATATTTGATGTACAGGATCTTGTGTTGGTAAAAATCTACTTACTACGGCATGACCTGCTTCATGATATGCAACTAATTTTTGTTCTTTATCACTTCTTACCCTATTTCTCTTTTCAGGTCCCATAGTTACTTTTACCATAGCATCTTCTATTTCTTGCATTCCTATTTCTCTTAAATTTCTTCTTGCTGCTAAAAGAGCTGCTTCATTTAAAACATTTTCTAGGTCTGCTCCAGAAAATCCTGATGTGTTTTTAGCTATTGTCTTTAAATCTACATCTATCGCTAATTTTTTCTTTCTACTATGAACTTCTAATATTTGTTCTCTTGCTTTTACATCTGGTGCACTTACTACTATTTGTCTATCAAATCTACCAGGTCTTAATAATGCTTTATCTAATACATCTGGTCTATTTGTTGCTGCTAGGACTATTACACCTTCATTTGCTGAAAAGCCATCCATCTCAACTAATAATTGGTTTAATGTTTGCTCTCTTTCATCATGTCCACCACCTAGTCCTGCACCTCTTTGACGTCCTACAGCATCAATTTCATCTATAAATATTATACAAGGTGCTTTCTTTTTAGCTTCTTCAAATAAATCTCTTACCCTTGATGCACCAACACCAACAAACATTTCAACAAAATCTGAACCACTTATGATAAAGAATGGTACACCTGCTTCTCCTGCAACCGCTTTTGCAAGAAGTGTTTTACCAGTACCTGGCTGACCCACAAGTAGCACTCCTTTTGGAATTCTTGCTCCCATGTCTGTAAACTTTTTAGGATTTTTTAAGAATTCTACTATTTCTTCTAATTCTTCTTTTTCTTCATCAACACCTGCAACATCATCAAAAGTTACTTTATTTTTGTCTGCTGGATTCATCATTCTAGCTCTACTTTTTCCAAAAGACATTGTTTTTCCTGATCCACCATTTCCTTGTGTTCCACTCATAAATAAAAACCAGAAAATAAAGAAAATTATAAGAAGTCCAAATGGTGTAAGCAAGCTTAATATAAATACCCAAATAGATTCTGAATCTCTTGTTACTTTTATATTACCTGCGCTCATACTTTCTTGTAAGTTTTCCATTAAATTATCTATACTTGGAATATTTACTTGTTTTACAAAATTTTCGTCTTTTAATTTTACTTGTGCTGATACTCCATCTGAAGAAAGCTCTATTTCTGAAACTTCTCCTGCTTCTATTTTTTCAATTAAATCTGAATATGCAAGTTTGCTATTGCTGTTATCCAATATTGATGTTAATAATACTACAAATATTATACCTATTATTAACCACATTGCTAATGTTTTTATTCCACTCTTCAAATTAAGTTTCCTCCTTTTTTTCTTAAACGAGAGGACAGTCCCCTCTTTCTATATTTTGAACATTGGAACAGACCTCTATATATTTTATATAATTTTTAACCCATCCATATTAGGTTATACTTATTAATCGTACCTTTGAAATATACCATATAAAATCACTTATTTCAAGGCTTTTTGTAAAAGTTTTTTTAGGAAAATATTGTATATCTACGGAAATTCAAATTAGACGATAAAAAAAATTTTTCCTTTCTTTACAAATATCTTTATTTCTTTTTTTGGAGTTAAATATTTATTTCCTATATTATTTTTGCAAAGTTTAATTATATCATCTATGTGGATTTTCTCTATTCCCGTAACCTTTCCATATACTTTTGATATAGTATATAGTATTAATCTAGATTTTATTACATAATCTAATTTATTAAATTCTTTTAAATTAAGTATAATTGTATTATTTTTCTCATCTTCATTATTGGCTATATTATCTCCACTTATTAATAATTTTTTATACTCATTTTCCACAATGTTGTTTAAAAATTCTTCATTACTTGTTGCAAGATTTGAAAGTCTATTTATTCCTTCTATTATATTTGGATTAAATTCTTTTTGTAAATATGGTATAAGTAAATTTCTTATCTTATTTCTTGTATAAATATTTTCGTAATTCGTTTTATCATATCTTGGGTTTAGTTTTTGTTCTTTGCAATATTCTTCTACTTCTTGTCTATTACATTCTATTATCGGCCTTATAAATTTATTTTCTCTTACTTTTTCTATTCCTTTTAATCCTGAAATAGAAGTGCCTCTTATAATATTCATAAGTACCGTTTCTGCATTATCATTACTATTATGTGCTGTAGCTATTTTGTTTGCACTTACTTTTTTTGCAACTTCTTTAAAAAATTCATAACGTATATTTCTACCTGCTTCTTCTGTTCCTATTTTTTGTTTTTTAGCCTCCTCTTCTACTTTAATTCTTTTTACAAAAAATTCTACTCCTATTTTTTCACAGAAATTTTTTACATATTCTGTTTCTTCATCTGCTTCTTTTCTAATCATATGATTAATATGTGCCACATATATTTTTATATTCAATTTTTCTTTTAAATTGTTTAAGCTATTTAAAAGACTCATTGAATCTGGTCCACCAGATACCCCTATTACAACTTTATCTCCATCTTCTACCATATTATATTTTTTTATTGTTTTTAAAACTTTATCTTCGAACATATCTACTCCTTTATGTTACTTAAATTACATTATTTATCTATAATATCATATTTTAAAATATATCGCAACAGTTTGACATAAAGCGTTTCTGTGGTGTATAATATTAGTATAGTTATGTGCTAAATACTAAAAAAAGGGTGAAGGATATGGAAATTACACGGCACATCTTAGAGCGGAAAGAGTGCTATCTTCCTTTGGTAATTCCGAGAGAAGATGGCAAAAACATTCCCAAGTACATCACGATTCATGAAACAAGCCTTGGCACTGACAAAGTTCCTGCTAACAAAAATGCTGAGCACTACATTGAGCTTTTGGAACATCCCAAAGGAGATCCTCGGTATGGATACCACTTTCTTTGTGGAGACAATCAAGTGTGGCAATTTCTTCCCACATATGTAAGAACTGCTCATGCTGGTTCTACTGCTGGGAACTCTTCCATCGGCATCGAGCGCCTTGTCAATGTTGATATTGACTTTGAACAGGCTATCAAGAATCAGGCACAGCTCACTGCCACTTTGATGTACAGGTACAACATCCCTCTTGAGAATGTTGTACCTCACAAGTACTGGAGTGGGAAAGAATGTCCTGCTCGGCTGTTGGCCGGAATGTACGGCTGGAACTGGGATGAATTCCTGAACACCGTAATGGATTTCTTTGAATCCAAGGACTTTTGCACCGGCATTCTCTAAGCACCCTAAAACCGAAGGTCTTTCACTTAAGGCCTTCGGCTTTTCTTTATTCTCTATATTTATCTGAATTTACAAATTTAGTAAAGTTTCCAAGCCATCCTAATTCAACTGTTCCTGTTGAACCTGCTCTGTGCTTAGCTATTATTACTTCTGCAATATTTTTCTTTTCACTATCTTCATTATAGTAATCATCTCTATAAAGAAACATAACAATATCTGCATCTTGTTCTATTGATCCAGATTCACGAAGGTCTGAAAGCATAGGTCTATGGTCGGGTCTTTGTTCTGGTGCTCTTGAAAGCTGTGATAAAGCAATAACTGGCACTTCTATTTCTTTAGCTAGTATTTTTAACGAACGGCTTATTTC
This sequence comes from uncultured Clostridium sp., assembly GCA_946499885.1. Taxonomy (GTDB): domain Bacteria; phylum Bacillota; class Clostridia; order TANB77; family CAG-508; genus CALXVA01. The sequence goes on along the minus strand of CAMMTN010000036.1, from coordinate 5,740 downwards.
TGCAATTTCTTGCTCACGGCTACCTCCTCTTTTTCCACTACCTTGCACTAGTTGTAAATAATCAATTACAACTAGTCCTATATTTTTTTCCAGTTTCATTTTCCTACACTTAGCGCGTATTTCCATTATAGAAATACCTGGGGTATCATCTACAATTATATCTGTTTCAGAAAGAACACCTGAAGCCTCTGCAAGTTTAGCCCAATCTTCATCTTCTAATGTTCCTGTTCTTACTTTGTTGCTATCAACCATCGCTTCAGAACATAAAATTCTGTTGACCATCTGCTCTTTAGACATTTCTAAACTAAAAATTGCAACTGGAACATTAGCTCTAACTGCTGCATTTGTTGCTATATTTAACGCAAATGCTGATTTTCCCATTGCTGGTCTTGCTGCAACTAATATTAAATCTGACTTATGAAGTCCTGCTGTTCTATAGTCTAAATCTGCAAATCCTGTAGGCACACCTGTAACATGTTGTTTTCTGTTATATAATTGTTCTAATTCTGTAAATGTATCTACCAGTATTTCTCTTATTGAGCTATATCCTTTTTGATTTCTTTTTTGCATTACTTCAAAAATTTTCTTTTCTGAAGCTTCAATTATATCTTCAACATCTTGTGTAGGATCATATCCTAGAGTAATAATGTCATTTGCTGTTTTTATTAAATTTCTTAAAATAGACTTTTCTTCTACTATTTTAATATATTGTTCAACATTTGATGTGGTTGGAACCTTATCTGGCAATCCTGCAATGTATTCAAGTCCTCCAACTGCTTCTAATTTTCCCATTGCAGATAGCTCTGATTTTAAAGTAATTATATCTATAGGCTCACTTCTATTATATAAATTTAAAATTGCAGTATATATTAGTTTATTATCTTCTCTATAAAAATCTGTTTCTTTTAATACTTCTACAGCAAACGAAACAGCATCTTTATCAGTTAGCATACTTCCAATAACTGCTTGCTCTGCTTCTGTATCATTTGGTGGTACTTTTCCTAAATCCATTTTAATCCTCATCCTTTATTTTTTTAATTATTTACTGGCTTATAACTTCTACTTTTAAATTTGTCATAACTCCCTCATATAATTTAATAACTACAGTAAATCCTCCTAAAGTTTTTATTGGTTCTTTTAAATCTATTTTCTTTTTATCTATTTCAAAGTTATATTGTGATTTTAAATTTTCTGAAATTTCCTTTGCTGTTACTCCACCAAAAATCTTTCCATTTTCTCCTGCTTTTACTTTTATTTTAAGCATTATTCCTTTTAACTTTTTAGCAAGTTCTTCTGCTTTTTGTTTTTCAACATCTTTTTTATAATTTTGAGCTTCTTTTTTATTGTTTAACTTACTTAAATTTTCTGTATTTGCCTCTACTGCTAATTTTTTAGGGAATAAAAAATTTCTAGCATATCCATCTGATGCATTAATGATTTCATCTTTTTTTCCTACACCTTTTATATTATCTAATAAAATAACTTTCATACCCATTCCTCCTAAATTGAGCCATTGGGGACGTACACCTTTGGCTCATTTTTTTATTGTATAGAAAAATCGACTTTTTGATTGATATTTCAGTATTTTTAATGATTTTTCCGTATACAACAAGGTTAATTTACCTTGATACGTGCAATAATTGCGAAGCAATTTTGCACATGTGGACGTTGAAAGCTCTGCTTTTGCTAACGTCCAATTTTCTTATAATTATTTATACGTTTTACCAAAAAATTTTATTTTGAGCCAAAGGTGTACGTCCCCAATGGCTCAATAGCTCAATTTTTTTACTAAAGTTGTTCGCTAAAATATTCATTTATCCTATTTATTAATTCTTGTTTTGCTTCTTCTATATTCATTCCTTCAACTTGGGCTCCAGCTAAGGTAATATGTCCTCCACCACCTAATTTTTCAAGTATTATTTGAACATTTATGTCACCGATTGATCGCCCACTTATACATATTTTATCATCAACTTTTCCTAAAACGAATGATGCTGTAATATTGCTGATTGTAAGCAACTCATCAGCTGCCTTTGCACAAATAATATTTGCTTCCTCATCTTCTTCATCATATATAGATATTGCTATTGTGTCATATACAAGCTGAGCTTTTCCAATAATATTTGATATTTTATTATAAGTATCCAAATTACTTTGGAACCATTTTTTTACTTTTATTATATCAACACCAGATTTACGTAAATATGCTGCTGCTTCAAAAGTTCTAACACCTGTTTTAAATGTAAAGTTTTTTGTATCCATCATTATACCTGCATATAAAGCTTCTGCTTCTATATTGCTTAACTCCAAATCTGATTGCGCATATTCTACTAATTCTGTTACAAGTTCTGATGCAGATGATGCATATACTTCATGAAATGTAAGTGTTGCATTTTCTATGTAATCTGGACTTCTTCTGTGGTGATCTATTACTACAATTTTTTTTGCTTTTTCTAATAAATCTAATGATTCAACATAATTTTTTTTGTTTGTATCTACAACTATTAATAATGTATCATCATCAATTTTGGATATTGCTTCTTGTGGACTTATAATTATATCTTTGTATTCTTGTTCTTCTTGTAACTCGTTCAAAAAGGCTTCTAAATTATTTCCATTAGTATTTAACGCTATATTAACTTCTTTTTCTAATGCTTTTACTATTCTATAAAGTCCCATACTTGAGCCCATGCAATCCATATCTGAATTACTGTGTCCCATAATTATTACCCTGCTTGATTCTTGTATTAACCCTTCTAGTGCATGTGATATAATTCTAGCTTTAACCTTTGTTCTTTTTTCTAATTCTTGAGTTCTTCCACCAAAAAAAGTATATTTATCTCCTTCATGAATTACAGCTTGATCTCCTCCACGTCCTAACACTATGTCTAATGCAGCTTGAGCTGTTTTATATTTTTCCAAATTGTCCGATCCATCATTTGATATTGCAATACTTAATGTAAATTGCATTTTATCAGATGGTTGCAATTCTTTTATATTATCTAATATATCGAATTTTTTTTCTTCTATTTCCTTCATATATTGTTTTTCAAATATACATACAAAAGTATCTCTTTCTGCTTTTAATATAAGACCTTTAAATTCTGAAGCCCAATTATACAAGCTTTTTTCTATTTCAGCCATTAATTGAGGTTTTTCATCATCAGGAATTCTTTGAATAATTTCTTCATAATTGTCTATCATAATTAGTCCAATATACATATCTTTATTGTCAAATAATGTTTCTAACTCAATTAATTTTGTATCATCTACAAAATATATCGTGATTATATATTCATCTTTTAAAGGCATATAATCTCCATATAGTTTGTATGTTTTTTTATCTATTTTTATTTCATCAAATATTTTTTCTTTTTTATCATTATTTTTTATTTCTGCCTTAACATCTTGTAAAATTTTGGCTAAATAATTATTTATATCAACATTAGCAAATTCTTGATTGAATTTAGTATTTCTAAATATTAAATTACCATTTGTTTCTGCAATGATTAAAGGAAATGGTGAATTAACTAATGCAACTTTAGCAACTTTGTCTAAGCTAAATGTTAAATTCTTTATATGCTCTGTAAGTTCTTCTTGTCTTTTATTATTTGTCCAATATGCATATATTAAAAGTAAAACATATATAATTATTCCTGGCAAAATAAATATTGGATTATATATGCAAATTATTACTAATAATACTGCTATTATTGCTAAATATATTTTTGTTTTTGATATTATTTTTTTTAAAACTTTTTTACTATGGTTCATAAAAAACCTCCTAAAAACAGTATTTATTTTACTATTTTTAGGAGGTTTTGTCAAGTTGACGTAATTTTTTATATTGTTACATCAACTTTACCATACGCGTTCAGAACCATTATAAATCACATCATATGTTTTCCTTCGTCTTCGAACACTCTCCAGATTATTCATAATTTTGGTAGATGCCCAAATAACGCCTACCAATGCAAGTGCAATTGCAACTGCTTTTTTCATTTTGTTTTTCCTCCTTGCATACATTAATTCAGTCATATAGACTGTATTTTTTATTATAGCATAACTACTTATATTTTTCTAGCCATATTATAAAAAATAATCATTTATTCCATTATATATACCCCAAGCTAGTTTATCTTGATATTCATCTATTTGTAATAATTTTTCTTCTTCTGGATTAGATAGAAAACCACATTCTACTATAGTTATTGGAATTTCTACATATTTCATTAAATATACTGTGTTTAGCTGTGCGGGTACTCTTTTATTTTCTTTTTGTATTGCTTCATTTAAACCGTTTTGCACACAGGTTGCTAACTTTTTACTATTTTCATTTATTTTGTTGTAGAAAGTTTGCCAACCATAATACTGTGCCTCATCTATTTTGTTCAAATGTATTGAAACAAATACATCTGCGCTAGACTCATTTCCAATTTTTACTCTATTTTTTATATCTGATATTTTCTTTTCTCTTATTGTGTTACTTCCCACATCATAAATTTCATTTTCATCTGAACGTGTTAAAACTACTGTAGATCCACTTTGTTCTAATAAAGTTTGTACTTTTAGTGCTATTTGCAGATTTATTTGTGCTTCTGTTGTTCCACTATTACTTTCTGCCCCTTCATCTGGGCTTCCATGTCCTGCATCCACTATTATTACTTTATTGGTAACTGGAAGTGCAACAGTTTGCGATGTTTTTTCTGCATTTGTAAAATTTTGATTTGCAATCTTAAATGAAAATGCATATAATGATACAAATATTATACTCGTCATTATAATTAATCTTTTTTTTCCTAAAATAAACATATACACATCCCTCTAGAATATGTATATGCCTTACTACTTTTTTTATTACCTTTTAATTATAATTTATTTTTCCAGTCGGTTCCACCATACAAAATTCTTTCTACATTTACTATTCTTTTATCTTCATTAATTCGGTAAAATGCAATATGATTTTTAATAATTAGTTTTCTAAATTTATATTGCTTTATAATATCATAGTCAATTATAGCAAATTTTTGTGGACTATATTTTAATGTATTAAGTTCATTCTTTATTAGTTCAGCATATCTTTCTGCAATATTTAGCTCTAATAATTTGTATTTTATATATCTAATAATACTTTTATAATCCTCTTTTGCTTGGATAGATAATTCTACCTTATATTCTTCCAATATCAAAACCTCCATTTTAATTTGCTAAAATTTCCTTAACTTCTTCAAATGCTTCTTCTACAGAACATACTTTTTCATTATTAGTATCTTCCATACCTTTTTTTAATTTTTCCAATAAATCTTTATCATCTTTTATAATTAAATCATCTGGAGCTTTTGTCATATAAGAGAATTTAAGATATTCTATATAGTCTATAACTTTATTTGATAATTCCTCTGGTAAACCTTCGATTACATTATATAATTCTTTTTGCTTCATTGTCATAATCTTTCATCTCCTTTTTAGAATTTATATTAATATTATACCACAATTTTGCTAAATCTTGTTAAATTCTTATCACTTTTTTATTACTTTTTAATGTTTTAACTATATTTTAAATATATATAGCTTTATGTGATTATCTTTATTAATGTCATTAAATAGTAACTAATTTTTTGACTATCTGTTCACTCAAATTGATAATTTATCTTTTTAATGATAAACTTATGCTAAATATTAATTTAAGGAGACCAACTATGAAAAGTCAATAGATTTTTGAAAAAATTAAAAAAAAATT
>CAMMTN010000035.1 GCA_946499885.1 uncultured Clostridium sp. | reverse complement strand
ATTCCATAATCATCACCTAAAGTAATTCTCATTAAATCATCATTTTCATATTGAATAGAAGATGTTCTAATAGAAATATCTGCACAATATTTTTTAAATCCTTCTGGAAGGTTATTTGACCATAATACTGTTAAGTTTGGTTCAGGAGCAGGGCCTAAGTTATCTAAAGTATGAAGCATTCTGAATGAGTTTTTAGTAACTAATGTTCTACCATCAATTCCCATACCACCTATACTTTCTGTTACCCAAACAGGATCTCCACTAAATAGTGCATTATATTCTGGAGCTCTTAAGAATCTTACTAATCTTAATTTCATTACAAAATGATCCATTAATTCTTGAGCTAATTCTTCTGTTAAAGTACCATTTTGAATATCTCTTTCGATATATATATCTAAGAAGGTAGATGTTCTACCTAAACTCATTGCAGCACCATTTTGATCTTTTACAGCACCTAAATATCCAAAGTATAGCCATTGAATAGCTTCTTTTGCATTTGAAGCTGGAATAGATATATCGAATCCATATTTAGCAGCCATTGCTTTTAAATCATTTAAAGCTTTTATTTGATCAGCGATTTCCTCACGTTTTCTGATTATATCTTCAGTAAATTCATCTGTATCTAATATTTCAAGTTCAGTTTTCTTTTCAGCAATCAAAGCGTCAACACCATAAAGTGCAACTCTTCTATAATCACCAATAATTCTTCCACGTCCATATCCATCAGGTAGACCTGTTAGAAGGTGTGAACTTCTTGCAGCTCTAATATCAGGAGTATAAACTTGAAAAACTCCATCATTATGTGTTTTTCTTAAATTATGATAAATGTATTCAGTTTCTGGATCTACTTTATATCCATAGCTTTCAGCTGATTTTTCAACAATTCTTATACCACCATTTGGCATAATTGCTCTTTTTAAAGGCGCATCTGTCTGAAGACCTACTATTTCCTCTAAATATTTGTCTATATATCCAGCTTCATAAGCATTTATAGAAGATGGTGTTTTACAATCAGCGTCTAAAACTCCACCACTTTCTCTTTCTTTTTTATAAAGCTCCAATACTTTATCCCATAATTTTTTTGTTTTGTCTGTAGCACCAGTTAAAAACTTGCTATCTCCTTCATAAGGTGTATAGTTAGATTGAATAAAACTTCTAACATCTATTTCTTTTGTCCACTCACCATCTTTGTTAAAATTATTCCATTGATTAAAATCCATATAAAAACCTCCATTTCTTAAATTAATCAGCATATACTATCATATCATAAAATTAATACTATATCAACTAAATGTCGAAAAATAATAAAAAATATCATCTATATTATTATAGATGATATAGAAAAAAATATACTATTAGTCTTCATTAATGACTTTTGCAATTTTATAAATTAACTTTTGCTTTTCAGGACTTGTATTTTTTAGTAAATTTTCAAATTCAGAAGAAAGGTAAGTTGTAGAATCATTTGAAGAACCATTTAAAATTGAACCTTCACTTATTTTTAGAATATCACAAACTTGACTTAATCTTTTTAGGCTAATATGTGAACTTCCGCGTTCTATTCTGCTTAAAAAAGCAATAGAAACATCAAGCTTTTCAGCTAGTTTTTCTTGAGTTAATCCTTTATCCGTTCTTGCTTTTTTTAATCTTTCTCCAATAATATTATAATCTAGCGCCATCTATTTCACCTCTTTTTAAATTCTGAAATGAATATAGCATGTATACGAAATAAATTACAGAAACTACAAAGTAAATGTATACAAACTAAAACATATACTAGTAGTATGTGAAAAATAATAAATAATATTCATTAAATAGACAAATAGTATAATAGATGCTATAATAATAATAATTTTATTAAAAAGGAAATAAAAAATGGAATATTTTTTTGATACAAAAATAATTGCAAGAAAACAAATATATTTTAAAGAATTAGAATCAACACAAAATGAAGCTAAAAAATTGATAGAGAAAAATATAGAAAATGGAACAATAGTAATAACTGATTATCAAACAAAAGGAAAAGGAACGCATGATAGAAAGTGGTATTCAGAAAAAGATAAAAATTTAACATTTACTATAATACTATATCCAAAATGCGATATTAAGCAATTAGAAAATCTAACTTTAGATATAGCAAAATGCATAATAAATGCTATTAAGAAATTATATGATTTAGAATTAGAAATAAAATTTCCAAATGATATTATTTTAAAAGGAAAGAAAATGGGAGGAATTTTAACACAAGTAGCCACAAAAGGAGAAAAAATAAGGTATTTGCTTATAGGAATAGGTATTAATATCAATGGGGAAAATTTTAATAATGGGATAGAGGATATTGCAACTTCATTAAAAAAAGAATTTAAAATAAATTTTTCAAGAGAAGATATATTAAATCAATTTTGTATTAATTTTGAAAAGTATTGTTATGAAAAAAATATAATATAGTGAAAATGGAGTTTACAAATGTAATTATACTAAAATAATTATATCTGTAAGCTCCATTTTAGGTTGTAAAAAACAAAGAGCAACATAAGTTGCCCTTGATTTTAATAATTTTCACTATTTACTTCAAAATAACTTTGAGGATGTTTACAAACAGGACAAATTGATGGAGCTTCTAGTCCAACATGGATATGTCCACAGTTTCTACATTTCCAAACAACAATACTTCCTTTTTTGAAAACTTCTCCATTTTCTACATTTTCTAATAATTTTTTGTATCTTTCTTCATGGTGTTTTTCTACTTCAGCAATTCCTCTAAAAGTAGCAGCTATTTCCATAAAACCTTCCTCTTCAGCTTCTTTAGCAAAAGTTGGATACATATCTGACCATTCATAATTTTCTCCAGCAGCAGCATCTGCTAAGTTTGATTTTGTATCTCCAATTCCTTGTAAATATTTAAAATGTAATTTAGCATGTTCTTTTTCATTTTCAGCTGTCTCTAAAAATATTGCGGCTATTTGCTCATACCCTTCTTTTTTTGCAACACTTGCAAAATATGTATATTTATTTCTTGCTTCTGATTCTCCAGAAAAAGCAGCTCTTAAGTTAGCTTCTGTCTTTGAACCTTTTAATTCCATAATATTACCTCCTAAATTTATTTTTTCATGCATTATAATATTATAAAATTTGGCAAAAGTCAAGTAACCGATTTTTTTTAATAGCATAAAATGTAGTGAAATATATACAGAAAAGGGGTTGAAAATGGGACTTACAAATACATCGACAGGAAAAAAAGTTCTAAATGATGATATTGAAGCTATGGCCAAAAAATGTAAATATAAAATAGCTATTTCTGGAAATCCAAATGTAGGAAAATCCACTATTTTTAATGGGCTTACGGGAATGCATCAACATACAGGAAATTGGCCACGGAAAAACTGTAGCAAATGCAGCAGGAATTTGTAAATTTAATGGAAATAACTTTTTATTAGTAGATATTCCAGGTACATATTCTATTATGTCCAATTCAGAGGAAGAAGAAATTGCAAGAAATTATATTTGCTTTGGAAAACCAGATGCGACAGTGGTAATATTAGATGCGACATCTTTGGAACGAAATTTAAATTTAGCATATCAAATAATGGAAATAACAGATAAAGTGGTGGTATGTGTAAATTTATTAGATGAAGCAGAAAAAAAAGGAATACATATAGATTTTGAAGAATTAGAAAAATGTTTAGGAGTACCAGTGGTAGGAACAACTGCAAGAAAAAAGAAAACTTTAGATAAACTTATGGAAAAAGTAGAAAAAGTTTGCAATCGGAGAAATTAAAACTAAACCAAGAATAATAAAGTATGAACCATTTATTGAAGAAAGTGTGGATATATTAGAAGAAAAAGTAAGTAAACTGCTAAAGGAAAATGAAAGAAATAAATCTAGGTGGATATCATTAAAAATAATAGATGGAAATGAAAAAATATTAAAATCCATAGAAGAAAATTTTAATATTAATTTAAATGACAAAGAGTTACTAGAAAAGAAATTAAAAATTAAGGATATATTAGAAGCAAAAGGAATAAAAAAAGAAGAAGTAAAAGATAAAATGATTTCAAGTATAATATTTATGTCTGAGAATGTAGTAAAAGATGTAGTTAGCTTAAAGAAGAAAGACTATAACGCAAAAGATAGAAAAATAGATAGAATATTAACATCTAAAACATTTGGAATACCTATAATGATATTATTTTTAGGTTTAATATTTTACATTACTATAGTAGGAGCAAACTATCCGTCAGAGTGGTTATCTCAATTATTTGGATGGTTACAAGAAAAAATTATATATGTATTTGAAATTTTTAAAGCACCAGTTTGGCTAAAAAGCTTACTAATTGATGGTATATATAAAACATTAACATGGATAATTGCAGTAATGTTACCACCAATGGCTATATTTTTTCCATTATTTACTTTATTAGAAGATGTGGGATTTTTGCCACGTATAGCATTTAATTTGGATAAATATTTTAGAAAAGCAGGAAGCTCGCGGAAAGCAAGCACTAACTATGTGTATGGGATTTGGCTGTAATAGTGCAGGAGTAACAGGATGTAGAATAATAGATTCACCAAGAGAAAAACTAATTTCTATACTAACTAATTCATTTGTACCATGTAATGGAAGATTTCCATTTTTAATAACAATAGCTAGTATTTTTGTTGGAGGTTTATTTGCAAGTAGAAATTCTTCAATAATTGCTACAATAGTAGTTTTATTAGTAGTATTACTTGGAATATTTATGACAATACTTATTTCAAAATTACTTTCAAAAACAATATTAAAAGGAATTCCTACTTCATTTATATTAGAATTACCACCATATAGAAAACCGCAAATAGGAAAAGTATTAGTTAGATCAATTTTTGATAGAACATTATTTGTACTAGGAAGGGCTATAGTGGTTGCAATTCCAGCAGGTCTTGTAATATGGTTATTTGCAAATATTAATATAGGAAATGTAAGTATATTAACATATATAGCTAACTTTTTTGATCCATTTGCAAGACTTATGGGATTAGATGGGTATATTTTAACTGCATTTATATTAGGAATTCCAGCAAACGAAATTGTACTTCCAATAATCTTGATGAGTTATATGGGAAGCGGAAGTTTAGTCGATTTAGAAAATACATTTAGCATAGGACAAATTTTAATTCAAAATGGCTGGACATTACTTACTGCAATTAATGTAATGATATTTACTTTATTGCATTTTCCATGTACAACAACGCTTCTTACCATAAAGAAGGAAGCAGGAAGTTGGAAATGGGTAGGATTAGCATTTTTACTTCCTACAGTATGTGGAATAGTGCTTTGCATGGTAACAACAGGGGTATGGAATTTAGCTACTTGAAATAAGAAAGTAATTAAGATATATACAAACATACAAACTAATGTAAAAATTACATTAGTTTGTATGGAAATAACTAGTTAGAAACTGTAAAAATATATTAAATTTCATTCTTTAAAAATACTTACACTTCAATATAATTATATTCACAAGCTCTAATTAGCCTGTTCATAATAGCAAGTCCTAATCCTTCTTGAGCTACACCTTCAATAATCACTATATCAGGACTAAAGCTATCTACTTTTCTTAAAATTGTAAAAATATTTTTTGCAATCTCATTTAAATTAAATTTTGAACCGATATCAATTACTAAGTTGTCTCCATAAAAAGATTTATTTTCTGTAGAAGATAAAATAAGAGGAGAGGTATATTGTACTGCAAATTCCTTTATTTTATTTACTAGTAAATCATTATCTTTGCTATAAACTAATACACATTTACTATTTGGAGCATAGTGTCTATATTTCATACCAGGAGATAAAACTTTTTCATTTTCTTCTAATTTAGAAAATATGTGCTTATCTATTTTTACAATGCCAACTACATTTTTTATTTGTTCTGGGGTGATTTTACCAGGTCTTAAAATAGTAGGAATACCATCAATAACACGTACAACAGTTGATTCTAGCCCAACTTCACAAGTTCCACCATCAACAATACAATCTACCTTAGATGAAAGCTCATCAAAAATATCTTGAATATTAGTTCCACTAGGCTTTCCAGATATATTAGCACTTGGAGCTGCAATAGGGACACCAGCATAAGATATAAGTTCTTGTGCAATTTTATTGCTAGGCATACGAACACCAACTGTTTCAAGATTAGCAGTTACAATATTAGGTACAACTTTTTTTCTATTTAATATTATAGTAAATGGACCAGGCCAAAAAGCATTCATTAATTTATATTCTAAATCTGAAATGTTTGTTGCTATTTGAGAAAGCATGTCCATATTTGAAATATGCAAAATTAAAGGGTTATCAGAACTTCTACCTTTTGCAACATATATTTTTTTTACAGCATTTTCATTAAGTCCGTTTGCACCTAAACCATATACAGTTTCAGTAGGAAACAAAACAAGCCCTCCAGACTTAATAACGTTTCCTGCATATTCTAATTCTGAAAAATTGTTTTTATTTCTTAAATCAATATATTTATTCAAAATAAATCCTTCTTATTTATAAATTTAGATTTTTAAGGAAATATCTATAACCATAAATATAGTATACTCCAAATATACCTATTTTGCAAATACTATAATTTTTTCAGCATCTTGTTTCCTTATAGCTAAAATAATATTTCTTACTTCATAACCAATAGGATCACCAGATATACTTTTTAATATAGGAGTAATAGGGGTATTAGGAATTAATCCTAAATCCAATAAACGCCTTTTTATATTATTTTTACAATTTATTTCTTTTATAATTCCAGTAGAGTATAGCTCTAATTTTGTTAATGGTAAAGTTTTCATAAAGTCACCTCTATATATACTATGTATTTTTTAGCCAAAGTGTCAACCTATTTTAAGGACGGAGCAAAAAAACAGGTTGACAAAAAATAAAAATATTATATAATAACCAAAGATAAAAAAGAAAGGATGATACAGATGGAAAAATTAAGAGGATTTGAAATTGCAAAAGGATGGGAAGATAAAGATATACACTTACCAGTAAGAAAAACAAAATATTCAGCAGGATATGATGTAGAAGCTGCTGAAGATGTTGTAATTCCAGCATATAAACCAGGAATAAAACCAACATTAATACCAACAGGATTAAAAGCATATTGCCAAAATGATGAATGGTATATGTTAGTTAATAGAAGTAGTGGTCCTAAAAGAGGATTTGTAATGGCAAATAGTATAGGTGTAATAGATGCAGACTATTATGGAAATGAATCAAATGATGGACATTTTTATTTTCAATATTTTAATTTCCAAGATCATGATATAGAAGTAAAAAAAGGAGATATAATAGGGCAAGTTATATTCCAAAAATATTTAATAACAGATGATGATGCGGCACAAGGAGAAAGAACAGGTGGATTTGGATCAACTAATAAATAACCTATGAAAAACAATATATTGCTAAAACCTCCGATGCACAAGAATTATCTAAAACAGTATACATAATTATAAAAAACAGCCATATAAAATTGCAAAAAAAATTATTTTTTTGTATCCATTATGTTGCAAGGATTCTAGCAAAAATAAACATAAAAAGTAGAGGTAAGAGCTTTGACTTTTACCTTTTTTTGGTGTATAATAGAGATGTAGTTGAAAAAGAGAAACAAACCCTTTCTTTAACTTCATATATTCGAAATAATACATTAGAAAGGAGGACCTATATGTTTAATGTAGGTGACAAAATAGTTTATCCAATGCATGGAGCAGGAACAATCGATGCAATAGAGGAAAAAGATATATTAGGAGAAAAACAGAATTATTATATAATAAAGATGCCAGGTGAAGTAAAAGTAATGGTGCCAACAGATAAAGCAGAAGAAGTTGGTGTTAGAAATATAATAAACAAAGATGAAGCAGTAAAAGTTATGTCTGTTTTAGGAGAAAATGAAACAGAAATGTCTCAAAATTGGAACAAGAGATATAGAGATAATATGGATAAAATGAAAAGTGGAGATATATATGAAGTCGCAGATGTAGTTAGAAATTTAAGCTTCAAACAAAAAGAAAAAGGACTATCTACAGGAGAAAAGAAAATGCTTAATAATGCTAAACAAATATTAGTAAGTGAATTAGTTTTAGCAGAGCATGCTTCACAAGATGAAGTTGAAAAATTAGTAGAAAATAAAATAAATATATCATTTGATGAATATAAATTACCTCAAGAAAATATAGAAATTAATCCAAATATAGCAAGCAAGTTTATTCCATTTGATGGAACAGGAACAAGTGAAAATTTATAGAATTAAGAATACATAAGGAGAAGTCGCGTCTAAAGAAAGATGCGATTTTTTATCTATTAAGAAAAGTAATATTATGTAAGAAATCTAGGAGAGGTATATAGTTTAAATATAGTATAAAATCAATACTTGCATATATAAATAAGAAAATAAAGTGAAAGGTTCTAGGTAAAAAATGTAAGTGCATAAGAAGGAATTAAATACTTTATGTCGAATAAAATAAGTATATGAAAGAAAGGTTAGAAAAAATTGGTAAAATATAGTGAGGAATTAATAGAAGAGATTAGAAATAATAACGATATAGTTGATGTAATATCCCAATATGTAATACTAAAAAGAAGTGGAAGAAACTTTTTTGGACTATGTCCATTTCATAAAGAAAAATCGCCTTCTTTTTCTGTGTCTCCAGATAAACAAATCTTTCATTGCTTTGGCTGTGGAGTTGGCGGAAATGTTATACATTTTGTTAGTAAAATAGAAAATCTTAATTTTAGAGAAACTTTAGAATTATTAGCAGATAGAGCTAACATTCAGCTTCCTACACTAGATAGTAGCTTTGCAGATAATAAAAGAGCTATATTAAAGTCAAAAGTATATGAAATAAATGAGATAACAGCTAAATTTTATCATGAAAATTTGTACAAACCTACATCAAAAGAGGCCCAAGAATATATAAAAAAGAGAAAGTTAGATAATAGAACTTTAAAGTCATTTTTAATAGGGTATTCTGGTAATTTTGATGAGTTATATCAGCTTTTGAAACAAAAAGGCTTCACAGAAGAAGAAATATTGGCTTCTAGTTTAGTAAATAAAACGGATAATGGAAAATTTATTGATAGATTTAGAAAAAGACTTATGATACCAATTCAAGATGCAACAGGAAAATTTATTGCATTTGGAGGTAGAGTTTTAGATGATAGCAAACCTAAATACATAAATTCACCAGAAAATATAGTATATAGCAAAGGTAGAAATTTATTTGGACTAAATATTGCAAAAAAAGGAGATACTAAAAGAATAATAATTGTTGAAGGATATATGGATGCTATTTCTTTATATCAAAGAGGTATTACTAATGTTGTAGCATCTTTGGGAACAGCTTTAACTGAGCAGCAAGGTAGACTATTAAGAAAACATAGTGAACAAGTAATAATAGGATATGATGCGGATGGTGCAGGACAAGCAGCAACGTTAAGAGGAATGGAAATACTTCAAAATATGGGGTGTGACATTAGGGTACTTCAAATATATGGAGCAAAAGATCCAGATGAATTTATTATAAAATATGGACCAGAAAGATTTCAAAAATGTGTAGATTCAGCAATTTCATTAGTTGAATTTAAAGTAAAAATATTAAAACAAAATTTAGATATAAACAATGTAAATGATAAGATTAAGTTTTTAAATGAAATTGCAAAAATATTATCAAAAGTTGATAATAACATGGAAAAAGAAATATATATTGATAAAATTTCAAAAGAATATGGAATTTCTAAAGAAGCTATATATGGAGAAGTAAATAAATTAATTTATAGCAAATCAAGTGATAAGAAAGTTTTGGAAAAAGCTCCAATAAAAACTTATATAAAAAAGGAAGAACCAGAAAAATTAGACGAAGCTATAATAAAAAGAGAAAAAATGGTTATATATATATTAGTAAATTATCCAGAAGCTACATATAAAAAAATAAAGGATATTATAACTGTAGAAGATATAAAATCTGAAACAAATAAAATAATTATTTCTAGAATTTATGAGCAATATGAAAAAAAAATAAAAGAAAACATATTGGACTATTTTGAAGAAGAAGATATTATAAATTATTTATCAGGAATAATGGCAGACGATTTTGGAGTGTCTGATATAGATAAATGTATAGAAGATTTGATAAATATATATAATAAAGAGAAACTAGTAAATTTACGTAATTCAATTATAAAAAAGTTGGAAAATACTGAAAATATAAATAAGGATGAAGTAAACGAGCTAGAAAGAAAGTTAAATGAAGTAATTTTAAAATTAGCTAAAATTAAGTGATGAAAATAGTAATTCTTTTTCACAACATTGTGTATAGAAAGGAAAGGGAATATTAATGAAAAAGACTGAAAAAAATGAAGTATTAAATGAAGAAATAGAAAATATTAATCAAGAGCAAGAAATTGAAAAAAATGATAAAGAAGTTACAGAAAAAAAGGTACAAAAAATAATAGAGAAAGCAAAGAAAAATGGAAAGATGACTTATGCAGAACTTGCAACAGAATTAGATAATACAAATCCAGAAGAAATAGATAAGGTATTTGATGCTTTTGAAGATTTAGGTGTTGATTTAAATGATGATCTAGATGAGCCAGATATAGAAGATTTAGAAAATGTAGAAGAAATAAAACTTGAAGATATGAATATAACTAATTTGGAAGGGATTAGTGTAGACGATCCAGTTAGAATGTATTTAAGAGAAATAGGAAAAATACCTTTACTTACATACGAAGAAGAAGCAGAATTAGCTCAAAAAATAGTTAAAGGTGATGAGGAAGCAAAACAAAAACTTGCTGAATCAAACTTAAGATTAGTTGTAAGTATAGCTAAAAAATATGTTGGTAGAGGAATGCTATTTTTAGATTTAATTCAAGAAGGAAATATGGGACTAATTAAAGCAGTAGAAAAATTTGACTATAACAAGGGATTTAAATTCAGTACTTATGCAACTTGGTGGATTAGACAAGCTATTACAAGAGCTATTGCAGACCAAGCAAGAACAATAAGAATACCAGTTCATATGGTAGAAACAATAAATAAATTAATTCGTACTTCAAGACAATTGTTACAACAAAATGGACGTGAACCAACTCCAGAAGAAATAGCAAAAGAAATGGAAATTAGTGTTGAAAAAGTAATGGAAATACAAAAAATAGCACAAGATCCAGTATCATTAGAAACTCCTATAGGAGAAGAGGAAGATAGCCATTTAGGAGATTTTATACAAGATGAAGATAGTCCAGCTCCACAAGATTCAGCAGCACATACATTATTAAGAGAGCAATTAGAAGAAGTAATGGATACCCTAACACCAAGAGAAGCAATGGTATTAAAATTAAGATTTGGTTTAGAAGATGGAAAAGCAAGGACTCTAGAAGAAGTTGGAAAGCAATTTGATGTTACTAGAGAAAGAATAAGACAAATTGAAGCAAAGGCTTTAAGAAAATTAAGACATCCAAGCAGAAGCAAAAAATTAAGAGATTATATGGGGTAGGACTTGATTTTTTTGTAAAATTATGTTAATATAAAAATAGATTTTTTTTAAAGCAAATAAAAATTTGCTAAAATGAGGTGAAACGATGAAAAATGTAGTAGATGGAGATGTAAAACTTAGTTTTGTACAAATAATATTTTCTCCTATATTATCTTTATGGAGTATGGCTAAAAGTGAAGAGGATATAAATGATGAAATAG
Source organism: uncultured Clostridium sp. (assembly GCA_946499885.1). Classification (GTDB taxonomy): domain Bacteria; phylum Bacillota; class Clostridia; order TANB77; family CAG-508; genus CALXVA01. The sequence continues at coordinate 757 of CAMMTN010000035.1, read as the reverse complement.
ATTTAAATCCAGATTCTTCTGATAAGAAAGAAGCATATTTAGCAAAAAGTAGAGAAAAAATAGATGAAGACGTAAATAATTATGGTGGTAAAGGCAAAGGGAAGAATAAAATAGAAGGAATAAAAGTTAAGCTAGAAAATTTAGGTAATACTGAACAAACACTAGAAAGTGTACAGAAAAGGACTATTTCAGATGATAAAGAAATAGAACATTAATTAATAATAGTAACATAGAATTTACTTTATACTTTTATTTAACATATATAAGTAAGAGATAATATTGTGGCTTAATGTCAATAGTTGGGGTGGGAAACTTTCAAGGTTTTCCACCCCAACTATTGACATTGAACTATTTATTATAGAAACATTTTATAATATTTCCGTATTAAGTTATTTTTTCTCTTCTTTAAACATTTCAGCAGCAGCTCCTAAACTAGAAAGTGCGTTTGTTGCTTCAAATGGAATAAATACTTTGTTAGCTTCTCCATGAGCAACTTCTTTTAGTGCTTCTAGAGATTTTAGTTGTACTAATTTTTCGTCTGGTTTTGCTTTCATCATAGCTTCATATACCATATGTACTTCTTCAGCTTTAGCTTCAGCAACTTTCTTTATAGCTTCAGCTTCACCCGCAGCTCTTCTTATTCTAGCTTCTCTATCAGCTTCAGCTTCTAAAATAGCAGCTTCTTTTTTACCTTCTGCAAGTGTGATTGCAGATTGTCTTTCACCTTCTGCTTGAAGGATTAAAGCTCTTTTATTTC
>CAMMTN010000034.1 GCA_946499885.1 uncultured Clostridium sp. | reverse complement strand
GAATTCTATCAATTTTATTTTGAATTTTTCTATCAGTTTTATTTTAACATTTACAAGTTGATACTTTTTCAATATTATCTGTTTCTTTAGCAATACATACAAGCTCTATAAATTGCCATTTGCAGTTTTTATATGTCCAAAATCAAATATAGGTGATACCCAAGATTATAAACAGATATTCAGCGATATTATATTTGATAGGATACAAGAAAAATATAAATAAAAAGCAAGAACAAATTTTCGTAAATATATTGAATAATTGTAAGAGATATGATATAAGTAAAAATATTCAACTGTTCGGAATTTCCGAACAAGTGAAAAAGGAGATGAGATATATGTCAAATGATTTAGTAAATAAAACAGAGAAAGACTTTGAAAGCATTAAACATATAGATGAGAATGGAGTGGAAATTTGGTATGCTAGAGAACTAATGACAATGTTGGAATATAGCAAATGGGGAAATTTTGTTAAAGTAATTGAAAAAGCAAAAGAATCTTGCAAAAATAGTAATATCAATATATTTGAACATTTTGCCGATGTCGGCAAAACGATAAAAATGCCTAAGGGCGCTGAAAAGGTAATTGATGACTTTAAACTAACTAGGTATGCATGCTATTTAATTGCACAAAATGGAGATAGTAGAAAAAAAGCAATAGCATTAGCGCAAACTTATTTTGCAGTACAAACTAGGAAACAAGAAATAACAAGACAAGAATATGAACAATTAAGTGAAGATGAGAAAAGATTATATACTAGAAGAAATGTAAAAGATAAAAATAAATATTTATTCAATACAGCCAAATTAGCAGGTGTCAAAAATTATGGGAAATTTAATAATTATGGATATAGAGGACTATATAATGGAGAAACAGCTAAAGATATTGCAAATAGAAAAGGAATAACAGATAAAGAAGATATATTAGACTATATGAGCAGTACAGAACTAGCAGCTAATCTATTTAGAATTACACAAACAGATGAGGTTTTAAAAAATAAGAATATAAATAATGAAGATGATGCATGTATTACTCATCATAATGTTGGACAGGCTGTTAGGCAAACTATAAAAAGAATTGGAGGTACTATGCCAGAAGATTTACCAACACCAAGTAAGAGTGCAAAGCAAATTGAAAAAGAGCAACAAAAAGAATTGAAACAAATTGATAAAATGAAACTAAAATAAATTATCACATAAAGACTGGAGGTTAGTTTTTCAATCAACTTGTAAGAACTTTTAGACAATTCAACAGGATAGAAATACTAACCAGTTGGAAACAAATTGTTGCCAACTGAAAAAGTTCTAAGATTTCAAGCAATGACTTGAAATTTTAGAACTTTTCTTGCTATTCTGACAGTAAAAAATAAACTAGAAAAACCATATTCACCTTTTATGTCATCTTAACATAAGATATAGCAAAAATAAAATTCTAAAATAAAAATAGATTATCTTATGAAAGGAATGAGTAAAATGCCAAGTTACATAATAGAAGGTGGAAAAAGATTAGAAGGAGAAGTAGATGTATCAGGTTCAAAAAATGCTTCACTTCCAATTTTAGCTGCCAGCATATTAAACAAACGGAACAACAAAATTATATAATGTTCCAGAAATTAGAGATACAAGAATAACACAAGAAATCTTAAAATTTATTGGATGTAAAATTAAGAAACATAAAGGAAAGATAGAAATAAATTCAAAGAATATTACTAAAAAAGAAATACCAGAACATTTAATGCATCAAATGCGTTCAACTGTTATTTTAGCAGGTGCAATTTTAGGAAGATTTAGAGAGGTAAGGTTTTCATATCCAGGGGGTTGCGATATTGGAGCAAGACCAATAGATCTTCATTTAAAAAGTTTTGAAAAATTAGGAATAAATATTGTGGAAAATGCTGGATTTATTATATGTAAATGTGATAAAATAATAGGGGCAAATATAGACTTGGATTTTCCAAGTGTAGGAGCAACAGAAAACATTATTTTAGCATCTGTCTATGCACAAGGTGAAACCAATATTACAAATGCAGCAATGGAGCCAGAAATAGTAGATTTAGCAAATTGCTTAAACAAGATGGGAGCTAAAATAGAAGGTGCTGGAACAAGCAATATAAAAATTACAGGGGTAGAAAAACTAAAAGATATAAGTTATAATATAATGCCAGATAGAATAGAAGCAGGAAGTTTGCTTTGTATGGTGGCAGCAACAGGAGGAAAAGCGAAACTAAATAATGTTATAACAGAGAATATTGTGCCAGTAATAAATAAACTAGAAGAAGCAGGATGCAAGATAGAAAAAAATAAAAATAGTATATATATAGAAGCACCAAAAAAACTAAAAGCTGTAGATATTAAAACTATGCCATATCCAGGTTTTCCAACAGATATGCAATCTGTATTTGCTAGTATGCTTACAACTGCTAAAGGAACATCTGTAATAATTGAGAATATATTTGAAAATAGATATAAATATATGGCAGAACTTAAGAAGATGGGTGCAAAAACTACAATAGAAGGAAAAACAGCAATTATAAAAGGAGTAAGAAAATTATCAGGAGCAAAGGTTGCAAGTACGGATTTAAGAGGTGGAGCAGCAATGGTAGTTGCAGGACTAGTAGCTAAAGGAAAAACAGAAGTAACTGATATAGAATATATATTAAGAGGTTATGAAAATTTAGATAAAAAATTAATAAAGTTAGGAGCAAATATAACTTTAAAAGAAGGTGAGTAAATGCCAAAAAAGACTAAGGAAAATATTGAGAAATCTAATAAAAAGAGAAGCGTAAAAGCAAAAACAGATATTACAAAAAGCACAAAAGAAGATAAATTTAGCTTTGACGAAGAAATTGTAATAGGACTTAAAAGAATCGATGAACCAGTAGTTAATGCTAAAGAAAGAAAAAAAGCTGATAAGGATAAGAAAACAAAATCAAAGAGTAATAAAAATAAACAAATCAAAGTAAGTAAAACAAAAGTAGATGATAGCGTAGTTATAAAATCTAAATATTTAGAAAACTATGAAGAAACTAACAATAAACCAAATGAAAGCAAAAAAAAGGATATAGCGAAAAAGAAAAGTAAGAAAAATGATTCAAGGCCTCTTACTAAAAAAGAACAATTAGCGATAAAAAAGAAAAAAATAATTTTTAAATTTACTAAATGGATAACCTTATTAGCCATATTAATAGGTGGAATAATTTATGCAATGCTATCACCAATATTTAATATTACTAATATATATGTAGAAGGAAATTTAAAAATATCTTCTGAAACTATTATAAGTTTATCTGGACTTAGTATAAATGAAAACATTTTTAAATTTAGGACAAGCGATGTAACAGATAAAATAAAAGAAAATGCTTACATAGATAAAGTAGAAATAAAAAGGAAATTTCCAGATGCAGTAGAAGTAAATGTATATGAAAGAGAAGCAACTTTTGCTTTAGAATTTGGAAATGGATATGCATATATAAATAATCAGGGTTATATTTTAGAGATTACAGATAGTAATGCAGAATTTCCTATATTAGAAGGATATAAAACAACAACCGAAGAAATAAAAGAAGGAAATAGACTAATAGAAACAGATTTGGAAAACTTAGGAGATGTACTTAAAATAATGGAAGCTGCTAAAAGTGTTGATGCAAATATAAGCGATTTAATTACTAGAATAGACATAAGCGATAATTCAAATTATATATTAACACTTGCAAAAGAAAAGAAAAAAGTGTACTTAGGAGATACAACAAACTTAAGTGAAAAAATGTTATGGATTGATAAATTTTTAGAGCTAGAGAAAAAATATGAGGGAACCATATATTTAAATGTTAATTTAAATAATGAAACTCCATATTTTAGAGAAAAAATATAAAAAGGAGGAAATACTTTGAAGAAAAAACAAATTGCAATTACATTAGGTATAATGTGCTTTTTACTAACAATAGCTATTTGTGTACAAATAAGAACTATGAGCTCAGCTAATTCAACAGTTTCAAAAACTTTATCAGATAATGGACTAAGAGATGAAGTTTTAAAGATGAAAGAAAAATATGATACTACATATAAAGATTTAGAAAATGCTCAAAAAGAATTGGAAAAAGTAAGACAAGAAGCGACACAAAATGATTCTACTGCGGAAGCAAAAGAGCAAGAGCTTAAAGAAAATAATATGATTTTAGGAAACACAAATGTAACAGGAGAAGGTGTGGAGATTATTCTTCAAGATTCAATAAATACCAATAATAGCTTTAATCTATCAGATCAATTAATACACTATGGAGATATACAATGGGTAGTAAATGAACTAAAAAATGCAGGTGCAGAAGCAATAGAAGTAAATGGACAAAGAATAGTAAATACTTCAGCAATTACCTGTGAAGGAAATATAATTAAAATAAATGGAGAAAGAATAGGAAGTCCATTTATTATAAAAGCTATTGGTTCTAAAAGCCTTTTATATGGTGCTTTAGAAAGAGCTGGATCTATATTAGATGTAATAAGAGATGCTGGAAATACAGCTAAAGTTACTAAAAAAGATAGCATTACGGTTTCTAAATATTCTGGAGTTATAAGTTACGAGTATTTAAAAGAAAATAAATAAGACTAGAAAGGAATAAATGGAATGATGAAAAAATTCAAATTTAGAAAAGATATAACAGCAGTTACCATAGTTATTTTCATTGTCTGTATAGTATTAGTAAGTGTAACCCTTATGCAATTTAGAACAATAGAACAAACTGATTTAACAGAAATTGAAAATATGAGAGAATCAGAATTAAGAACTGCATTATCTGAATGGAAAACAAAGTATGAAGAAGTGTATGCACAACTTTTAGATGTTAACCAAAAGATAGAAGAATATAATAAAACAATTGTTGATAATGAAGCAGCAGCGGAATTAGTTGATGAAGAACTAAAAGAATCAAATATACAAGTTGGAAAAACAGATGTATATGGAGAAGGAGTTATTGTTACATTAAGTGATGGAGATAGAAGTGTAATATCAGAGCATCTATTAGATTTAGTAAATGAATTAAGATATGCAGGCGCAGAAGCAATTTCTATAAATGAGAATAGAGTTTTAGCTACTACTGATATAATAGATATGGCAGATTATTCATATATTATGGTAAATTTACAAAGAATAGAAGGACCGTATGTAATAAAAGCTATCGGGAATAAAGAACAACTATCTAGTATATTAAACTTAAAAGGAAGCGGATTTATACCTAAAACAAATGTAGATGGACTAAAAGCAAGCTCTAAGATGGAAAATAAAGTAGAAATACCAAAATATAGTGGAGATTTTGAAATAAAATATATGCAAGAAGTAGAACAATAAAATATAAAAGGAGGAATTTATTGTGATTTTAATAGCAATAATTTTAGGTTGTGTAATAGGAGCTCTAATAGGAATAAACTTACCAATGATTTCATATACATATTCAGGATATTTAGCAATAGCGATAATTGCAGCTTTAGATTCTGTTTTTGGAGGAATAACATCAACCTTAAAGAAAAATTTTGATTTAAAAATATTTGTATCAGGATTTTTTGGGAATGCAATTTTAGCAATGTTACTTACATATTTAGGACAAAAACTAAATGTTGATATATATCTAGCAGCTATAGTAGTTTTTGTTGGAAGAATGTTTAACAATTTAGGAATAATTAGAAGATATTATATAGAAAAATGGAGTTTTAATAAAGAAAAGAAAGAAGAAAGAGAGAACTAAAATTATAAAACTCTACGGAATTCTACATTATAATACAATGTTTCAAATATATTACAAAAATATTACAAAAATATTACAAATCCTATTGACTTTTTTAAAAAAATGTAATATTCTAATGAGCAAATAAGAGCAGTAAAAAAATTGGAGGAATGTGCCTTGGCTATCGGAGATATAATCGTAGGAATGGACATTGGAACTTCAAAAGTAAGCTTGGTTATTGGAGAAGTCAATAATTTCAACCAAATAGAAGTCCTATGTACAACAAGTTGCAAATGTAATGGTATTAAAAAAGGTAAAATAGTAGATGAAAATGAAATAGTTACAACAGTTTCAAAGTTAATAAAAGAGGCTGAAGAAGAAACAGAAATGGAAATAAATTCAGCATATCTTACTATACCAGGGAAATATGTTACAATTGTACAAAATAGTATAACAAAAGAAGCCAAAGATAAATATGCAGGTATCTCAGGAAGAGATGTAGCATCAGCAATATCACTAGCAAAAGATATAGACATACCAGAAGGTATGCAAATAATAGATATAGTTACAGACGAATTTATATTAGATAATGGAAAAGTTGTACAAGATCCTGTTGGAAGTTTAAGTTCTAGTTTTACAATAAAAACACAAATTGTATTAGCTCAAAAAGATTATATGAAGCAATTAGCAAATATATTTAGAAGAGCTGATATGGATATTGATGGATTAGTACCAGTTTCTTTAGCTGAAAGAAGTATAGTATTAGATGGAAATGAATTAAATGATAATGTAATGTTATTAGATATAGGAGCTGGAAATACTGAAATAGGCGTATTTGAAGGATTATCATTTTCATACACAAACACAATACCACTTGGCGGAGATACCATAACTAATGATATAGCTTTGGTTTTAAATATATCTGAAGAAGAAGCAGATAAATTAAAACACCAATATGGATTAGCATTAAAATCTTTTATAGATAATGATAATGAAATTTTACTAAGTACATGTAGAGATGAAAATAGAAAAATTATAAAAAGTTCAGAATTAATTGAAATTATAGAAGCTAGAATTGAAGAAATATTTTCACTAGTAAATAAAGATATAACTGCACAAGGAATAAAACCTAGAATAAATAATGTTATTTTAACAGGACAAGGAATTACAACAATAAATAAAAGCGATGTTGCAGGAAAAATTATTTTAAATATACCAGTTAAAATTTCTACAGGTAGACTTATAAGTATGGTAAGACCAGAATATAGAACAGCGTATGCATTAGTAAGATATATAGCTTCAAGACCATTTGCAAAAAATCTTTCAAGCAGTATAGATTCAAAATCTAAAGATAATATTTTAAAAAATGTTCTAGAAAGAATAAAAGAATTTTTCTATTCTTAATATATAAATAAAATTTTTGAGGAGGATAAGCATTATGTTCATGGATAATACAGACGAAAATGTGATGTTAGATGGAACAGCAACAATAAAAGTAATAGGAGTAGGTGGTGCAGGAAATAACGCAGTAAACAGGATGGTAGATTCAGGAATAAAAGGAGTAGAATTTATTACAGTAAATACAGATAGACAAGCATTACTTTTATCAAAAGCAGCATCAAAAATACAAATAGGGGAAAAAATTACAAGAGGATTAGGAGCAGGTGCTAATCCAGATATAGGAGCTCAAGCAGCAGAAGAAAGCAAATCTGAAATTGCAGAAGCTTTACGTGGAGCAGATATGGTATTTGTTACAGCTGGAATGGGTGGAGGAACTGGAACAGGAGCAGCTCCAATAATTGCAGCAACAGCAAAAGAAATGGGAATCTTAACAATAGGTGTAGTAACAAAGCCATTTACATTTGAAGGAAAGAAACGTTTATCACAAGCAGAACGTGGAGTTGAAAGTTTAAAAGGAAAAGTAGACACATTAGTAGTAATTCCAAATGATAAGTTATTACAAATAATAGATAGAAAAACATCTATAGTAGAAGCTTTTAAAATGGCTGATGATGTATTAAGACAAGGTGTACAAGGTATATCAGACTTAATTGCAATACCTGGTTTAGTAAACTTAGACTTTGCAGATGTTAAAACAATAATGCTTAATACTGGTATGGCTCATATGGGTATAGGAAGAGCATCAGGTGAAAACAGAGCAGAAGATGCAGCAAAACAAGCTATACAAAGTCCATTACTAGAAACTTCAATAGAAGGAGCAAGAGGAGTTATAATTAATATTACTGGTGGAGCAAACCTTGGACTACATGAAGTAAACACAGCAGCAGAATTAGTTCAAAGAAGTGTTGATCCAGAAGCAAATATTATCTTTGGTGCAGTTATAGATGAAAGCCTAGATGAAGATATTGTTATAACTGTTATAGCAACAGGGTTTGAAAAAGAACCAGGAATAGCTTCAAGCATACCAGTTGGAGAAATAGTAGATAAAGCTTGGGATAGAAAAATCAATTCTATACCAAATCCAGCAGATAATTCTAGCTCAGCTGACAATTTAGATATACCATCATTCTTAAGAAAAAACAGAGGAATGAATAAATAAAAAATATTGTCGAAGTTTATTTTTATAACATAGATTTAAAGAAAACAGAAAAGAAATAATCGAAATAAATAAGATTATTTCTTTTTTTATGTCTATAAAATGACAGTATTTTCAAGTTTTACGTTGTACAATAAGGACATAGAAATGGAGGAAAGTGTGACAATTTATGTTGATATAGTTTTACTAGAAAATCTTTGCATGAACTATATAATTTTGTTTGGTACAGCTTATATAATTAAATTAAAAGTAAAACATTTAAGAATTTTAGCATCTAGTATGATTGGTGCCATTTATGCAATTTTAGCTTATAGCGGTATTTTTAAGCTGTATGAAAATATATTTGTAAAAATTATTTTGTCTATTTGCATGGTGTATATAGCCTATAACCCCAAAAACATAAAAGGAATTATTAAAGAATTGGTGGTATTTTATTTAGTATCTTTTGCATTGGGGGGATGTGCTTTTGCACTATTATATATAGTAAAACCACAAGATATATTTATAAAAGATGGAGTCTTTATAGGAACCTATCCTATAAAAATAGTTTTGTTAGGTGGAGTAGTAGGGTTTACAATTACATATATATCTTTCAAATTAGTAAAAAACCGAATGAATAAATCGGAACTAATATATGAAATCTATATAAGATTAGAAGAAAAGGAATTAAAACTAAAAGTAATGCTAGATACAGGAAATATGCTAAAAGACCCAATTAGTAATAGCCCTGTAGCTTTAATAGATAAAACTAAGCTTTATGAGCTATTACCTAAAGAAATTTTAGATAATAGTAAAGAAATGTTAGGAGGTGAATTTAAAAATCAAGATGAAATAGATTATAAACATAAATCAAGATTAAGAATAATTCCATTTACATCTGTTGGAAAACAAAATGGTATGATTTTAGGAATAAAAGCTGACGAAATAAGGATTATAACAGATGTAGAAGAAATTATAAATGAAAAAGCAATAATAGGAATATATGACAGAAAGTTTAGCAAAACAGACAAATATTGTGGATTGATTGGTTTAGATATGCTTGAAAAGGTTGAGCTTATATATCAGAAAGGAAAGTGATTAGTATGAATATTTTGCAAATATTAAAAAATAGTATAAATACATTATATGTTAAATATATAGGAAATGATGAAGAAGATTTTCCTATATATTACATAGGTGGAAGCCAAACGTTACCGCCGCCACTAGATACAAAAGAAGAACAAGAAATTTTAGATAGATTATCTAATGGAGAAGAAGAAGTTAGAAAAACTTTAGTAGAAAGAAATTTAAGATTGGTAGTATATATAGCAAAAAAATTTGAAAACACTGGAGTGGGAATAGAAGATTTAATATCTATAGGAACGATTGGCTTGATGAAAGCAATTAATACTTTTAATACAGATAAAAATATAAAACTTGCAACTTATGCTTCTAGATGTATTGAAAATGAAATACTTATGTATCTTAGAAGAAGTAATAGAATAAAAGGTGAGATTTCAATAGATGAACCATTAAATCAGGATGGAGATGGGAATGAATTATTGCTCTCAGATATATTAGGAACAGATTCAGATGTTACTTCAAGAAGATTAGAAGATGAAGTAGATAAAAATTTATTAAGAGCTTCTATAAGCAAACTTAATAATAGAGAAAGAAATATAATGGAATTAAGGTTTGGTTTCTTAAGTGGAAATGAAAAAACTCAAAAGGAAGTTGCAGATATGTTAGGAATTTCTCAAAGTTATATTTCGAGACTAGAAAAAAAGATAATTGGAAAAATGAGAAAGGAAATCATTAGTAAGACGGGATAGAACAAATTTTATTATGTATAAATTTAACTCTTTTTGGAAATAATAAAGGTAATTATTTCTAAAGGGAGGTTTTATATTTGATTAATAAGGTAGAAATATGTGGGGTTAATACTGCAAAACTACCTATACTAGAAAATGAAGAGAAAGAAGAATTATTGAAAAAAATAAAGCAAGGAGATGCAGAAGCTAGAACAAAATTTATAAATGGAAATTTAAGATTAGTATTAAGCGTAGTAAGAAAATTCTTTAGTAGAGGAGAAAATGCGGATGATTTGTTTCAAATTGGATGTGTCGGCTTAATAAAAGCAATTGATAATTTTGATATAGAACAAAATGTTCAATTTTCAACATATGCTGTACCAATGATAATGGGTGAGGTCAGAAGATATATCAGGGATAATAATTCAATAAGAGTAAGTAGATCTATTAAAGAACTAGCATATAAAATAATGGCAGAAAAAGAAAGTTTTTTAAAGAAGAATGATAGAGAGCCAACTTTAGAGGAATTAGAAAAAAAATTAAATGTATCAAAAGAAGATATTATAATGAGTATAGATTCAATACAAATGCCTATTTCGCTACAAGAACCAGTAAATGGGAGCAATGTAGATAATTTAAGTATAGAAGATCAAATAAGCGATAGAAAGAATAGCGATAATTACTGGGCAGAAACAATTACTATCATAGAAGCTATGAAAAAATTAAATGAAAAGGAAAAAATGATTATTGGAAAAAGATTTTTTGAAGGAAGAACACAATTAGAAATAGCTGATGAAATAGGAATATCACAGGCTCAGGTATCAAGATTAGAAAAAAATGCTATAAATCATATAAAAAGGCTTTATAAATAATTTGATTCTGTATTAATAAAAAATGTAGACACATAAATAATATTTCTATCATATATAACTAATAAAACATATATAATAATAGTATAAAATATTTTTTTGATTAAGAGGAAAATATGAATAATAAAGGTATGGATTTTAAACATAAGGAAGTTATTAATATAAATAATGGGAAAAAACTTGGTTTCGTTCAAGATGTATGTGCTGATTTAGAAACAGGTACTATAACTAGTATAATAGTGCCTGGAAACAATAAAATTATGGGTTTTTTTTCAGGTGGAAATGAAGTTATAATTCAATGGCAAAACATAAAATGTATCGGCGAAGATGTTATATTGGTAGATATATAAAATTTTTCTAAAAATTTCCACAAAAAACAACAAAAAAGTATTGACTTTGAAAAGAGGTTATGGTATCATTATAAATGTACCAAGGAACACAATGAAAAACAAAAATATAAATTAGTAAAGTTAAAGCAAATTGTATAAAAAACATCAAATACTAGTTTATTATTTTGCACTTTTTTAAGGCGTAAAAAAATATAAAAAACTTTTAAAAAAGTGTTGACATTTAATTTGAAATATAGTACAATAAAACACATTCCATAAACGAGGAATTGAGAAAAAATAAAAGCACATTGAAAAGTAAACAATAAACTTTGAGAAACCAATAAAATGCGGTAGTATTAACTACCAAAAAAATACGCGAAAGCGAATAAAAAGAGTCAAAAAACTCAAACAAAAAAGATATGTATACACATTAAAAATGTGAAATATATATATACCAATAACAAGAGAGTTTGATCCTGGCTCAGGATAAACGCTGGCGGCGCACATAAGACATGCAAGTCGAACGGAAGTCGTTATAAATGAATTGAAGATTTATCTGATTGAAGTTTATAACAATGGCTTTAGTGGCGGACTGGTGAGTAACGCGTAAGCAATCTACCTGTTAGAGAGGAATAACAATGAGAAATCATTGCTAATACCACATATGCCATAAACACCGCATGGTGCTAGTGGGAAAGGAGCAATCCGCTAACAGATGAGCTTGCGTCTGATTAGTTAGTTGGTGGGGTAACGGCCTACCAAGACGACGATCAGTAGCCGGACTGAGAGGTTGAACGGCCACATTGGGACTGAGATACGGCCCAGACTCCTACGGGAGGCAGCAGTCGGGAATATTGCGCAATGGAGGAAACTCTGACGCAGTGACGCCGCGTATAGGAAGAAGGTTTTCGGATTGTAAACTATTGTCATTAGGGAAGAAAAAAGACAGTACCTAAGGAGGAAGCTCCGGCTAACTACGTGCCAGCAGCCGCGGTAATACGTAGGGAGCGAGCGTTATCCGGAATTATTGGGTGTAAAGGGTGCGTAGACGGGAGAACAAGTTAGTTGTGAAATACCTCGGCTCAACTGAGGAACTGCAACTAAAACTGTACTTCTTGAGTGCAGGAGAGGTAAGTGGAATTCCTAGTGTAGCGGTGAAATGCGTAGATATTAGGAGGAACACCAGTGGCGAAGGCGACTTTCTGGACAGTAACTGACGTTGAGGCACGAAAGTGTGGGGAGCAAACAGGATTAGATACCCTGGTAGTCCACACTGTAAACG
>CAMMTN010000033.1 GCA_946499885.1 uncultured Clostridium sp. | reverse complement strand
ATTTTTTTTTAATTTTTTCAAAAATCTATTGACTTTTCATAGTTGGTCTCCTTTTATCTCTTGTTATTAGTACAATAAATTATATTATTAAACTAAAAAATATTCAATAGTTTTTGTAAAAAAAATTAGAAATTTTGTAAAAATATGTATTAAAAAATTAATCCAGTATTTGTTCCAATAACTTTTCCAATTATATTATAATTATCTTTTTCGGAAAGAACAATATCACTAAAATTTTTATTATCTGCTCTTAATACAATAGCATCTTTTCTAATAATATATCTTCTAATTATAACTTTTCCATCATACTCAAATATACCAATATCTTTATTGTCTAAAGGTGAGTTAAATTCAATAAAAACATAAATACCTTCTTCTAATCTAGGCTCCATTGATTTATCACTAACTTTTAAAGCTAAACAAGCACTAGGTAAATCAAAAGGACATTCAATAAAAGAGTCTAAGGAGCTAACTGCTAGTACCTTATTGTATGATATATGCTCAGGCATTTTATTTTGAATTTGTTCATCTGTAAAAACCTTATCATAAGTATACATTAAAGGTTGATAAGGAACTTCTAAAGCTCTACAAATTGTTTTTAAAGCTCTGTGGCTAGGATTTCTTTCTTCCTTTTCTATATGTGTAATATGTCCGATATTAATATTAGTACGCCTTGCAAGCTCAGCTTTAACCACATTTTTATCATTTCGTACTCTAGATATCATTTCACCTATCATTTGTATCAACCTCTCTTCATAAATATAAATTATTATATATAAAAAAGAAAAAAAAGTCTAGTAAAATAATAAGTTTTTTTGTAAAAATGTGCAGAAAAATATATTGTAAAAAATAGCAGTGTATGGTAATATAAATCTATCAAATGTATAAAATACAATAAAAGGAGAAATTTATTTTATGGAAAATAAAGAAGAATCAACAACTAAAAAAATAATGCCACTTATAATAATTTTTTGTGTTATAGTTTGTTTACTTATTTTTTCTGTAATTTTTGCTCTAATAAATATAAATAATGAAAAAATTATAGGAAAAGTTTCTATTATGGGAATAGATGTTAGTAATATGACAATGGAAGAGGCAACTACCACTATAACAGATATCGTAAATGCAAAATTATCAGAGGAAATGATATTAAAAAAAGATGATTATGAAACTAGTTTAAATGGGACACAAATAAATGCAAATTTTGATATTGAAAATGCAGTAGGTACGGCATACAACATAGGAAGAAATGGAAATATAGTAACGAATAATTATAGCATTATATGGTCGATAATTTGGGGAACAAATATTGAAATGAATCTAAATTATAATGAGGAAACATTAAATAAAAAAATAAATGATATATCTTCAAAATTACCAGGTGCTGTTGTTCAAAGTAGTTATTATATTGAAGATGAAGAATTAATAATTGTAAAAGGTAAATCAGGAATTGAAGCTAAAAAGGATGAATTAAAAAATACGATAATACAATCAATTAAAGAAATAACTAAAAAATATGATATAATTACTATTCCAACTGAGGAAGTTGAACCTGAAGAAATAGATTTAGAAAAAATAAGAAATGAAATATACAAAGAGCCAGAAGATGCTTATGTATCAAAAAATCCAACAACTGTACATACACATGTAAATGGAGTAGATTTTAAAGTATCTATGGAAGAAGCGGAACAAATAATTGCGGAAGAAAAAGATGAATATATTATTCCACTAAAAATTACTTTGCCAGAAAAAACATTAGAAGATTTAGGGGAAGAAGCTTTTCCAGATGAACTTGCAAGTTATACTACAAGATATGATCCAAGCAATAAAAATAGGGGAAATAATATAACTATTTCAGCAGAAAAGATAGATGGAACAATTGTAATGCCAGGAGAAGTTTTTTCATATAACCAAACAGTTGGAGAAAGAACAATTGCAGCAGGATATAAAGAAGCAGGAGCTTATGCAGGAGGAAAAGTTATACAAGATGTTGGAGGAGGAATATGCCAAACATCATCTACTTTATATAATGCAGCATTACTTGCAAACTTAGAAATTGTAGATAGGAGCAATCATCAGTTTTTGACATCATATGTAGCTGCTGGTAGAGATGCAACAGTAAGCTGGGGTTCAATAGATTTTCAATTTAAAAATACAAGAACATATCCTATAAAAATAGAGGCATCAGCTAAAAATGGAGTATGCGAAATGAGCATATATGGAATAAAGGAAGAAACAGAATATGAAGTGGTTATTCAATCAGTAGTCCTTTCATATATACCATATACAACAAAATATGAAGATGATGATACTTTAGAAGAAGGAAAAGAAGTAGTAGAGCAATCTGGATATACAGGATGCACAAGTGAAGCTTATAGAATTTTAAAATTAAATGGAGAAGTAGTATCAAAAACATTACTTTCAAAAGATACTTATGATCCAATGACTAGAATTATAAGAAGAGGAACAAAAGAGGTAGAAGGAGAAGAATAAATTTGCAAGAAATTCAGAAAACTTTTGATTTTAACTAGAAAAATCAATAAATCATCAAAATAGACAAGAGAATCGCTATTGCGATTCTCTTGTCTACAGTTTAAGTAATTCTTTATCATTAAAAATTTACTTATTTGGTGCGCCATAGAGGATTCGAACCTCCGACCATTTGATTAAGAGTCAACTGCTCTACCAACTGAGCTAATGGCGCATAACTAAATAATATTATAATACCTCCAAACAACATTTGTCAATGATTTTTTTCGAATTTAAGTTGTAATTATGGAAAATTTATGTTAATATATTAACTTAAGGGGTGATAACTATGTTTAAAATGTATAATACAAATATCGAAACAAATATTACAGAAGAAACAAAAGAATTTATGAGGGGAAATTGGATAAACATGGTTTCACCGAGTGAGGAAGAAATAAAGCTAGTTTGTGAAAATATTAATATACAAGAAGATTTTATTAGATATGCATTAGATCCAGAAGAAAAAGCCAGAATTGATATTGAAGAAGATGATAATACAATATTATTTATTATAGATACACCAATTATGGAAATAGAGTCAGGAGCAAAAGTATATAGTACAATGCCGATAGGAGTGATTTTTGTTAGAGATGACTATATAATAACAGTGTCATTACATAAAAATTCAATTATGGAAGATTTAGAAAAGAAAAAAGCAAGAAATATTATTACATATAAAAAAAGTAGAATGCTTTTACAAATTTTTTACTCAAATGCAGAAATGTTTTTAGCATTATTAAAAAAATTAAATAAAGAAACAGAAATTGCTGAAAATGTTTTAAAAAATTCTATGAAAAATAAAGAACTTTTAAAACTACTAAGTTTAGAAAAAGGTCTTGTATATTTTACAACTTCTTTAAAATCAAATGAGGTTGTAATGGAAAGAACAATGAGAGGAAACTTAATTAAGCTATATGACGAGGATGAAGATATATTAGAAGATGCAATTATAGAGAACAAACAGGCAATAGAAACGGCAAAAATATATAGAGATATTTTAACAGGTACAATGGATGCATATGCTTCAATTATATCAAATAATTTAAATGGAGTTATGAAATACTTAACTTCAATTACAATTATTTTAGCAATTCCAACCATGATAGCAAGCTATTGGGGAATGAATGTTGCGGTACCAATGCAACACAATCCTTTTGGATTTATAATAATCGTTGTAGTATCTCTATTAATAGGAATAATTGCTACATTGTGGCTTAAGAGAAAAGGAATGTTAGATTAAAATGTCGCGAAAGGGACAGTCCCTAACGCGACAAAAGGGAGGTAAAATATGTTAACTACAAGTGGTGTTACAATTAGATTTGGAAAAAGGACTTTGTTTGAGGATGTAAATATTAAGTTCAATAAAGGTTGTTGCTATGGAATTATTGGTGCTAATGGTGCTGGTAAATCTACTTTTTTAAAAGTTTTATCTGGAGAATTAGAACCAAGTAAAGGAGAAGTTTCAAAGGAAAAAACAGAAAGACTTTCTGTTTTAAAACAAGATCACTTTGCTTTTGAAGAATATACTGTTATGGATACCGTTATAATGGGAAATAATGAGCTATATAGCATTATGAAAGAAAAAGAAGCTATATATGCAAAACCAGATTTCTCTGAAGAAGATGGTATGAAAGCTGCAAAGTTAGAAGAAAGATTTGCTGAACTTGATGGATGGAATGCTGAATCAGATGCAGCAGTTTTGTTGAACGATTTAGAAATAGAGCCAGAAAAACATTATAAAATGATGAGTGATATTGAGCCTAAAGAAAAGGTAAAAGTGCTTTTAGCACAAGCTTTATTTGGAAATCCAGATATCTTGCTTCTAGACGAGCCTACAAATGACTTAGATTTAAAGAGTATTAATTGGTTAGAAGAATTTTTAATTAATTTTGAAAATACAGTTATTGTAGTATCACATGATAGATATTTTTTAAATAAAGTTTGTACACATATTGCAGATGTAGACTTTGGAAAAATAAAGGTATATCCAGGAAATTATGATTTCTGGTATGAATCAAGTCAGCTTGCATTAAAGCAAATGAAAGAAGCAAATAAAAAGAAGGAAGAAAAAATAAAAGAACTTCAAGAATTTATTGCAAGATTTAGTGCAAATGCTTCTAAATCAAAGCAAGCAACATCAAGAAAAAAATCATTAGAAAAAATTGAGTTAGATGAAATAAGACCTTCAAACAGAAGATATCCATACATAGATTTTAAACCAGATAGAGAACCAGGGAAAGATATATTAGAAGTAAGAAACATTTCTAAAACAATAAATGGAGAAAAAATATTAGATAAAGTATCTTTTGTTGTAAAACCAAATGATAAAATAGCATTTTTAGCAGATAATGAAAATGCAAAAACTGTGTTATTCCAAATACTTGCAGGAGAACTAGAACCAGATTCAGGAACTATTAAGTACGGTGCTACTATTACAACAAATTATTTCCCAAAGGATAATAATTACTTATTTGAATCAGATTTATCAATAACAGATTGGTTAAGAGGGTATTCAAAAGATCCAGATGAAACTTATGTAAGAAGCTTCTTAGGAAGAATGCTATTTTCAGGAGAAGAAGCTTTAAAAAAAGTAAACGTACTATCTGGAGGAGAAAAAGTAAGATGTGTACTTTCTAAAATGATGCTATCTGGTGCAAATTTGTTAATATTTGACGAACCAACAAACCATTTAGATATGGAAAGCATTACAGCTTTAAACGAAGGATTAGAAAAATACAAAGGAATATTGCTATTTACATCACATGACCATCAATTAACACAAACTGTAGCTAATAGAATTATAGATATAAAACAAGATAGAGTAGTAGATAGAGAAGTAACATATGATGAGTATTTAGAAATTGACTAGTATGCATGACAATTTAAATTGTGGAAGGAAAAATATGATTATTAAAATAAAAGAAAAAGAAGGGCTAGAATTATATAAAAAATATAAAGAAGAAAAAAATATTATATGAATGCAGGTTTTGAAGAACAAAAGGGTATTAAATACATATTAACAGATGTAGATTACAGTATTTTAGTATATTATTATATTACAAAGTTAACTAATATAGAGTTGACTAATATAATAAAAAGTATTTATAATGATGTTTTACCTAATATGGATTATTTAAAAATAGAATCTGATGAAAAAGATATTTAAGATAGGAAAGGAAAAATAAATGAATATTAAAAATATAATTGCACAAGAGTTAAGTATAAGAGAGAGCCAAGTTGAAGCTGCTGTTAAATTAATTGATGAAGGAAATACAATACCTTTTATAGCTCGTTATAGAAAAGAAGTAACTGGAGGGCTTTCTGATGAAGTTTTAAGAGATTTAGGAGAGAGGCTTACATACTTACGTAATTTAGAGAAGAGAAAAGAAGAAGTTACGAAGTCTATTGAAGAGCAAGGAAAACTAACAGAAGACATTGAAACAAGTTTAGAAAATGCTCATACTTTAGCAGAGGTTGAAGATATATATAGACCATATAAACCTAAAAAGAAGACAAGAGCAACTATTGCTAAGGCAAAAGGTTTAGAACCATTAGCTAACATTATAATGGAACAAAAAGAAACAAAACCTATTGAAGAAATCGCAAAAGACTTTATAACTAATGTGGATAATGTGGAAAACGATATATCAAAAGATAAAATTGTTGCAAATGTTGAGGATGCAATTGCTGGTGCATTAGATATTATTGCAGAAAATATTTCCGATAATCCAATTTACAGAAAAAAGATAAAAGGTATATGCTATAGAGAAGCGGTAATAAATGTAAAAGCATCAAAACCTGAAGAAAAATCAAGTTATGATATGTATTATGATTTTAATGAGAGTATAAAAAGACTTCCAAGCCATAGAATCTTAGCAATAAATAGAGGGGAAAAGGAAGAATTTTTAAAGGTAAAAATAGATAAGCCAGAAGATAAAATAATTGATTTAATGCAAAGAGATATAATAAAAGGACATACTCAATTTGAAGAATATTTACAAAATACAATTCAAGATAGTTGGAAAAGATTAATTGAGCCATCTATCGATAGAGAAATTCGTTCCGATTTAACAGAAAAAGCAGAGGAGAAAGCTATAAAAGTATTCGGTAAAAATGCTAAACAATTACTTTTAGGAGCACCAATTAAAAATTTAACAGTTATAGGATTTGACCCTGCATATAGAACAGGTTGTAAAATAGCAGTAATTGACGAAACAGGAAAAGTATTAGATACAACAACAATTTATCCAACAGAGCCACAAGATGATGTAGAAAATTCAGCGAAGACTTTATTAAATTTAATAGATAAATATGATGTAAATATGTTTGCTATTGGAAATGGTACAGCTTCAAGAGAATCTGAAATATTTGTAGCAGATGTGATAAAAAGAGCAAAACAAGAATTAAATAAAGATGTACATTATGCGATTGTATCAGAAGCAGGAGCATCTGTTTATTCTGCATCAAAACTTGCAACAGAAGAGTACCCAGATATAAATGTTTCTTTAAGAGGAGCTATTTCAATAGCTAGAAGATTACAAGACCCATTAGCAGAGCTTGTAAAGATTGATCCAAAGTCAATAGGTGTAGGACAATATCAACACGATGTTGACCAAAAGAAACTTTCTGAAAGTTTAACAGGAGTTGTAGAAGATGCAGTAAATAAAGTTGGAGTAGATGTAAATACTGCAACACCATCACTTTTACAATATATTTCTGGAATAAATAAAACAATAGCAAATAATATTGTAAAATACAGAGATGAAAATGGAAAAATAAAAGAAAGAAAAGAATTATTAAAAGTACCAAAATTGGGAAAAGCAGCATTTGAACAATGCGCAGGATTTATTCGTATATTTGATGGAAAAAATCCACTAGAGGTAACAGCAGTGCATCCAGAAAGTTATGAAATAGCAGAAAGACTATTAAATAAAATAGGATATAACAAAGAAGAATTAACAAATAAAGATAAATTAAAAGAAATAAAAATAAAACTTGCAGAGATAAAATTGCAAGAAACGGCAAAAGAGCTTGAGGTAGGAGAGATGACATTAAAGGATATAATAGATGAGCTTTCAAAACCAGGTAGAGATCCAAGAGAAGAAATGCCAAAACCAGTATTAAGGGAAGATGTATTAAAATTTGAAGATTTAAGAGAAGGACAAATTTTAACAGGAACTGTGAGAAACGTAACAGACTTTGGAGCATTTGTTGATGTTGGTGTAAAACATGATGGATTGGTACATATTTCAGAACTAAGCAATAGCTTTGTAAAAAATCCATCAGATGTTGTTTCTGTTGGAGATGTTGTAAAGGTAAAAGTAATTGGAATTGATATGGAAAGACAAAAAGTAAAATTAAGTATGAAAATATAAGATAAATCTTAAATAAACATACCGATTATATAAAATTAAATTTATATAATTGGCATGTTTATTTTTGATGTAAAACAATATTATTTTTCACTCTCATCTAAATTATCTAAACTATATTGAAGCATCTGACTTACTAAATAATTAAATGAAACATCTTTTTTATCTGCTAAATTTTGTATTTTATTTATCATACTTTCTTTTAATCTTAAAGTTTTATTTAAACTAGGCTCTACTCTAGAAGAAGATAATTTTATTTTAAACCCCATAAACATACCTCCTGTAAAAATTATATATCTATAAAAACGTAAATACCATACTACAATCCTGCAATATATATTGTATCACAAAAGATAATATGGTAAAAGTAAAATATATATGTTATAGTAAAAATATGATTTTATAGTTCATAAATTACTATAAAAAGCAAATAATATATATTTATAAATTTTTATTTTCGGCCCCCAACATCGTACAAACTGTATTAACTCCACTAATGTGTCGTTAACAGTTTGTAAACTTGTCGGTCCCCACCTTAAGCACTCCAATAAAAATTTATAAATATATATTATTTCTAAAAAGTTGTGAAATGTAAAAATATAATCTTGAATAAAATTTACAAAAATAGGTAAAATAATTAAAAAAGAAAAGGAAGTGTGATAATGGAATTTGAAAAAGAAAAAAATATATTAAATGAACTTAAAATATTTGATGAAAAAAATATAGTTATATGTCAAACAGGTTTTATAAACTCTAGATTTACAATTAATTGTTTAAAATATAAAGTAGAATATGATATTTTAAAATTAGAAGATACAGAAAAAGAACAATATATAACTATAAACCTAAATCAAATATATAAGTATGAAATAAAAGATAAAAAAATAGTAATAAATTTAGATAATGATACGGTAATTGGAATTTATATAATTTAAAAGAAGATATAAATATCTCCTTTTAAATAAAAATATAAATTTATTTGCGAAGTTTATTTAATTGTAGCTTATCTTGTTCATCTAAATTATTTAAGCTATAGTTAACAGAGTAATTACAGTTTTGTTAAAAGATAAATTTTTTAGATTAGCCAAATTTTGAACATCATTTACGATATCTTCAGGTAAGCGCAATGTTTTGCTAATACCACTATGATTTTCTGGAATTTTTAGTGTACTCATAATAACCTCCTGCAATTATTATTACAATAATTTTACACATAAATTCAATATAAATATGCACCTAAAAATGCTTGCAAACAAAAGTCGAATATGGTAGAATTAAATTCGAAAAAAGCAAAAGACAAAACGAAAGGAGGAACATACAAGTGTAAATGTGATTATTATCATTTGCAAAGTAAAAAATAAGTACATAAATAATTTACAAAATACAAAAGAATTAATAGAAAGGAAGGATGAAAATGTTATATAAGAATAAGGGGATAACACTTGTGGCACTTGTCGTAACAATTGTAATATTAATTATATTAGCAACAGTAGCAATAAATGCAATATTTGGAGATAACGGATTAATAAAAAGTGCAGAAAAAGGAAAGCTAGAACATGAAATTGCAGCAACAAAGGAAAGGCTAGAGTTAGTATTAGCAGATGCATATACAGAAAAGATAACCAATAAAGAAGAATATGACAAAAATCAATTTTTAAATGACTTTATAACAGCAAGGGAGCCAGAGGCATATATAGAAGGACCAGAAAGTAATGAAATAAGTTTAAATGGACATACATTTGAGTTAAATAGAAAAGTACCAGAATTAGGTGACTATATAGGAGAGGCAGGAAATTTGCCAGCAAGAATAAGTAAAATAGAATATGAAGTAGATGAAGAAGCAAAAACAATAAGTGTAACAGTAAGTGCAGTAAGATTAGAAAATGTAAAAACTCCACAATATAAATATTATATAAAAGAAGAAAATGGAGAATATATAGAAAAAGCGACACAAGCAGAAAACACATATACATTTGAAGGATTAGAAGAAAAAAATTATATAATAAAAGTAGAATTAGTAGGAGAAGTAAATGAAAACTATCCAGAAGGATTAACAACACATAAGGAAACAGAAGTAATATCACTTAGCCCAGAAGATCCACTAGCAGTAGCACCAAGTTTATCAGCAGGAATGACACCAGTAAAATGGAATGGAACAAATTGGGTAAAAACAACCGAAAATGATACAGGATGGTATAATTATGCAAAAAAAGAATGGGCAAACGTAGTATTAGGAGACGCAACATTTACATCAAGTGGAAGTGAAGAAATACTAGATGAAAGTAAAGCATATAGTATGCTAGTATGGATACCAAGATATGCATACCAAATAACAAGTCAATATCATCAAAGTGGAAGCACAGCAGGAACTGTAAACATTGTATTTATAGATACAAATAACCAAAATAAAGATAAAACAAAAACATATAGTGAGGATTATCCAGATTATACAACAGGAAGTGGAATGACAGATTATGTAGTACATCCAGCATTTAATTATGGAGGAACAAAACTTGCAGGATTTTGGGTAGGAAAATTTGACACAAGCAACACAGATTGTACAACAACAAAAAGTACGGGAGAATATAATGGAACAGAAAAAACAGTAACAATAAGAGCAAATGTAACAAGTTGGAGAAGTATAAGTATAAGTAATATGTTTACAGTGTGCACAGAATTAAATAAAGTAGGAAATCCATATGGACTAAATACAAGCGATAGCGTAGTAGATCCACATTTAATGAAAAATACAGAATGGGGAGCAGTGGCATATTTAAGTCAAAATAGCAAATATGGAAAAGGAAGCGAAGTGTGGATAAATAATAATACAAGTTATATAACAGGACGAGCAGGAGATGGAGGATATGAATCGGGTAGCGGTAGTACAGGAGAACATGTATATAATACAACAAATGGAATGCAAGCAAGTACAACAGGAAATGTAACAGGGATATACGATATGAATGGAGGAGCAAGAGAATATACGGCTGCATATGTAAATAATGAAAATTCAAATCTAACAACATATGGTTCAACTTTAGTAAATGCAAATGCCAAGTATAAGGATGTATACCAAGCAACAAGGGTATCAGGAAGTGATAGTCAGTCAGGTAATTATAATTTGCTTAACCCAAAAGAAAAATATGGAGATGCAGTATACGAAACATCAAACAGTTATTCTGGTTCAAATTCTTGGTATTCAGATAACTCTAACTTTCCTTACTCAATGGCCTTTTTCTTCGATCGTGGAGGCTATTATAATAGTACTTCGAATGCAGGTTTGTTCTACTTTACCTACAGCGGTGGCCGTGACTACGACGACAGCTCTTTCCGTGTAGTTCTTCCTGTAATGTGATATCTGTTATCTGAGCTGCATTAATGGTAGTAGATAATTATGAAAGAATTGTATATGTCAATAGAAAAATGTACTTTTTTTCCAATTTAAAAATGTATGAGAGCCAAAAGAAACAAATAGAAATAAAGAAACATGAGGTAGAACTAAAAGAAAGAGGAATAAAAAGCATAACAAAAATGATAATGGTATGTAAAGGAAAACAATTTAAAATGGAAATAGAGTAAAAACAGTTGTAAATGCTAGGCATACTAAAAATGGAGGTAGTATTAAACTACCTCCATTTTAAAGTTAAATTATTGTCCTTTCTAAAGAAAACTCATCCTTACCAGCTTATTCAGCTGGATATTTTGCTTTTATCTGCTCTATTTTATTATATTCATGATCAATAATTTCTAAAAATAATTTTCCTATTTCAGTATCAAATTGAGTACCTAAGTTTTTTTCTATTTCATTACGTACAATATCAATTGGAAGGGAATTTCTATAAGTCCTTTTTGATGTCATTGCATCAAAAGCATCTGCTACAGCTGCTATTCTTGCAAAGTATGGAATATCTTCACCTACTAGTTTTCCAGGATATCCTCTTCCATCATATCTTTCATGATGGTGTTTTACTATTGGAATTATATCCTTAAATACTTCTGCATTACAAAGAATATGTGCACCAATAGATGGATGATTTTTTATTTCAGAATATTCATCATCTGTAAGTTTTGATTCTTTTAATAAGATACTATCAGGGATACCGATTTTTCCAATGTCATGGAACAATCCACCGATACGAAGAGTTTTTAAATCTTCTTCCGATAATCCCAATTTTTCTCCAATTAATACTGAATATTCTGCAACTCTATCAGAATGACCTCTAGTATAAGGATCTTTTGCTTCAACTGTATAGCGTAAAGTTTCTATACTATCTAAATAAGCTTTTTCAAGTTTATCATATGTATTAGCAAGCTCTAAATTAATTCTTTTAATTTCTTTCATTTGAGCAATAGATTTTATACCAGATTCAATTAAGAGTAGTAGTTGATCAAACTTATCACTTTTTTCACAATATCCTTGAATATCTAGTTTCCTTATTGTTTCAAGAGGTGGAGCTAAATCTTTGTGACCTGTAAGTAATAAAATGTATAGTTCTTTGTTAAATTTACGAATTTCTTCTACAACTTTATCTCCATGAATTGGATCCATTATAAAGTCTAAAATCATTAAATCAAAGTGTTCAGTTTTTACCCTTTCAATTGCCTCTAGTGGATTAGTTATACCAGTAAATTGATATCCTGATCTATTTAAAAAGATTGAAAGAGAGTCTACAATACCTTCTTCATCGTCAACTGCAATTATTTTATAACCATTAGGTTGTGCAATATGTTCATTTTTTCTCATATAATCACCTTTTTTTAAAGATACACATATTATATAGATACTTTTATAAAAAATCAAGATATTTTGCCAAAAAGATAAATATTAGTATTAAAAATTTATTGAAAATAAACAGTAATGCTTGATTTTTATTGTAAAATAATATAAAATAAATTTATTCTATTAGTTTATATAGAATAAGTTTATTTTTATGAATATTTAAAAATGGAGGAAAAAAATGAGTGTAAATAAAGCAGTTATACCAGTAGCAGGATTTGCAACAAGGTTTTTACCAGCATGTAAAAGTTTGCCTAAATGTATGCTAACAATATTAGACAAACCAATTATACAATATTTAGTAGATGAAGCAGTTGCATCTGGAATAAAGGAAATATTATTAGTTGTAGGAAGAAAAAAAGAAGTTGTAGAAGACTATTTTTCAGAAGATAATGAATTAAAGGAATTTCTAAAAGAAAGAGGAAAAGAAAATTTTATTACACAAATAACTAATTTGTCAGGGAAAGCAAAAATACATTTTATTGAAGAAGAAGGTGGAGCAAAAGGTTTAGGACATGCTATATATATGGCAAAAGATTTTGTAGGTAATGAACCATTTGCTATAATGTATGGCGATGTTATAATGCAGGGAAATAAACCATGCCTAAAAGAAATAATAGAGCAACATGAAAAACTAGGAGCTTCTGTAATAGGTGTAGAAAAAGTAGATTGGAAAGATGTACCTAAATATGGGAATGTTTCAGGAGAAGCTATAACAGATAGATTATATAAAGTAGAAAAAATGCAAGAAAAACCTAAAATAGAAGAAACAAAATCAAATTTAGCAATATCTGATAGACATGTTCTTATGCCAGATTTATTTAAGTTCATAGAAAATACTAAACCAGGCAAAGGTGGAGAAATTCAAGTAACAGATGCATATAATAGTATGGTAAATACAAAAGAAGGTGTATATGCTTATGATTATGAAGCAAAAAGATTTGATTCTGGAGACAAATTAGGTTTTGTAAAAGCATCTATAGATGAAACTTTAAGAAGACCAGAACTAAGGGAAGATTTAATTAAGTTTATAAAAAGCTTAGAAATTTAAAAATAAAAGATAAAATATAATAAAAGGCAGCAATATATTGCTGCCTTTTGTGTTTATTAAAAATATGTTAAAAATTTTTATTTTTGGTATATTTTTTATAAAATTGGAAAATATATAATTAGAATTTTATTAAATTGGAGGTAGATTTTAATTGGGCATAGAAAAACATTTAAGTATAACAGGAACATCAAATGTTTCATGGAAAGATGCTGTTGTGCAAGCAGTTGCAGAAGCTTCTAAAACAATAGATTATTTAACAAGTGTTAGAGTTATTGATCAAAGGGCTAAAATAGATGGTCGAAAACTAACTCAGTATTATGTGGATTTAGATTTATCATTTGTAATTGATAGAGATAGAGATTAATTTTAAAGGAGCTTTATGTATGAAATCAATTGAAACAAAGAAAGAATATATTGAATATGTAGAGAAAAAATCTCCAAAATCGCCTATTTTAAAAAATTGTTTTAATGCTTTTTGGGTGGGTGGACTTATTTGCTCAATTGGTCAAATTATATTTGATTTTTGCGAATTTAAAGGACTAGACTCTACAACTTGCTCTACTATAGTATCTATTATATTAATAGCAATTTCAGCACTTTTAACTGGTGTTAACATTTTTAATAAAATAGGCAAATTTGCTGGAGCTGGCTCTCTTGTTCCTATTACTGGTTTTGCAAATTCAATTGTATCTCCTGCTATTGAATACAAATCAGAAGGATATGTTATGGGAGTTGGAGGAAAAATGTTTACTGTAGCCGGACCAGTTTTAGTGTACGGCATTTCTACTTCTATTATTATAGGAATGATTGCAATATTCTTTATTTAACTTAAGTTTTAGCATAGAAGGAGGAATTAAATTTGAGAAAAATAGGTAAGCAAACTATAATGCTAGATTCTTTACCATATATATTAGAAACTTCATCTATTGTAGGACCAAAAGAGGCTGAAGGTCCTCTTGCAAAATATTTTGATCAATGTTTAGAAGATGAATTTTGGGGTGAAAAGTCTTGGGAAAAAGCTGAAAGTAAAATAATTAAAGAAAATGTTAATTTAGTAATTGCAAAATCTGGAATTCCAAGTACAAGTATAGATTATAGCTTTGCAGGAGATTTACTAAATCAATGTATTTCATCATGTTTTGGATTAAGAGAAACAAATATTCCGTTCTTTGGTGTATTTGGAGCTTGTTCTACATTTGTAGAAAGTATGTGTTTAGGAAGTATATTTATAGATGCAGGTGCTGCTAAAAATGTACTTTGTGCAACATCTAGTCACTTTTGCAGTGCAGAAAAACAATTTAGATTTCCACTAGAGCTTGGAAATCAAAGACCGCAATCTGCACAATGGACTGTAACGGGATCTGGTGCAGCAATTCTATCAAATACTGACTTAGGAAAAAATTGTCCCCAGATTACTTATTTGACACCTGGAAAAATTATAGATATGGGAATTAAAGATGCAAATAATATGGGTGCTGCAATGGCCCCTGCCGCTTTAGATACATTAATTACTCATTTACAGGATACTGGAAGAAAACCAAGTTACTATGATGCAATAATTACTGGTGATTTAGGATATGTTGGAAAAGAAATTTTAACAGAAATGTCTGAGACAAAAGGATATAATATAAAAAATAATTATAATGATTGTGGAGTTTTAATTTTTGATAGAGAGACTCAGGATACTCATTCAGGTGGTAGTGGTTGTGGATGTGTAGGTTCTGTATTTTCTGGCTATTTCTATAAAATGCTTAAAGGCCATAAAATAAATAGAGTTTTACTTATTGCAACTGGAGCATTAATGAACTCAACAAGCTCTCAACAAGGTGAGAGTATTCCTAGTATAGCACATGCTATATCAATAGAGAATTTAAATTAAAGAAACAATTAATTTATTTCAAAGAAAGGATATTTTATGGAATTTTTACAAAGTATTGATTGGATGCAATTAATTAGGTGCTTTATTGTTGGAGGAATAATATGCATAGTAGGTCAAATTCTAATAGATAAAACAAAACTTACTTCAGCAAGGATATTAGTTATTTTCGTTACTACAGGAGTGATTTTAGGTGCACTTGGTATATATCAATATTTGATAGATTTTGCTGGCTGTGGTGCTACTGTACCTCTTTTAGGTTTTGGAGCAAATCTTGCAAAAGGTGCAATTACAGAAGCTCAGAATATAGGATTACTTGGAGCATTTATTGGTGGAGTTAAAGCTTCTGCTGGAGGAATTGCTGCAGCGATATTTTTTGGATATATTGCTTCTTTAATTTCAAAACCTCACATAAAAAAGTAATAAAAAAATACGTTCCTTAAAGTTCATAAATTAAACTTTAAGGAACTTATCCGTTCTTCAAGCATTAATTAAAGTTTACTTAATACATCATACCAACTATATACTCTTATTATATTTTTTCCTTCTACATTTTTATTATATGGATTATCAAAACATAATACTGGTATTTTTTGTGATATTTCTATCACATTTTTTGGTGCATCTTCTATCATTAAATCTATTTTATTTTCCAAACAATAAGGTAATTTGCTTCCTTTTGTGAATATTATTCCATCATATTGTATTTTTTGATTTTCAAGCCAAGTTTTTACTATTTTTTGCATATAGCCATATGCTTCTTTAGGAAGACCTTCTTCATTTCTCGCTGTTATAATATAAATTTCATTATTTTCTTTTAATTTATTTATAACTTCTGCTGCAAATTCTCTTACAGGATATTTTGTTGCATAATATACTAAATACTGATTCCAAAATTTTTCAGTATTTTCATTTGAAATTCCTAAAGCTTTTGATTCATCATATTCATCTTCTTTTAAATTAAATTTAATATTATTTTCATAACAAAATTTAGTTCCAAAATCTAATACAAATCTTGTAATATCTGATAAACATCCATCAATATCTATTCCTATTCTCATAACTATATACTCCTTAAATAAAATAATTTTAAGTAATAATAAAAATTTCTTTTTTTATAATATTTAAAAGTTTTTGTTTATTGCTAATTAAAAAATAACACACCTATAAAGGCGTGTCAATTTAGTTAGACTTATAAAAGCCTACTAATTTAAATTATTTATGCTTTTTTTGCAATTTCAGCAATTTTTTCAAAAGCTTTTGGATCTGTTATAGCAAGATCAGATAACATTTTTCTATTAACTACAATATTTGCTTTCTTTAAACCTGCTATTAATTTGCTATATGTTAAACCATTTTGTCTTGCAGCTGCATTTATTCTTGCTATCCATAATTTTCTAAAATTACTTTTTTTATCTTTTCTTCCTACATAAG
>CAMMTN010000032.1 GCA_946499885.1 uncultured Clostridium sp. | reverse complement strand
AGAAAGGAGTGTATGGTTATTTAAGTTATTAAATATATCATACAAGAAAAAAATGGAATTAGTGAAAAACATATTTTTTAATACAGATAAATTAATAGAAAACACTACTGTTAAGGTTTCTTATACTGGTAAATTATTTGAGGAAGATTCTGAAGAAGTCTTTGTTCATTATGGTTTTGGTAATAGTTGGGATAATTTAAATGAAATAAAAATGGAACGAACAGAGCTTGGTTTCCAAGCAGAAATTGAACTTATTTCAAATGATACTTTAAATTTATGCTTTAGAAATTCAAATAATGAATGGGATAATAACGATGCTCTAAATTATATTTTTCCTATAGAAAAGAATGAATTAGCATTAATAGTAAAAGAAGAAACAAATATAGAACCTGCTCATAAATTAAGAAAGACATATTTATGGAGCAAAAAAATAAGAATAGCGGTATATAAACTTATAACATATTTACCAAAAATAATCTCTGGTAATTATAAAAGAAAAGTAAATAATTAAAAAGACTCTGGTTATCCCAGAGTTTTTCATATATACCACCCTCCGTTTATAGAAATAACTTGTCCTGTTGTATATTCGTCTTTTATAAGCCATTCTATACATTTTGCAATATCTATGGTATTTCCTATTTTTTCTAAAGGTATTTGGCTTTTTACATCTTCTATTTCCTCTTTAGAATATTCTTTATTCATCTCTGTATCAATTATTCCTGGTGCTATTGCATTAACCCTTATATTAGATGGTCCTAGTTCTTTTGCTAAAGCCTTAGTAAATCCTATTAAACCAGCTTTTGCAGTTGAATAGTGAACTTCCATACTTCCCCCTGTAATACCCCAAATTGATGATATATTTATCACTAACCCCTGCTTATTTTGTATCATACTATTCACAGTTGCTCTTGTGCAATAAAAAGCTGAATTTAAATTATTATTAATCATGTCTTGCCAATCTTCATCACTTAATTCATTAAAAATCTTAGTTTGCGATATGCCTGCATTATTTATTAATACATCTATTTTTCCATATTTATTTAAAACATATTTAATTAAATTTTCCGCCTCTTCTTTTTTAGAAACATCTGCTTTAAAAATATCTACAGTAAAACCCTGTTTTTTTAATTTATTTTCCACATTTTTAGCACAAGTTTCTGATTTGTTATAATTCAAAATTACAGTATATCCCAATCTAGATAGATGCTTTACAATTTCTGCACCTATTCCTCTAGATCCACCTGTAACAACTATTATTTTATTTACTATATTTGCTTCTTGCTTTTCTTCCATGATTTAAATTTGCTCCTTTATACTGATATTCCTTTTGACATTGATTATTACAGAATTTTTTCTTTCTTGAAATAGTATTCCCACAATTTACACAAATCATATAGCACCTTTCTTTTAGAAAAAGCAGAATTAGAAAATTCTAATTCTGCTTTTTAGTTTTGGAGCCACTTGTCCGACTTGAACGGACGACCTACTGATTACAAGTCAGTTGCTCTACCAACTGAGCTAAAGTGGCATTTTGGTGACCCCGACGGGAATCGAACCCATGTCTCCGCCGTGAAAGGGCGATGTCTTAACCGCTTGACCACGGGGCCTTAAAATCTATGCTAGGAATTTTTAAAGTCCTAGCAAGTTTGGTGAGCCATCGCGGACTCGAACCGCGGACAACTTGATTAAAAGTCAAGTGCTCTACCACCTGAGCTAATGACCCAGATATCATCTTGCGTTTATTTCGTAAACGCAAGTATTATTTTAAACTATTTTTTTTAGTTTGTCAATACAATTTATAAAATTTGTGTAAATTTGTAGTTATTTTTTTAAAATTTATATTTTTTCTATACATATAAAAATAGAATACTATAAATCTAAAATGCATCTCCGACTGTTAACTTCCTTTGATAGACTCTAATTAAGTATTCTATTTAATTCTTATTCTTCATTTACTTTTTTTAATAATTCTTCTACATCGATTCCATGTACCTCACATGCCTCTTCCAAAGTTTCTGCTTGAGATGCTGGACAACCTAGACAATGCATTCCTGCTTCCATTAAAACTTCTGCTTTTTCTGGAGCTATTTCTAATAACTCTCCTATTTTTGTATCTTTATTAAATTTCATTTCTTTACTCCTTACATTCGTATTTAAGATTTTATAAATATCAATTAAAAATCTTATTATTATTTTATATAATTTAACATATTTTTTTTAGTTTTGCAAGCATATAGGTAATTTTATTTGAATTTGTATTTTTTTACTATGGTATTAACTTTAAAAATAAAAAATTATATTTCATACTTTATGCATACCCCTCAAATACATCACATATTTCCTTTTCTCCAGAAGTATTTAGTATCTTATCATGCATAGATAAAATTTCCTGCATATTAATATTAAATTCTCCAACTTCATAGCAATTTATTATTTTAATTTTTACTTCTTTATATTTATTTTTATTATCTTTTAAAAATTTTTCAATATTTTTATTAGTTATACCAATATAACTTTTGCTTCCATTAATAAATACTATATTTAATATATCTTCTTTTATATCTTTCATTTTTTCTTGTAAGACAGAATATTTTATTCCATTACTTTTCTTCCAGTTTAATTCTAAAATTTCTTTTTCATTTTTTAAATTTAATTTTTTTGTTAATGTTTTTATATTTTCTTCTATATCATTTTCTAATATTGTTATAATGTTGGCTTTTTCATTTATTTGTTTATTAATATATGGAAGTAACATTGTAACCAAGTGCCAATCACTTACATAAAAGCTACATAATTTTTCAATATTATTTTTTAATATTTCCATATTAAAAGCCCCCTTTGTTTCAATATGGTAAATTTTACCATTTGTATTTCCGTAAGTCAAGCTAAATCGTCTCCTTTATTTCGACATTGTAAATTTTAAAAAAATTTGGAAAAAAAGTATAAAATTTTTAAAATAGTAAATAATTTTAGTACAAGCAAAAATTTTCTTTTAGGAGGATTCAAATGAAAAATTTATTAAATTTTATTAATTTTAATTTTATTAAGCGTTTTTTTGTCATATTAATTTTATTTTGTTTTTTTGTATTTATTAGCGCTTTATCATACGTAAATGCTGTATCTTCTGATATTTCAAAAAGTGTTTTTAGACTACATGTAATAGCAAATAGTGATTTAAAAGAAGATCAAGAATTAAAATATAAAGTACGTGATGCTGTTTTAGAATACATGAATAATATCTCTAAAGATTGTACTTCTAAAGAAGAAGTTATTAAATTGGCATATAAATATAAAGAAGATTTCAAAGAAATTGCCAAAAAAGTTATTCAAGAAAATGGATATGATTATGATGTAAATATTAATATAGGTAATTTTGAATTTCCAACTAAGAATTACGGTGATATATCACTTCCCGCAGGATTTTATGATGCTCTTAGAATTGAAATAGGAGAAGCCAAAGGACAAAATTGGTGGTGTGTAATGTTTCCTCCTTTATGTTTTGTAGATGTAACTTCAGGAATAGTTCCAGATGAATCAAAAGAAATAATGAAAGACAATTTAAATAATGAAGAATATAATTTAATAAGTAATAATGAGAGTAATGATATAAAATTCAAATTTAGTTTAATTGAATTTTTTCAAAATATAAATCTTGCAAAAAAATCTGATTAGTGTACTATTGTTTTTTATTTAAAAGTATGTTATATATTATAGTTAGAGTTTATATTATAAACTCTATTTTTTAGCAATTAAGTTATGATATATATATTGGGGGTAATAGATTGGAAAAGTTAGTAATTGATGGAGGAACAAAATTAAAAGGAGAAGTTACAATAGGCGGAGCAAAAAATGCTGCAGTCGCAATACTTCCAGCCACTCTTTTATTAGATGGTATATATACTATTAATAATTTACCAAATATAAGTGATGTAAAAATAACTTGTGATATATTACAAGATTTAGGAGCAAAAATCACTTGGGTAAACAACAATGAAATAATTATAGATACTAGAGCTGTAAATGGAAAAGAAGCTCCTTTAGATAAAACTAGTAAATTTAGAGCATCATATTATTTAATAGGTGCTATGCTTGGTAGGCGTGGTCAAATTGAAGTTGGTCTTCCTGGAGGTTGTAATTTAGGTGCTAGACCTATAGATCAACATATTAAAGGTTTTGAGCTATTAGGTGCTAAAGTTGACGTTGGACAAGGTAAAATATCTGCTAAAGCTAAGAAATTAGTTGGTACTTCTATTTACATGGACGTTGTTTCTGTTGGAGCAACAATTAATGTAATGCTTGCTAGTGTTTTAGCTGAAGGAACTACTACTATTGATAACGCAGCTAAAGAACCTCATATAGTTGATGTTGCAAACTTTTTAAATTCTATGGGTGCAGACATTCGTGGAGCTGGTACAGATGTTATAAAAATAAATGGAGTAAAAGAATTAAAGCATGAAGGTACATATTCTGTAGTTCCAGACCAAATTGAAGCTGGTACATTTATGCTTGCAGCTATTGCAACAAAGGGAGATATATTAATTAAAAATTGTATTTCTGAGCATTTGGATTGTATTACTGCAAAAATATTAGAAATTGGTGGCAATGTTGAAGATTTAGGTGATACTATAAGAGTTTGGACAAATAAAAGACCTACTAAAGCCAATATTAAAACTTTGCCTTATCCTGGTTTTCCTACTGATATGCAACCACAAATGGGAGTTGTTTTATCTCTCGCTGATGGTACAAGTATTATTAATGAAAGCATTTGGGAATCTAGGTTTCAATATACAAATGAACTTAATAAGATGGGAGCTCATATAACAGCTCAAGGAAAAACAGCTATTTTCGAAGGTGTAAAAGAATTATCTGGTGCTCCTGTATATGCAAGCGATTTAAGAGCTGGAGCTGCTCTTTTAATAGCAGGTATTGTAGCAAAAGGTACTACCGAGCTCTATAATTTAAATCATATAGATAGAGGATATGAAAATATAGAAGAAAAATTTAGAAAATTAGGCGCTCGTATAGAAAGAGTAAATGAATAATAAATAGAGGAATTTTTTATGTTTAATTTTTGTAGTTTATATAGTGGAAGTTCTGGTAATTGTTTATTAGTAGAAACTTCTAATACTAAAATTTTGATAGATGCTGGTGAAAGTGCAAAGAAAATAACTTCTGCACTTTCTTTGACAAATGTAGAACCAGATCAAATTGATGCTATTTTAATAACTCATGAACATTCTGACCATGTAAAAGGATTAGGCACTTTTTCTAAAAAATATGATATTCCAGTATACGCAAATTCTAAAACTTGGGATGCTATGCCAGAACAAAGTTTTAAAATATCTGAAAAAAATATTCAAAAATTTACAATAGAAGAAAATTTTGAAATAGGAGATTTAAAAATACATCCTTTTAAAATACCTCATGATGCAGCTAATCCTTGTGGATTTAATTTAGTATACAAAAATAATAAAATAAGTATTGCAACAGATATTGGACACATGACTTCAAACATAGTACATAAATTAGAAGATAGCTTATTTGTTTTACTTGAAGCTAATTATGATCCAGAAATTTTAAAATGTTCTCCTTATCCATATTCATTAAAAAAGAGAATATCAGGGCCAAATCGGTCATCTTCCTAATAGCGAAGCAGGAAAAACAATTTCTTATTTAATGAATTGTGGATTAAAAGAAGTAATGCTTGGTCATTTAAGTAAAGAAAATAATTTTCCAGAACTTGCTTATAAAACTGTAGTAGAAGAATTAATTGAAAGTAATAAAGATTCAAGTAAAATAAAAATAAATGTAGCTAATAGATATGAGCCAAGTAGCTTAATTGAAATAGCAACTGCTTAAGTTTTAAATATAATTTAAATAAATCAATTACAAACATAAACTGGAGGAATAATGATACATATAACTATAATCTCAGTTGGAAAAATTAAAGAAAAATATTTAAAAGATGCTATTTGCGAATACTCAAAAAGGCTTTCAAAATATTGCAAACTAAATATTATAGAAATTGATGATGAACAAATTCCATCTAATTTAAATGAAAAATTAGCAGAAAATATAAAAAATATTGAAGGAGCTAAAATTTTATCAAATATCAAAAATACATATTCTATTTCTTTAGATTTAAAAGGGAAACAATTTTCTTCTGAAGAATTTTCTAAAAAAATAGAAAATATTTCTTTAACTAATAATAGTATTTCATTTATTATTGGTGGATCACTTGGTTTATCTAATAATGTAATTGCTAATTCTGATGAGTTAATATGCTTTTCTAAAATGACATTTCCTCATCAATTAATACGTGTATTTTTATTAGAGCAATTATTTAGAGCTTTTAAAATACTAAATAATGAAACTTATCATAGATAATATATATTATTGTAGAGGAAATTAAATTATATTTTTTTGGAGTAATTTTTCAGATTAATTATAGAAAATAAATTCTATGAAAGGATTTATATAAGGAACAATAACATTTTTTGAATATAATTTAAATATTTTAATTATTTACTTATTAATTTTTTCTTTTTTCGGGGGCGAAATAACTAAAAAGCAATTTCCTCTACAAGATTAAAAACTTTATTTTAAATTATTTTTTATTTTTTTTATTATCTTAATAGCATTTACTTTTATAATGATATGTTTAACTATTATAAAAATAATTATAAAAATTAAAATTTTAAAAATCATTTTTTTCCTTTTTATTTAATTTTTTTTTATTTTGGATTTTAAATTTAGATTTAATTATTATTTGAAATAATTTAATATTTTTATCGAAATAATTTATGTTTACATTTTAATTTATTTATATTTATTTGTCAAGAAAAACTTCACGACAAAATTCGACAAATAATTGTCGATACAATCATTCCTGTTATATCTGCTGCTAGAGCTGCAAATAAAATTCCTCTTGTTTTTTTAATTCCTACTACACTTGTATATAATGCAATTGTATAAAAAGTTGTTTCAGTTGATCCCATTATTGTTGATGTAATAATTCCTATTAATGTATCTACCCCATATTTTTGCATTATATCTACCGCTACTGCCATTGATGCACTTCCTGAAATTGGTCTTAAAAAAGCTAATGGCAAAATTTGACTAGGTATTTCTAATAAATTTGTAAGCGGTGATACCAAATTTACAATCAAGTCTATTATTCCCGAACTTCTTAATGCTCCTACTGCTAAAAATATTCCAATTAATGTTGGAAATATTTTAAATACAATTTCTATTCCTTCTTTTGCCCCATCTAAAAAAGTATCAAATACTTTATTTTTTTCTTTTAGTCCATAAACTATTATAAATATAATTGTAATTGGTATTGCTGAGCTTGATATATAATTTACTATATTAGTCAAATTAAGCATCTCCTTTTATTTAATTTTTTTTATTAAAATTTTTGTAAAAATAATACCTACTATTGCAGCAGTTATTGTTGCTATCCAAACAGGCAAAATTATATTTGTCGGATTATTAGAATTTAAAGAAGTTCTTATTGCAATTACATTTGTTGGTATTAATTGCAAAGACGCTGTATTTAATACTATAAACATCATCATTGAATTTGAAAGTGTATCTTTTTTTTTATTTTCTTTTTGCATGGTTTTCATTGCCTTTAAACCTAGTGGTGTAGCTGCATTACCAAGTCCTAATATATTTGCAATTAAATTCATTGATATTTCTTCTTTAGCCTTTTGATTTTTTTTAAATTCTGGAAATAAAATATTT
Source organism: uncultured Clostridium sp. (assembly GCA_946499885.1). Classification (GTDB taxonomy): domain Bacteria; phylum Bacillota; class Clostridia; order TANB77; family CAG-508; genus CALXVA01. Next base: position 9,542 of record CAMMTN010000032.1, on the reverse strand, counting down.
ATCACTGGTTTTAATATATTTGTTAATTTATTAATTAGCGTAGTTCTCTTTACTATTTCCATTAATCCATTCCATAAACAGATTGTACCTAAAAATGTTATTGTAAGTTCAACTGCATCTGTTAAAGATTTAAAAATTCCGTTATTTATTTCATTTGCTTTTCCATTAATTAATCCATAAACAAAGGATAAAATTATAAAAATTGGCCATAATATATTTAACATATTTTTCACCTATTTATTTTTATGCTGATTATTTTTTAGTTATTCTATAGAATTTGGATCTTGAACAATATTTACTCATTTGTAAAATTTTGTCGAACGATTTTTTAATTTTATACATACTTTTTATTGCGTTTTATTTTAATGTATGATATTATATATAAAGATTTTTTGTCGAATTTTGTAGTTTTTAGGGGGAGTAATTTATGAAATCAACAGGAATTGTTAGAAGAGTTGACGAATTAGGAAGAGTTGTTATTCCAATTGAAATAAGAAACAAATTTGGTATTGCTGAAAAAGATCCTATTGAAATATATGTTGATGGTTCTAATATAGTTTTAAAAAAATATGAACAGAATTGCATTTTTTGCGGAAGTTCAAAGGATTTAGCTGAATATAAGGGAAAACCTATATGCAGTAAATGTATTTCACAAATATCGAATAATATCTTAGAATAAACAAAAAACTTTTAAGATGATTTTTCTTCTTAAAAGTTTTTTATATATTTTATTATAGTCTAACTTTTCTTATCTCTATTTTGTATTGTGAATATTATTTTTTAAATAAAACTATATATTTATTTTACGAATTTTTGATATATTTCATTTTTGGGTACATTTTTATTTTTAGCAATTATTTTTATTATTTCTTTTTTCTCCATTCCTTGTTTTTTATAAAACTCATATTGTTCTTCTATTGTTTTATCTTTTATTTCATCACTTTCTTTATTTGTATTGTTATTCATATCTAATAATATAATATATTCTCCTTTTATTTCTTTTTTATTTAATTCATCAATTATTTTACTAATATTATTTCTTAAAAATTCTTCATGAATTTTTGTAATTTCCTTAGCAATTACACAATTAATATCCCCTATATTTTCTAATATATCTTCCATTGTTTTTACTAATTTATGAGGAGCCTCATATAGAATTATTGTTTTATCTTCTTTTTTTATTTTTTCTAATATTTTTTTTCTATTTCTTTTATTTAGTGGTAAAAAGCCATAAAATGCAAATTCTTTAGTATTTAAACCAGATGGAATTAATGCATTAATTAAAGCACACGCACCAGGTATTGGTATTATTTCTATATTATTTTTTATTGCTTCTTTTACAATTTCTTCTCCTGGATCTGATATACCAGGTGTTCCTGCATCAGTTACTATTGCAATATTTTCTCCATCTAATAATTTATTTATTAGTACATCTGATTTTACATCTTCATTATGTCTATGATAGCTAATAAGTGGCTTGCTTATGCCATAGTAATTAAGCAATTTCAATGTATGCCTTGTATCCTCTGCTGCTATAATATCTACATTTTTTAATGTATTAATTGCTCTAAAAGTTATGTCTTCTAAATTTCCTATTGGTGTTGCTATCAAATATAATTTGCCATACATCTTTAATTCCTCCTAAAATATTTATATAAAAGACTCCTAATTTTATTGTTTTAAATCTTTTTATCTCTATCATATATTCTATAAATTTCATCAGTATATTTTTCATTTTCATCATATATTATAAGTGGTTTCTCTATTCTTAAAAATACATTTGCATTTTTTACTGCTTTTATCAAAACTAAACTTGGCTCCTTATTTGCCATAGAATGAACAAATCTTATTTTTTTTGGCTCTAATTTATATTTTCTCATAATGGTTAATATATCCACTAATCTATCAGGTCTATGAACCATATAAATCGAGCCTTTATCTTTTAATAAGTATTTTGATACTTCTACAAAATCTTCTAATGTGGCTGTTATTTCATGTCTTGAAATGTATTTATACTCATTTTTATTTATTCTACCTGTTTCTAACTTTTTATATGGCGGATTTGTAACAATGAAATCAAAATTTTCTCTTTTTAAAATTTCTAATTTGTCATTTAATATGTCTTTAATATTTATATTTAATATATCTATTTTATTCTGTAAATTATTTAATTTAACACTTCTTTTTGCCATATCTGCTACATCTTCTTGTATTTCAATCCCAATAATTTTTGATAATTTTGTTTTACAAGCAAGTAAGATGCTAATTATTCCAGTTCCTGTCCCTAAGTCTACACCTATAGAATTATTTTTTACCTCTCTTGCAAAATCTGAAATAAGTACACTATCTATTCCAAAACAAAATCCTTTTTCATTTTGTATTATTTTTAAATTATTATATTCTAAATCATCTATTCTTTCATTTTCTTTTAATTCCATAAATTGCTCCTGTTTATGATTTATATTTCATTACTATTATACATTATTTAATTTTTTAATTCAATATTAACATAAAATTGAACAAAAAATTAAATTTGACATATAATAAAAAATAAACTATAATATTTATAGCAATTTAATCAATTGTTTCAATGAATAAAAAAGACTAGGAGTCTCATTCCTAGTCTTTACCTTTTGCTAATCATCAAAGTGCTCTACAATTAAGTAAATCAAATATAATGCTAGCAACTTTATCCATTGTTTCAATGAATTAACCTCCTCCCTGCCTCTAAGCAAGTAGGCAATAATAGTATAATTTGTTTTTATAATATAGTCAATATTTACTTTATTTTTTAACATGTTCTATCCTTTTTTCATATAATATACAAATTATTATTTTTAAAGGATTTGATTTTCATGGATAATAGAGATTCTAACTGTAATAAAAAAAATTTTGATTTTAAATGCAAAAAAGAAAATGCTATAAACTCCTTGTATGAAGTAGAACATTTTCTTTGTAGTTTAAAAAAAGTATGTAATATTACACAATTATATAAAATACTAAAATAGTATTATTCCTTTGTTATAGTATTACTATTTTCTGTTTTATCTTCTTCTTTTATTACAACAAATGGATCTTCAAATTTAATTTTATTATCTTTAAAAGCTTTATTTTCTTCTCCATCAATTAATATTTTTACTGAATTTACTTCTGTTAATCTTGTCATAGTATTTACTATTGAATAAATTGTAATACTTTCTTGTTCTTCTCCTCCCACATGATTTTCAATAAATTCCTTAGACAAATCTAAATATAGTACATCTCCTTTTAATTCTGCTTTATTAATTTTTGTGCCATCAGGTATTGTTTTAGTTAGATTACTATTTTGAGGTCCTTCTATTAGCATTTCCATTAGTTTTTTATATGGATCATTAACAAGCTCTTTTGCATCAATTAATCTTCCTTCTGATGCTAAGCTTTTTGTAGTTTCATTATAAAAATATAGCGATACTATTGTTTGCCTCATTTGCGCTTCAGATATTTCTTCTTCCGGTATTATTTCATTTTCTGCTAAGTTGCTATTTTTTTGATAAAATAAAAAATACCACACTCCTACTCCAATCAAAATTAAAATAATAATAATTAATACAACTATTTTTTTGTTCATAAACATTCTCCTCTCTTTTTTTATTTTATAATTATTATAGACAAGTTATTTTTAGAACTATTTTTAAAAATATTTTATTCTTCAAAATTCAACACTTTTTAATATATTTTATATTTACACTTTTTACTAATTTATACAGTAAAAATATTAATTTTGGGTACATTTTCCATTTGACATTTTGTTAATTTGCGTATACAATTAAGAATGTATTATTAGATTTATACATATTATAGAATAATGATTTTTATTGTTGATTTAGTCAAGCAATAAAAATTGAAAGGAAGATATAAATGAGCAATTTATTACATGTTGGTTTAGACGTAGGATCTACAACCGTAAAAATAGTTGTTATGAATGAAAATTTAGAAACAATATACAGAGATTATCAAAGACATTTTTCAGATACTAAAAACACAATTTGCAATGTGTTAGAAGGTCTTGCTGAAAAATATCCTGATTCAGAATTTACAATAGCCCTTACAGGTTCTGGAGCAATGTCTGCTTCAAAATTTTTAGACTTACCATTTATTCAAGAAGTTGTGTCTTGTAAAAGGGCTGTTGAGAAATACATTCCTGAAACAGATGTAGTTATAGAACTTGGTGGAGAAGATGCAAAAATAATATATTTCGATAAATCAATAGAACAACGTATGAATGGTACTTGCGCTGGTGGTACAGGAGCTTTTATCGATCAAATGGCTTCTCTTTTAAATACAGACCCAACAGGATTAAATGAACTTGCTAAAAATTATAAAATGATTTATCCAATAGCTTCTCGTTGTGGAGTTTTTGCTAAAACTGATATACAACCTCTTTTAAATGAAGGCGCTGCAAAAGAAGATATTGCTGTATCTATATTTCAAGCAGTAGTAAATCAAACAATTTCAGGCTTAGCATGCGGTAGACCAATCAGAGGCAATGTTGCATTTTTAGGAGGTCCTCTAAACTATTTATCAGAATTAAGAAATAGATTTATAGAGACACTTCATTTAACAGATAAACAAATTATTATCCCAGAAGAAGCTCATCTTTTAGTTGCAAAAGGTGCTGCTTTAGATTCAGTAGAAGAATCAAAAGTAATTACTGTAGAAAAGTTGAAAAGTAAAATAGAAGTTTTAAGAATATCTCATGATGATACTTCAAATCCTCTTGCACCTTTATTTTCAATTGATGCTGATTATGAAGAATTTAAAGAAAGACATGCCAAAGATAAAGTTGAAAGAGCTGATTTAAAAACTTTTGAAGGAGATTGCTTTGTTGGTATTGACGCTGGATCAACTACAACGAAATTAACTTTAATTGATAACGAAGGAAGACTTCTATATTCTCTTTATGGAAGTAATGAAGGTAATCCTCTTCAAAGTGTAATAAAAGCATTAAAACAACTATATGCAGAACTTCCTGAAAAGGCCATAGTTAGATATAGTGGTGTTACAGGTTATGGTGAGAAATTAATTCAAACAGCATTAAATGTTGATTTAAATGAAATAGAAACTATTGCCCATTATACAGCTGCTAAGAAGTTTATGCCAAAAGTTACAAGCATTGTAGATATTGGCGGACAAGATATGAAATACATAAAAATGAAGAATGGAGCTATAGACAATATTATGCTAAATGAAGCTTGTTCTTCAGGATGTGGTTCTTTTATAGAAACATTTGCAAAAAGTTTAAATTTATCAATAGAAGAATTTGTAAAAGCTGCAATAGAATCAAGAAGACCTGTTGATTTAGGTTCAAGATGTACTGTATTTATGAACTCAAAAATCAAACAAGCTCAAAAAGAAGGATATTCTGTTGGAGATATTTCTGCAGGACTTTCATATTCAGTAATAAAAAATGCTATTCAAAAGGTTATGAAAGTTAGAGATGTAAAAAAATTAGGAGCACATATTGTTGTACAAGGTGGTACTTTCTATAATGATGCTGTACTTCGCGCTTTTGAAATAATTGTAGGAAGAAATGTAGTAAGACCAGATATTGCAGGGCTTATGGGTGCTTATGGTATGGCATTACTTGCTAAAGAACAATATGAAGCAAATTTAGATATGGAATATACTTCTCACATTACTAAATTAGAAGATTTAGACAAATTAAATATCGAAATTTCTCATGTTCGTTGTAATGGTTGTGAAAATCATTGCCTACTTACAATAAATAAATTTAGTAATGGAGCAAGATATATCTCAGGAAATCGTTGTGAAAAAGGTGCTGGAATAGTAGGAGAAAAAACTGAACTTCCTAATTTAGTAAAATATAAATATGATAGAATTTTTGGATATACTCCATTAGAAGAAAAAGATGCACCTAGAGGAACTATTGGTATACCTAGAGTTCTTAATATGTATGAGGATTATCCTTTCTGGTTTACATTCTTAACTAACTTAGGATTTAGGGTAATACTCTCTGAAAAAAGTAACAGAAAAACTTATGAAAAAGGTATGGAATCAATGCCTTCTGAGTCAGTATGTTTCCCTGCTAAATTATCACACGGACATATAATAGGACTAATAAATCAAGGTATTAAAACAATATTTTATCCTTGTATGCCATATTCTAGAAAAGAATATGAAAAAGCTGACAATCATTATAACTGTCCAATAGTTATATCTTATTCAGAAGTTTTAAAAAATAATGTTGAAGAATTAAAAGAAAAGAACATAAAATTCTTAAATCCTTTTTTACCATTCGACTCTAAGAATTTAGCAAAAACAATTTTAGAATTGCCAGAATTTGCAGAATATAATTTTACTAAAAAAGAATTGTTGGAAGCTGCAAAAAAAGCTGAAGAAGAATATCAAAAATGTAAAGAAGATATTCATAAGAAAGGTCAAGAAACAGTAGAATATATAGAAAAAAACAATTTAAAAGGAATTGTTTTAGCAGGTCGTCCATACCATGTAGACCCAGAAGTAAACCATGGGATAGATACACTAATTACAAGCTTAGGCTTATGCGTACTTACAGAAGACAGTATTTCTAACCTAACAGAAGTAAAAAGGCCTATTAGAGTTGTTGATCAATGGGTATTCCATGCAAGACTTTATGCAGCTGCTGATTATGTTGGAAAACATGATAATTTAGAATTAGTACAATTAAATTCTTTTGGTTGTGGTGTAGACGCAGTTACAACCGACCAAGTAGAAGAGATATTAACAAGTTATGGAAAAATGTACACATTAATAAAAATAGATGAAATAAATAACCTAGGAGCAGTTAGAATACGTATTCGTTCATTACTTGCAAGCATGAATAAACGTTTAGCAAATAAAGATGCTCTTACTGGAAACGGAAATTATGAAGTAAATAAGAAAATATTTACTAAAGAAATGAAAGATGATTATACAATATTAATTCCTCAAATGGCGCCAATTCATTTTGAATTACTAGAAGCTGCTGTTCGTTCTTCTGGATATAAGGTAGAATTACTAAGAGATTGTACAGACCATACGGTAGAAACTGGTTTGAAATATGTAAATAACGATGCATGCTATCCATCAATATTAGTTACTGGACAAATGATAGAAGCTCTTCAATCGGGTAAATATGATTTAAATAAAACAGCTTTAATAATGTCACAAACAGGTGGTGGATGTAGAGCGACAAACTATATTGGGTTTATTCGTAAAGCTCTTAAAGATGCTGGTTTTGAGAATATTCCTGTAATATCTTTTAATGTTGTAGGAATGGAAAAAATGCCAGGATTTAAAATAACGTTACCATTAATAGAAAGACTATTAAAAATGGTAGTATATGCTGATTTACTACAAAAGATGCTAACTAAAAACAGAGCATATGAAATAAACAAAGGAGAAACACAAAAACTATTTGATGAATGGCTTACAAAATGCAAAAAACTTCTTGAAAAATCAACAATGAAACAATTTAAACAAAGCATTTATGATATGGTAAATGACTTTGAAAAAATAGAATTAGATACATCTATTGAAAAACCAAAAGTAGGAATTGTTGGAGAAGTATTAATAAAATATCATCCATTTGGAAATAACTTTATTGCAAATAAACTAGAAGAAGAAGGCGCTGAAGTAGTATTACCAGATTTTATGGGATTTGTTAAATTCATAGCAACTCATAAAATAACATTTAATCAATTAATTAAAACTGATAAAATGAAAGCAAAATTATTTAAAACTGCAATAAAATTAATAGATATATTAGAAAAAGATGCAAGAATTGCACTTTCTAATTCTAAAAAAGGATATTTACCACCTTGTGATATTTGGGAATTAGAGGACAAAGTTAAAAACATTTTATCTATTGGAAATCAAACTGGTGAAGGTTGGTTCTTAACTGCTGAAATGATAGAATATATAGAAAATGGAATACCAAATATTGCTTGTGTTCAACCATTTGCTTGCTTACCTAATCACGTTGTAGGAAAAGGTGTTATAAAGACAATTAGAAACGAATTTCCAGAAGCAAATATATCTGCTATTGATTATGACCCAGGAGCAAGTGAAGCAAACCAAACAAATAGAATTAAATTATTAATGACTGTAGCTAAAGATAATTTAAAGAAAAAACAAAAAGAATTAAAATTATTAGAAAAAGAAAATTCTAATAATAATTCTGAATTATATAAAATAAAAGAATAGGGATAACTCTATTCTTTTATTTTAAGACTATAGAAAAAGGTTGATTTTTTAGAAAAATATTATTAAAATAAATTTAGTTATAAAAATATTAATTTTTTTCAAGTTATCAATCGGAAGGAAATCCGATTTACACAACTTTTACGATATGCTCTTATTTTTTATTACTTATTTAAAATATTTTTATTTTTTATTTATTTAATTTTGTTATTTTCAATTCTAAGCCTTTTTATTAATATAATTTTCTATATTTATTTTTTTAATTATTTTTTCTAATTTTAAATTTTTTTATATTATTATTTTTATTTTATTTATTATTATTTTATTAAATTTATTTTTTATTTCTATTTATTTAATATTTAATTATTATTTTATTAATTTTTTATATTTTTTATCACCTCGTTTTTATTTTTTTAACAAAAATTATATTTACTTCATTTTTTTACTCTATCTAATCCAATAGAATTTAATTTTTTTTATATCAATTCTTAATGTCGAATACTTATTTTTTGATACATATAAATCTTTCTTGCTCTAATTTTTATCCTTTTTATGTTAATCTTTTTTTGCTTATCTTTTTTATGCTTCATTCTTATTTTAGTTTACTTTAGCTTAGCTTTTACTGATTTATATTTTGTATCTCATAAATTTTTACTTTAATCTTTAGTATATCTTTTACTTGTCTTTTTGTTATTACATGAATATATTTATTTTTCCTTTGCCTTTATTGCTTATTCTTGATATTATTTGCAAATACCTCTCTTGCATCTCTTAGATTATTTATGTTTACTCTCTTTATTTTTTCTATTTTATAATTCTCTTTTTATTTTTTTCACTAATCCGTTGCTTTTTGATTATATTTTTTTGTCCTCTTTATTTTTATTTTTTTACAATTTTTTATTATTATTTGTTTACTTAATTTTATTTTGTTTTTATACTTTATTTCTTTATGCCTCTTATACTCTCTTTTTCTTTTATGTTTGCATTCTTTTTGACAAACTTTTCGAGCATTCTTATCTCCACTTTTTTATTTACTTTTATTATTATTTTACTTACCCCTTTTCTTACTTTTTCTTCTTACTCCTTTTTAATTATATTTTTTCATCTTAGGTTTTCTCCCTTTTTTAGTTTACTATTTATTATTTTTTCTTTTTCCTATTTCTTCCTTTCTTTTCCAATATATTTTCTCGCTAGTTTTTACTTTTTTCATTTTATTATTTTTCATTTTCTAAATTATATTTTTACTTTTATTTTTTTCTTTTTCTATTTTTTTATTTTTATTATATTATTTTTTTCTTTATTTTTTATTTTTTAATTTTTTT
>CAMMTN010000031.1 GCA_946499885.1 uncultured Clostridium sp. | reverse complement strand
GTAAATGGGAGTAGTTATATTGATAATTACTCTCATTTATGCTATTATGAAGAAACTACAACTAGTAATTTGTGTTTTGGAGTCAAAAATATATGAAAAAGAAAAAAATAAGGATTGTTGTAATTATTGTAATCATAATAATTTTTTTATATTATATATATAGTTTTATTAGTGGAATTATATATAAAAATAAGATGAAAGAAATTAGTCAATATACCTCTAGTCAAATGATAAATTATACTTTAAATAATAATAAAAATGCAATTATATCAATAGGCATATATGATGAAAATGGTATAACCTATAATGTATATGGCGCAGAATATAGTTTGAATTATGATTATGAGATAGGTTCAATTACTAAAACTTTTACAGCCATGTTACTTTCTAAAGCAATAGAAGAAGGAAGAATAAATTTAGATGATAGCATTTCAAATTATTTAGAACTTAAAAATAGATATTATCCAACAATAAGAAGAATAATTACACATACCTCAGGACTAAAACCATATTATTTAAGTTTTCAGAAAATCAAAAATTACTTTGCTAGAGGAAATGATTTCTATAATATTTCGAAAGAACAATTATTAGAAGAATTAAACAAAACAAAGTTGGAAGATAAAGATTATAATTTTAATTATTCAAACTTTGGCGTTTCAACATTGGGATTAGTATTAGAGAAAGTATATGATAAAAACTATAATAAGTTATTAGAAGAATATTTAGAACAATTAAATATGAATAATACAACTATTGCGACAGGAACAGGTAATTTGAGTGGATATTGGAAATGGAATGAAAATGATGGATATATTCCATCTGGAGCAATTATTTCTAATATTGAAGATATGTCAAAATATTTAGAAACATTAATCACATCTGAAGAAGAATATGTAATAAATGTAGCAGAGCCATTAAAAGATATAAATATAGAAAATGAAATTTATAATATGTTTGATGTAAATATTGATAGTGTGGGGATGACATGGATAGTTGATAACAAGAACAATGTAATTTGGCATAATGGCTCTACCACAAATTTCAATAGTTATATTGGATTTAATAGAGAAAATAAAATAGGAGTTGTGGTTTTATCAAATATATCTTCACAAAAAGATATTAATATGACTTTAATAGGAAATAAAATAATGCACGAACTGTTATATTAGCAAAAACTGCTAATTGAAATTAATTTTTAAGACAATATAAAATAGAGGGGGAAAATTTAAAATGAACAAACTAAAAACAGGAATTTTCTTAATAATAATAGGAAATGTATTATATTTATCATATATATTTTTTACTGGTAATGAAACTAGTTCGTTTGGAGAATTTACTAAAGGATTACTATTAGGGGTATCAGTAGGTGCAAATTTAGTAGGAATAATATTATCCATTATTTATGCAGCAAAAGAGAAAAATGAAAAAAATAAATTTTTAATAAGATTTGGAGGTGTGAAGATGTATAAAACAGTTGTTATAGAGTATTCGCCAAAAGCAGATGATATGGCACAAAAAGTAGAAGAAAAAGCAAATGAAATGTTACAAGATGGTTATGAACTAATTACAATGTCGATTACAGGAACAGCAAAAGCAATTTTAGTATTTAAAAATTAAGTTAAAAATAAGGAGTTTCTATGAATAGTATTATAGTATATGGATCTAATTATGGAACGACAAAACAATATGCAAATGAACTTTCAAGAAGAACAAATATGAAAGTAATTTCTTTTAAAAAGGTTAATCAGCAAATAAATGATTATGATAATATTATTTATTTAGGTGCCTTGTATGCTGGTGGAGTATTAGGAATGTCAAAAACGCTAAAAAAATTAAATAATATCTCAAACAAAAAGATTATTATTGTAACAGTAGGTCTTTCGGATCCAACAGATGAAGTAAATAAAAATAATATAAGAAATAATATAAAAAATCAGATGCCAAAAAAATTTTTTGAAAAAGCAAAAATATTTCATTTAAGAGGTGGAATAGATTATTCAAAATTAAACTTTGCTCATAAAACTATGATGAAATTGCTATATAATGCAGTTAAGAATTTACCAAAAGAAAAGCTAACAGCTGAAGATAGAGCAATGATAGAAACTTATAATAAAAAGGTTAATTTTATTGATTTTTCGAGTTTAGACGAAATAATTAACGAAGCACAAAAATAAAGACAAATTACAAGTTATAGAGTAGATAATAAAAAGTTATCTACTCTATTTGTTATAATAATTAAAAAATGATTATTTATTACTTTTTTTCATAATCTTAATATATACAAAAAGTATGGTATATAAAAACATATAAGGCAATATACAAACTACCAATACTAATAATTTGTTTGAATGAGTTTCTATGTATGAACTTATAATACCTTTTATATTATCTGGATTATTTTCAATTACTTTTTGTTCTCCAAAAGTAGTGGGATATGGTAGTATATTATTTATTATTATTTTAGCATCGCTAGAAGGATTCATAAATCCTTCAACTTTTACTACAGCTATTTTAAAGTCATAATTAGTATGAGATATACTTTGTATATATTCTCTATCTTCTTTTGAACATATCATCATGTATTCTGTTGTTAATATTGTAAAAAGCTCTATAATTAATGGTATCAAACTCAATATTGATAAAGCAACAAGCATTGTAGATATTGTTTTTCTTTTCATTAATATATTTACACTCCTTTTAAACGATTGTTATTATATTGTATAATAGTAACTTTATAAAGTCAAATTATTTTATATTATGAAATCTGTATTGCAATACGGTTAAAATCTTTATCCCACACTAGTATAATATTAAAAAAATAAAATACAAAGTGGTGTAAAATGATGGGAGTATTTGATAGATTTTATAGTAAAGAGAAACTAGTAAGAAAAACAATAGAAATAGATGAAAATTTATATGAAAAATTAAAAGAAATATCTGATAATGAAATTAGTGCATCAGTTAATCAATTAATAAATGCATGTATAGAAGGACTAATTATTAATGAAAATATAAAAATGTATGCAAAAACTAAAAATGAAATTTCAATTAAACATTCACTTCTTATACGAGAATCATTTGTAAAGGGATTAGACGAATTAAAGGATAAATACGATATATCAATATATAAACTTGTAAATATGTCTATTTACAATGCACTAAACGAATATTATGCTAATAAAGATAAGCCAATTTAAGCTTATCTCTATTATAAAAAATTCCTATAATAGTTTCCTTATATAATCGCATATAGGGAAACTAATTTTTTTCCTTAAAACTCAAACCTTTATCAAATCCTATAAAAAACATCATACAAATTTCATATTCGTAAGCTTTATGAAATAGATGATCATATTCTGAAAACATCTCTTTATATTCTTCAGGCATTTGTTCAATTTTATCATTTAGAGCAGTCATTTTATCATTAATTTTTTTATAATCAGATGATGCAAATAACATATCTCTATTTTCATCTAATATAGTATTGGTATATTCAAGGTCTGTTGCATTCATAAATGTTTCTCTCATAATTAATTCTCCTTATTTATAAAATCATTAGTAAATTTGACTGTTGTATTAATAGGTTTTGTAGAACTAAGTATATAATTCTTACTAGTTCGAAAGAATATAATTAATCCTAAAAGTTTATTGTTTTTATTAAAAAGTGGAAAAATCATTTGAGCAGAATAATTATTAGTATCATTTTCTATTAGTTTTATACAATAGTAGTTCATAATACAAAATAAATTGCTCTTATCAATATTATATGAATTCCAAATTTTAATTAAGTCAAAAATATTATTACTTAATTTATCATTTGATGTTATAGTAATTGTATTATTATCAATAAACTCTACCAATTTTATATTTTCTAAATCAGTAATAATAATATTAGATTTGCAGACAATTTTTGAATTATATAAATATTCTTTCAAATTCTCCGAAATATGCATAACGCTCCTCCTTTCTGAAAATAATTCATACTGAAATTGTATCAAATTTCAATATGGATTATACAATTAATTTCTGAATAAGTCCAGCAAAAACACTTGTAAACTACAATTAATATTACAAGTATTATTAAGTAATAAAAAACTGTATAATTTATTAATAATTTGGAGGGAAAAATGGAAATAAGAGATAAATTATACAAATATAGTAATCCAATAATTGCAAAAACAATAAATATTGATGATAGTATTTATAATAAATTTAAGGATTTATCGGAAAAAGTTTATGATGCTACAATTAGTGAAATTATAAATGTAGCAATAGAAGAATATATAAAAAGAGATAGACCTAATTTTTATGGTAAAACTGAAAAAGAAACAGTAACATATAGATCAATTAGATTAAGAAAAGAGAATGTAGTCAAATTAAATGAATATAGTAAAAGGACAGGAATATCATTTACTCGATTAGTAAATGGTGCTTTAAAAGAGTTTTTAGAAAATCAATAATATAATTTAAATGCACATTAAGATGTTAGAATTTCTTACATCAAATTGTACATTTTTACTTAAAACGACAATATACGACATTTTTTATTTATAATATATGTTATAATCTTAATAAGGAGCGTGATGTTTTATGAGAAATATTACATTATTAAGATTAAAACATACAGCAAAACTAGAAAAACTTATTAAGCAAAATGCTGATTACAATAAAATACTTAAAGAGAGTAGGATAGTTGACAAGTATATTGTAATTGAAATGAGAAATATGCTTAATAGAAATCAAGAATATACAATATCTTTTTTCAATGAATCTACAATCAAATCTGATAGATAAAGAGGAGTTAAAGTATAAGCAGGATTATAATTATCAAAAATAGAGTATAGTAATTCTTTATTCATGCATCTTTTAGCACTAGATAAAGAATTATCTATACTCCATTTTATTTGTAGTGCAGTATAAAAGCCTGTTTTTGAGGCAGTTATAGAATATAATTTATTTAACTTTAGATTACTATTTTTTCTTTGACATTTAATATAAATTAATTCAATGAAATTATCCGTTCCAGTAGAAGAGGGATTAAATCCTAATTTTAACAATATGTGTTTGATTTTTTCTTTTGTAGAAATTAGAGAATGTGTAGATACCAATTCTTGAGCAACGGAAACTGCTTTGAAATAATCAAAAGGTTTTGGCATTAATCTGTAAATATTAGAAAAATCATATAAGTTTGAAATTAATTCTTTTGAGTGAGAAGTAACAATTATATTCTTTTTATCACTTTTTTCTTTTAGATAGTTTAATACACCTAATCCATTTATATTAGGCATATCTAAATCCAAAAATAATACATCGGGTTTTTCTTCTAAATATTTTTCAATGGTTTCTTTACCACTTGTAGTTAAAGCTACAATTTTAAAATTTGTTTCTTTTGTTAAAAAATTTTTAAATAATTGTAGCTGAGATACATCATCTTCAGCAATCATAACTTTAATCATTTTTTCCTCCATATAAAACAAATTCATATACTATTATACAACCAAAAAGCTTATATTTCAATATATATGCAAACTATTTTACATAAAAAAGTGGTAAAAAGTGGTAACTTTTACTATATTTTACCACTTCTATAGAAAATACTGTCAGATTTGTTTAATATATGTTTTAGGACATAAGTCTATAAGTAAAGAAAGTTATTAATTAACATTAGATAAAGAAAAAGAAAACTGATGGAAAAAATTAATAAAATAATTTATTTATAGACTTTGTTTTGATGGAGGGATGCAAATGTAATAAACAATTTATAAAAAAGTAAGAAGATAAGTTAATAATCTTTCTTTACTTTTAGATATTTGTCCAATTTTAAAAGATTGGAGTAAATGTTAAATGGAAAGAAAGGATTATTTAAAAGAAGAATTATCAAAAGAGGAAAAAGTATATTTGAAGACATTAATTGTTAATGTTAGAAACAGATACATAAGAAAAAATTATAAATTTATAAATAATATGTTCATAGAATATTCTGAAATGGAGATAACAGATTCAGAATCATTACTTGACACTATATTACATAAGTTTGAAAGAGAATTAAAATCAGCTAGTGAATTTGAAAAAATAATATATAATAACGATAAACTTTATAAAATTATAGGAGCATTGTCTGAAAAAGAAAAGACTATGCTCTTTTATTTGTATTATGAAGAAAAAGAAATTAAAGAAGTATCAGAAATAATGAATATTAGTTTAGCAACAGCCTATAGAAGAAAAGAACAATTACTAAATAAAATAATGAAAAGACTTTTAAAGGGGGATATGTAATGTTTAATAATTTTAATTTAAGCAATGAAGAAATAATAAAAATAATTAATGATTATAAACCATTAATAGAAAGAAATTCCATCATAAGTTTTAGATATGATGAAGATTTAAAACAAGAAATAGAAACAAGAATTTGTATGAAGTTAAAGAAAAATAAAAAAAATTAAATTTTTTTAAAAAAAATGAGAAAATTTTGAGAGTCCTTGGATTTATATTAGTAGAACTGTAAAGAAAGTGAGGTGTACTAATATGGAATCCAAGGAGAATAATTTAATTGATTGGGAAGATGCCATTTCTTATATGCAACTTGCAATACATACATTACAAAATAGTGCAACAGATATAACTCCTAAATCAATAAAGAGTGAGATGGAAATGCACAGAAAAAAATTTGGAACTAATGAAGTAAAGAGATTAGTCAAGATTCTCTTAAAAGAAAAGTAAATTCTTAAAAAAATAGTTACAAAATAAATAGAGTTAATACTCTATTAGTATATTTCTATGTCAAAAATGTGTTAGTAAAAAGTTGCAGTATATAAAAAGGAATAGGAGATGTTTAGTTTGAATATCAAGGAGAAAGTATTAGATTTATATTTTATAGATCATAAAAAACAAAAAGAAATTGCAGAACAACTTAATATTTCTAAATATACTGTATCTAGAATTGTTACAAAAGATAGCAGATATACAAAAGAAAAGGAAGAAAGAAAAAAACGAAACAAAGAAAATAATAAAAAAAGAACTGTTGAATATATTTATTCTATAAGAAATCAAAAAAAAGTTGATGAATATGATTCTGTAAGAAAAATGCATATACAAGCAAGTATGGAATTGTCAGAAGGGAATAAACCTATGAACAATAGAGCATACAGAGATTGGAATTCATCAATATATGATTATAATGAAAAAAGTAAAAGTTATAAATTAAAAAAAGGAATTAATGTGGGAGCTGATGTCCCAAAGAGAATTAAATGGATTTAAATCAAAATAAGATATTATAAAGGATGCTGTTATGGAAATAATTATAAATTCAGCTACTAATGAGGAATGTTTAAAAAATATAGCATTTATAAGGGCTTTATTAATAAAGTATTCAATAGAGAATCTAAAAATAGACTATTCTCAAAAGGAGCAATTGAGAAAACAGATATTAGAATATCTGAAAAGTTCTTGAATATAAACTAAAAGAGAGTTAGAATAGCCAAAACTAAAAGAAGGAAGATTTTTAATGAAAAAACATATTTTAATTTTTATCTATTCTAGAAAGTCAAAATATACAAATAAAGGTGATTCAATAGGAAACCAAATTGAATTAGCAAAAGAATACATAGATTTACATTATCCTAATAGTGAATATGATGTTGAAACAAGAATCTATGAAGATGAAGGTTTTTCTGGTGGAAATATAGATAGACCAAATTTTCAAAGAATGATGAAAGATGAATTAAAATACCATGCAGATATTTTAATATGCTACAGATTAGATAGGATTAGTAGAAATATATCAGACTTTTCTAGCCTAATGGAGCAACTAAAAAAATACAATACTGATTTTGTATCTATTAAAGAACAATTTGATACAAAAACTCCTATGGGTAGAGCAATGATGTATATAGCATCTGTTTTTGCACAACTTGAAAGAGAAGTTATAGCAGAAAGAATCAGAGATAATATGCATGAACTTGCCAAAACAGGCAGATGGCTTGGAGGGTTAACACCTACTGGTTTTACAGCTGAAAGATATGATTTAGTTCAGATACTTGAGAAAAATATCGATAATCAACTAGAAAGAAAAGTTAAAAAGGCTTGTAAATTGATTGAAGATAAAACAGAAAAGAAGATAATAATAGATATGGCAAATATATTTTTAGAAAAGAAATCTTTAGCAGGGACAGAAAC
Source organism: uncultured Clostridium sp. (assembly GCA_946499885.1). GTDB lineage: Bacteria > Bacillota > Clostridia > TANB77 > CAG-508 > CALXVA01. Next base: position 11,030 of record CAMMTN010000031.1, on the reverse strand, counting down.
AGAATTAATTAATAGGAATATTCTTTCTAGAACAGGTGTATTTTTTTCAACTAGCAGAATTAGAGCTATACTTACTAATCCTGTATATGCAACTTATGATGAAGCAACCGAGAAATATTTTGAAGAAAATAATATTGAATTATTTGTTAGTGAAGAGAAAAAAGGTAAATACGGTAAATATGGATTAATTGCGTATAATAAAACTGATAGTGGAACTTTAAAAGATAAATCTGAATGGATTGTTGCTGTTGGAGAACATAGAGGCTTTTTTAGTGGATTAGAATGGATTAAAATTCAAGATATTATAGATAAGAATAAAGATAAAAGATATCGTGCTAGTAATCGTACTAACAATGCTCTTTTATCAGGAATATTACGATGTGATTGTTGTGGATCATTTATGAGACCAAAAGCAACAGGTAATCAGCCTAAAAATGCTAATTATAGAAGATATTATTATACTTGTGAGCTAAAGGATAGAAGTAAAGGTTCAAAATGTAATGGTAAAAATATCAATGGTATTGTTTTAGACAATGAAATAGTTAAAAAATTAAAAGAAATTTTTATTCCGAATTCTGATATTTATAATGAACTAAAATCAATGTCAATATCTAAAAAAGATAATATAAAAAGTAGAAATGAGGAAATAGAGATTTTAGATAATAAATATAAGAAAAATAGTACAGAAATACATAATTTGGTTGAAAAATTAAAATACATTGATGTAAGTATTATAAATGTAGTTAATGATGAAATAAAAAGACTACAGGAAGAGAATAATTCTATTCAAGAACAGATAACTGTTTTAAAAAAGGACAATAAAAGTAATAGAATTGAAGAAAACTTTGAAAAATCAAGCAGTCAACTAGTTTTAGATATTATAAATAATTATTTCAATATATTTGACGAGTTAGATATTAAATTAAAAAAAGATATTTTAAGATTGCTTATTAAAGATGTGAAAGGAAATGGAGAAAAAGTAACAGTAAATTTATTGAATACAAATATTGATGCAGAAAGGAAAACATTCTTCTTTGATAGTTTTAATAAAATAGAAGATGTAGTAAATTCTCCATTAGAGCACGATAGCGATTGCGACAGAATATTGACTGCGAACTCTTTAAGTTCGCCAACAGAATACGATAGCAGTTGCGACAGTTGTAATGAATAGAGTAAATACACCAGTAGGCGAATATTCTAGAGTTTCACAAGGTGGGAATATCAGAAATATAGTATTTCAGCCAGGTCAGTTCGATTGTACAAGAGAAACAATAGGAGGTAAATACAATCCACAAAATATATACAATATGAATCCCACAGATATACATTATGAAATAGCCGATTGGGCACTATCAGGAAATAGACTGAATGAAATAGGGGAGTGCTTATGGTTTTTAAATCCTTTTAGACCTAATTGTGGAAGTACATTTCCTTCAAACGGTTCAGGAACTTTCCATACAAGGTTAGGAGAACATTGCTTTTATAGACCAACTGATAGTTATGCAAATACTTAGACATTTAACATTTTAAATGTAATGTTCATATTATATTTTAAAGGGTAAAAATATATTTCATGGAGGTTTATATGAATAACGAAAATAAAGTAAATACAGATGAAAGCAGAAATGTAAATATTAATTCAAATTCACCAGAGATATTAACTAATAATATATACACACCTGCTTTTTTAAGGGAAAATATAGGAAAACTTATGAGAGTAGAATTTTTAATAGGAACAAATAATTTAGTTGATAGAACAGGAATATTACTTGATGTTGGTGCTAGTTATATTTTACTTAGAGCTTTAGAAAGCGATGTTGTGACTTATTGTGATATATATTCAATTAAGTTTATTACAATTTCTAATTTGCCATATAACATGTTATATGAGTTTAATAATAATTTGAACTCTACTAATATTGAAAACAACAATAGATATAGATACTACTAATAGGACAATTGAAGCCCGTCCCAAATTGTACTAAAAAATTCAAAAAAAAGCTTGTACTTTCTTTAAAATGAATATATAATATATGTGTTAAAAATACGAAATAGGAGGTATAAAAATGTCGTTTATAGATGAACTAAAAGATAAAGCGAAAAAAGATATAAAAACAATTATATTAACAGAAAGTGAAGATAAAAGAGTATTAAAAGCTGCTCAAAAAGTAAAAGAAGAAGGATTTGCAAATATAATTCTTATAGGAAATGAAGAAGAAGCTAATAAATTAGCAAAAGAAAACGGAATAGATATATCAGGAATTGAAATTATTAATCCTGAAACTTCAGCTAAATTTGAAGAATATGCAAATGCCTTTTATGAATTAAGAAAAGCAAAAGGAATGACTATAGAAAAAGCAAGAGAAACGCTAAAAGACAATATGTATTTTGGTACAATGATGGTAAAAGAGGGAGATGCAGATGGATTAGTATCTGGTGCTTGCCATTCTACAGCAAATACATTAAGACCGGCACTTCAAATATTAAAAACTGCACCAGGAACTAAACTTGTTTCAGCATTCTTTTTGATGGTAGTTCCAAATTGTGAATATGGCGAAAATGGTATATTCATATTTGGAGATAGTGGATTAGTAGAAAATCCAACGCCAGATGAATTATCAGAGATAGCAATTTCATCTAGCAAGAGTTTTGAACAATTGACAGGTAAACAATCAAAAGTTGCGATGCTTTCATATTCAACTTATGGAAGCGCACATTCAGAATTAACAGAAAAAGTTATTGAAGGTACAAAATTGCTAAAAGAAAAAATGCCAGATTTAATTTGTGATGGGGAATTACAATTAGATGCAGCAATTATTCCAGAAATAGCAGCAAGTAAAGCTCCAGGAAGTCCTGTTGCTGGACAAGCAAATACTTTGATATTTCCAAATTTAGATGCAGGAAATATAGGTTATAAATTAGTTCAAAGATTAGCAAAGGCAGAAGCTTATGGTCCACTATGTCAAGGAATTGCAAGGCCAGTAAATGACTTATCAAGAGGTTGCAATAGTGATGATATAGTAGGTGTTGTAGCAATAACAGCTGTGCAAGCACAATCTGAAAACAAATAAATGAAGTTTATAATTTATTATATATTATAAAAATATCTTAGGAGGTTTTTAAATGAAGGTTTTAGTAGTTAACTGTGGAAGTTCATCTTTAAAGTATCAATTAATTGATATGGAAACAGAAAATGTTATGGCGAAAGGATATTTAGAAAAAATAGGTTTGCCAGACTCATTTTTAACACATACTGTAAATGGTGAAAAACACAAAATAGAAGAAAAAGTTGAAAATCATGAACAAGGAATTAAACTTGTAATTGACCAATTATTACATGAAGACTATGGTGTAATTAAAGACTTAAAAGAAATTGATGCTGTAGGACATAGAGTAGTTCATGGAGGAGAAAAATTTAGTGGTTCTGTAGTAATTACAGATGAAGTTGTAGAGGCAATAAAAGAATGTATACCACTTGCACCTTTACATAATCCGGCTGGAATTATAGGAATAGAGGCCTGCAAAAAAGCTTTACCAGGAGTTCCAATGGTAGGAGTATTTGATACAGCATTCCATCAAACAATGCCAGAAAAAGCATATATGTATGCAATACCTTATGAATATTATGAAAAATATGGCATCCGTAAATATGGTTTCCATGGTACATCTCATAGATTCGTAGCAAAAAGAGTAGCAGAAGTTATGGGAAAATCAGAAGAAGGATTAAAAATAGTTGCTTGCCACTTAGGACAAGGTGCAAGTTTATGTGCTGTTAAAGATGGTAAATCAATAGATACAACAATGGGATTAACACCACTTGCAGGTGTTCCTATGGGTAGTAGATCAGGAGATATTGATCCTTCAATAGTAACATTCTTGATGAAAAAAGAAAACTTATCATCAGATGAAATGGATACAATTCTTAATAAAAAATCTGGTAAATTAGGTTTATCAGGTGTAAGCATTGATGATAGAGATATTGAAGCAGCTGCAAAAGAAGGAAATGCAAGAGCTCAACTTGCTATTGACAATTTCAACTATCAAGTTGCTGGAAATATTGGAAAATTAGCAGCTCAAATGGGTGGAGTAGATGTAATAACATTTGCTGGCGGAATTGGAGAAAATGGAATTGATGCAAGAAAAGGAATCTGTGAATATTTAGAATTTATGGGTGTAAAAATAGATGATAATAAAAATAATTGCAGAGGTAAAGAAGTAGAAATATCAACTGAAGATTCTAAAGTAAAAGTATATGTAATTCCTACTAACGAAGAATTAATGATAGCTAGAGATACTATGGAATTAATAAGTAAATAATTAAATATACACTAAAATTAAGCATTAAATATTTATTATTTAATGCTTAATTTTAAAAGATAAGAAAATAATAAATCTACAAAATATATTGCGTAAATAAAAGGTGGGATATTTTATGAACGGAGAAAATAAATCTAAAAAAATTGGAATTATAATTGTGGTTATACTTATAATTTTATTATTAATAGGTGGAGTAATTGCTTGGTATATTGTTAAAAATATGGATAAAAACAAACCAGAAGAAGTATTAAATCAATATATAGACTACTTATCTAATAAAGATTATGAAGGAATGTATACATTACTTTCTGATTCAACTAAATCTCGTGTAGATAAGGAAACCTATATAGCAAGGAACAAAAATATATATGAAGGAATTGAATGTACTAATATAAATATTAGTAATTTAGATATAAATGAAGATAATAAAAATATTACATATAATATGTCTTTTGATACTTTAGCAGGTAATTTATCATATTCTTTTACTGCTACATTTGATAGACAAGAAGATAATAAATATTATTTAAATTGGTATTCTAATTTGATATTTCCAGATTTAAAAGAAAAATATAAGGTAAGAGTATATTCTATGACTGGAAGTAGGGGGGATATATTAGATAGAAATGGAAAAATACTTGCAACAAATGGAGAAAATGGTAAAAGGCAATATCCATATGGAAATATAACAGCTCACTTAATAGGTTATGTTAGAGGTATAAGCCAAGAAGAGCTTGAGTATAACAAAGGTAAAGGTTATACAGAAAGTAGTATAATAGGAAAGACTGGTTTAGAATTGGCTTTTGAAGATAGATTAAAAGGAAAAAATGGGAGTGGAATATATATTGTAGATGAAAATGAAAATACAATAAAAACTATAGCTGAAACAGATGTTCAAGATGGAGAAGCTATAAAAACTACAATAGATATAGAATTACAAAAAAATATTTATAATGAATTTGATGGAGATAATGGATTTTCAGTAGCAATAAATCATAAAACAGGAGAAGTTTTAGCAATGGTAAGTACACCTAGCTTTGACTCAAATAAATTTATAACGGGATTTACAGATGATGAATGGAATAAATTAAGTTCTGATCAAAATACTCCTATGTTTGCTAGATATGAAAGCACATGGGTTCCAGGATCATCTTTTAAGCCTATAACTGGAGCTATAGGCTTAACAAATGGAAGTTTTAAAGCTGAAGATAATTTTGGAGCAAGTGGATTAAGTTGGCAAAAAGATTCTAGTTGGGGAGACTATAAAATTACTACTCTAACAACTTATGGGGGAACAGCTAATTTGAAAAATGCTTTAATATATTCAGATAACATATATTTTGCAAAAGCAGCATTAAAAATAGGTGCAGACACATTTGCTAGTCAATTACAAAAAATAGGATTTAATAAAAATATAGATTTCCCAATTTCAATGACTAGTTCTCAATTTGCTGAAGATGATAAATTTTCTTCAGAAGTTCAACTTGCTGATAGTGGGTATGGACAAGGAAAAGTTTTAGTAAATCCATTACACATAGCATCAATATATTCCGCTTTTGTAAATGATGGTAATATGATAAAACCTTATATAGAATATTCTGATAGTACTGAATATTGGATAGAAAATGCATTTACAAAAGAAGCAGCAAATACAATAAAAAATGACTTAATTCAAGTAGTAGAAAACAATAATGGAACAGCACATGAAGCTAAAATAAGTGGGGTAACTATTGCAGGGAAAACAGGAACAGCCGAATTAAAAAATTCTAAAGATGAAGAAGGCGAAGAACTTGGATGGTTTAATGCATTTATAGTTAGCGATAATAAAGATGAACAATTACTAACAATAAATATGATAGAAAATGTAGAAAATAGAGGAGGTAGCCACTATCTTTTACCAAAAGTTAAAAATATAATAGAAAATTATATAAAATAAAGAATAATTATAGATTAGAACATGATTTATTTATATTAATTTAAACAACACTTCACTTTACATAATAGCATATAATATATAAATATGTTATTTGAAAGGAAGTGTTGTTTTTGAATATAGAAGGAAAAAAAGTTGGTTTCGCATTTACTGGATCTTTTTGTACATTTAAGACAGTTCTAGAAGAATTAAAAAAAATAAAAAAATCAGGAGCTGATATAATACCTATAATGTCATATAATGCATATAATTTAGATACAAAGTTTGGAAAAGCGCAAGAATATATTGACGAAATAAAAAAAATATCTGAAAAAGACGAAATAATTCATACTATCCAAGAAGCAGAACCCATTGGACCAAAGAGACTCACTGATATAATGGTTGTTGCACCATGTTCACGGAAATACTATAGCAAAACTTGCAAATTCAATAATTGACGGACCTGCAACTATGGCCATAAAATCACATTTAAGAAATAATAATCCAGTAGTTTTAGCAGTATCTACAAATGATGGATTATCAGGTAGCGCGGAGAACATAGGAAAATTATTAAATAGAAATAATTATTTTTTTGTGCCATTTAAGCAAGATAATCCTATAACAAAACCTCGTTCATTAGTTGCAGATTTTAAATATTTAATTCCAACAATAGAAAAAGCATTAGATAGGGAGCAGATAGAGCCTATTTTATTATGAATATAAGATTTTAAATACCAAATCTGTTTCTTGTTATTATAAAGAAACAGATTTGGTATTTAAGTTTAGATAATTTAATACTAATATTCTCTAAGTACTAGAAACAAAAATATATATTATTCTAAATCTTTTTTGAATTTTTCATTTTGTATTATTCCAAGTAAGAACCAGAATATTGGAGCAACTCCTATAGTACTTATATTAAAAAATGCTTGAACAATATATGAAATAATAGGAATAGTTAAAATGAATACAATATTATTATTAAACATATTTTTTGACTTAGCGAGTATTTGCATTAAAAAAGATAAATATATAATCAAAGCAGGAATTCCTATAGTTGCTGCTATTTGTAAATATTCATTATGGGCCTTATCAAAAAAAGCATGAGTAGTTAAAATATAGTCATACATTTCATATTTTAAATTATACAATAGTCCATCAATAAGAGTATCTGGGCCAGAACATAGCAATGGAGTTTTAGCTATTAATTTTAAAGTAAGACTCCAAATTTTAATTCTTCCACTACCTAATTTTGAAATTGTTTGCTCACTGTTGGTATCTTCAAAAATAGTATTAATTTCCGTACTAACTAATTCTAGTCTCTTATCCAATAAATTTGAAGAGCTATAATTAGATAAATAAGTTTCTATAAATTTTGGAGGAAAAAGTAAAAAAAGCATAATTCCAGAACATCCTAAAACTAAATAGATAGTTCTTTTTAATATATGTTTATTAAAATTTTTTATAATATATATAATACCAACTATAATTGCAAAAGCAAGTCCAACCCAAGCACTTCTTGTCATTGAAAGCAGCATTGCGGCAAATGATGTATAACTTAAAAACAAATATATCTTTTTATTTTTTATAAGATATAGTGAAATAAATAGAGGTACAACTATAGCTAAAAAACTTCCAAAAAAATTTCTGTTTCCAAATGTAGAAGAAGAAAATCCATAAATATTTGAAACATTTAATATATTTAATGGAAAAATATTATAATATTGTAATATACCTATAACAGAAGTTATGGACACAGCAGCAATAGCATAATATTTTATATTTTTATTATAATAATAAAAATTTTTAGCACAGTAATAGACTAGAAAATATACTGTAAAAGTAAGCAGTCCCTCATATCTATTTTTTTCTCCAATAATTGCTTTATAAATATTTACTGAGAATATTGTACTTACAATAATAAGAAAATAAAAAGTTATTAAAGTTTTATCTATTAAATCAAATTTTAATTCTTTTTTCTTAATAATCACAAGTATTAGTAATATTAGTCCTAATAATAGTAAAACTATTATTTTAGGAAGATTATAACTTTGACGATAAATTTGATATGGTAGAGTTAAAAGTGGCACTATAAAAATAATAAGATTTATGGTTATATTAATTAGTTTATTTGTCATATGTAAAATCTCCTTAATTTTGTATATTAGCTAGAGGATTTACTTCTACAGCATTTCTAACTTGCTCGTTGCTGACATGTGTGTAAATTTCAGTAGTAGATATGCTTTCATGTCCTAATAATTCTTGCAAAGCACGAATATCAACATTTCCATATTGATACATTAATGTTGCTGCAGTATGTCTTAATTTATGTACTGAATATTTAGAAGTATCAAGTCCAGCTTTTTTTAATTCTTTTTCTACTATATATTGTACAGTTCTATTACTAATTCTTTCCTTTCTTTTACTTAAAAATAAAGCTTTATTAGAAGCCTTAAAATCGTTTTTAACATATTCTTTTGGTCTAACTGATAAATAACTATTTATTGCACTTATACAAGCTTTATTTAAGTATATAGTTCTTTCTTTATTACCTTTTCCTATTACATTAAGCTTATATTCATTAAAATCAATATCTTGTATGTTAATACCTACTAGTTCAGATAAACGAAGCCCACAATTAAGAAATAGTGTGATAATTGCAAAATCACGTTCTTTATTTTCATCATTTTCATCAGCAGTAACATTTAAAAGCTTTTTACTATCATCTAAAGAAAGATATTTTGGCATTCTCTTATCAAGCTTTGGTGTTTCTAAGTTTTGAGCAGGGTTAGTTTCAATTAAATTTACTTTTTGTGATAAATATGAAAAAAATATACGTATAGTTGATATTTTTCTTGCTCTAGTAGCAGGTTTGGCTTTTTTATTAAGTGCGAGGTAGGAGAGGAAGGAATGAATATCATCTAAAGTAATTTTCTTTAAAGTATCTAATGAAAAATCTTTTATAGAAATTTTATTAAAATCTGTTTCATTGGTTAATTTAAAATGAATTTTCATATATTTTAAAAACATATTTAAATCATAATTATATTCTTTAACTGAATTTGTTGATTTATTTAAGATAGTAATTGAATAATCTAAAAACGAATTTACAAATTCAGGATTTTGATCAGCATTAATCATATATTTTCACCTCATAAAATTTCGAATTGCACAAAACTATTATATAATACTTTATTTATAAGTCAAGCATTTTTGTTTAAAATTCTTAGGTAAATTAATAATAGAGGATAGTATAAAAAATAATGGATTATGTGTTGAATTAAATGTTGGATAATAATTTTCATTTATATACATTAAGCTCTAAATTCGTTTTTTAGGCATTTTTATATTAAAGTAGAAAAATTTGTTGTTTTGGACCTACACCTTATTGCGCAAAACTTTGATAATACAAACCATATGTAATCTCTTATTATGTGTGGAAGGTTACATTGATAAAAAAATTAGACATTATTTTTAAGTTTCATTGACAATCTATTTATAATCTTATATAATGCAAACAATAGTTCTTCTGATAACAAACATAGCAATAAAAGAAAAAATAAATATAATAAGAACTAAATTTTAAATAAGGATGGTGTTCTTATGGAGGAAAAAAAGAATGAAATTATTTTATTTGAAAACCAAGGAGTAAAATTAGAAGTAAACCTAAAGGATGAAACTGTGTGGCTTACACAAAAGCAAATGGCAGAATTATTTGATAAAGATAGAAAAACAATTACAAGACATGTCCAAAATATTTATAAAGATGAAGAATTGGAGGAAAATTCAGTATGCTCATTTTTTGAGCATACTGCAAAAGATGGTAAAAAATACACAGTCCAATATTATAATTTAGATATGATAATTTCTATTGGATATAGAGTTAAATCTAAAAATGGTATTTTATTCAGAAAATGGGCTACAAACATTTTGAAAGATTATATGTTAAAAGGCTATGCTGTTAATCAAAAAAGATTAGAATATTTAGAGAAAACAATAAAATTAATAGATATAGCAAATCGAATTGATGAAAGATTAGAAGGAAATGAGGCAAAAGAAATATTAAAAGTAATTGGTGAATATTCAAAAGCTTTAGACTTATTGGATGATTATGATCATAGAACATTAAAACTTGCGTGAAACACTCGTCTTAACGGTACCGGCAAACGATAATACATAGCATTAAAGGATAATAATTCCACTTCGATTTTCACTCCTTACACTTCTTTGAAATATTTTTTGGAAATTAGTATATAACCCAAGTTTAACCTTATTAATAAACATCTTACGTACATTAAACAAAAATGGTAAAAATACTGAAAATATACTGTTTATAGATATTATCTAAAAATGCTGAAAAAAGCTAAAATAAACGACGCACGAGAATCGCTTTTAAGCCGTTTTTATTTTAAAGACATATAGTTTGTTGTCTATGAAATAAGGTAAAATGGGCGATTTGAAGAATCTACGAAATTTTGATAAAAATTTAAGAACTAATATAAAATTATATAGAAAAATTTATGAGAATATAACTTAAAATTTATAACAATAAAAATTAAAGCACCAGAAACAAATTTAAGACAGTTTATTATATAAGTAATATAAGTTATTAAATAATAAGCTATAAAGAGTTAAAAGTAATACAAGTAAATAGGTATAACAATAGTTAGAAGGACACCTGTAGAGGCAGTCCAAATATTTTGTACCTATGCTTTATTGCGCAAAACTTTGATAATAAAAGCCCCTTTGTACTTTAATTCAAATCTATTTTATTCATTATATTATAATAAGTTGTTATAAT
>CAMMTN010000030.1 GCA_946499885.1 uncultured Clostridium sp. | reverse complement strand
GTGCCGACGATATTTGTGGGTTACCCTGCTGAGAAAATAGGTTGTCGCCAGTGTTTTTATTTAAAAAAACATATATAAGATTAAAGTTTTTTAGTTTTATATATGTTTTTTTACTTTTTTATTGTTATATGTTTTGTAAACGAACAAATATACCCATATATATATTGTTCCTTTATACTTTAGCAAAAACTAATATATGAAGTTATTTCAATATTTATATAAAAGTTGACAATTAAAATTGATTAATATACAATATAGTTATTAAAAATGAAGAGGTGGTAATATTGTTAAATATGAATACACAAAATGAATATTTTATTCATTTTGTAAGAGAGTATATGCTTAGAAAGAGTAAAGGAATTGGAATGACTAAAGATCAATTTGAAGTAAAAGTAAATAACATGAAAGCTGATGCATCAAGATATTTTTCTAGTGAACAATTAGAAGAAGTAGAAAAACTTATGAGAAAGTTTTATATTTATGCAACAGATCCAGAAGTAGAAAAGAAAATAGAAGCTGGGGAAGTTACAGAAAAATATTTGATAAGTTTGTTTTGTAAAACTCCAGAAAAACAGGAAAATGCTGATAATACTCTAGAAGGTAAAAGCCAAGGTGTAGATGAAATATTAGGAGTATTAAGAAATGACAATATGATTTCAGAAGATGGAAAAGGTAAAAAGAAAATAAGATATGTAAATGTGCCGAATGCAGTTGAAAATGAGTATCACGATGTGAATGGAAATTATATATTAATTCAGCAAATTGGTAGAATTATTTATTCTCATTCTAATAACTTTGAAAATGATATTTCTAAATATAAAGTTACAGTAAGAGATTTAAGAGGAAAATTATCAGTAATAGAAATTTACTCAAATCTTAGATTAGCTAATATGTCAGATGAAAATTATAGGAGAGTTATATTAGATGGTTTATTTAATAAAGCAAATATTGATAAATTTAATTATAGAGGATATATAGGTGAAATAGAAAAAAGAACTGATTATGATGATGAAGTAAATCATAAAGTGGTTAATGGAGAACTTACTCATGTAATAGATGAAAATTATGTTTTAAAATATAAAGCAGAAGATTTGACAGCTGTTGCTCTGTATGAAGAATTACAAGAAGAAAAATCTACAAATAGAGGACAAAATCAAACACCAAATGGAATAAATGGAAGTACTCTATTAAATAAACAGGCAAGATAAAATGGGAGGATAGGTATGCAAAAAAAAATTAGTGACAAAATTTATTGGGTAGGAAAGACAGATTGGGAATTAAAAAAATTTCATGGAGATGAATTTACAACAAGAAAAGGATCTTCATATAACTCATACTTAATTAGAGATAAAAAAACAGTTTTAATAGATACTGTATGGCTTCCTTATGATAGGGAATTTGTAAGTAACCTAAAAAAAGAGATAGATTTAAAGAAAATAGATTATATAATTATTCAACATGGAGAAGTTGATCACAGTGGAGCTTTAATAGAACTTATGGAAGAAATACCAAATACACCAATTTATTGTACTAATAATGCGGTAAAATCATTAAAAGGGCAATATCATAAAGACTGGAATTTTGTAACAGTAAAAACTGGGGACAAGCTAAATATTGGAGAAAATACTTTAACATTTATAGAAGCACCAATGCTTCATTGGCCAGATACAATGTTTACATATATGGATAAAGAAGAAACTTTATTTAGCAATGATGGTTTCGGGCAACATCTAGCATCAGAGTTTTTATATGCTGACCAAGTAGATGAAGCAGATTTATTTAACCAAGCTTTAACATATTATGCAAATATATTAGCACCATTTGGAATGATGGTAAAAATGAAAATAAATGAGATAATAAATATGAATTTGCCAATAAAAATGATTTGTCCAAGCCATGGTTTAATTTGGAGAAAAAATCCAATGCAAATAGTAGAAAAATATTTAGAATGGGCAAATAATTATAAAGAAAATCAAATTACTATTTTATATGATACAATGTGGAATAGTACAAGAATAATGGCTGAAAAAATAGCAGAAGGAATTGTAAATGCAGATAAAAATGTGCAAGTTAAATTAATGAATACTGCTAAAGATGATAAAACAGAAGTCTTAACAGAAGTATTTAAATCTAAAATGATTGTAGTAGGTTCTCCAACTGTAAATAACGGATATTTACATTCTATTGCAGGCATATTAGAAATGATAAAGGGCATGAAATTAAAAGAAAAGAAAGCTGTAGCATTTGGAAGTTATGGTTGGAGTGGAGAAGCTGTAAAACTAATAACAGAAGAGCTAAAAAAGGCAGGTTTTGAAATTATAAATGACGGGTTAAAAATGTTATGGAAACCAGATGAAGAAATGTCAAAAGAATGTTTGAAATTTGGAGAAAATCTATCAAAATGCCTTGACAATAACTAACAAATATGATAAAATATTCAAGCGTATGTAGATAACATACGCTTATAAAAACAGCAAAAAAATTTAAGCATAAATATATCTGGAGGTGTATAAAATGGCTGCAAAAGGAGCAAGAGAACCAATAACATTGGAATGTACAGAATGTAAAAGAAGAAACTACATGACAGAAAAAAACAAAAAAAACAATACTGAAAGACTAGAAGTTGTTAAGTATTGCAAATATTGCAAAAAACGTACTACACATAAAGAAACAAAATAGTAGATGCCTTTAAGGAGGAAAAAAAATGCCTAAAGAAGCAAATAAAAAGCAAAGTAAAGATAAAAAACATTTTATGAAAGATTTTAAGGCAGAATTAAAAAGAGTAATTTGGCCAGCACCAAAGCAATTACTAAACAATACTGTTGCAGTAATTACAGTTGTATTAATTACAGCTGCTATTGTATTTGTATTAGATTTTGTTTTTGAAAGTATGAATACATATGGCATTGATAAATTAAAGCAAATTGTTGATACAACCAATACTGAAAATGTTGTAGATGCAAATAACATAGATAATAATGAAACAGTAAATGAAGTGGCTAATGAAATTACTAATAATGTAGACAATTCAGAAACTGAAAATTCTAATAGTGTAGAAGAATAAAGGAGGCTAAAATATGTCTCAAGAAGAAAAAGAATTAATGCCAAGATGGTATGTTATACACACATATTCAGGTTATGAAAATAAAGTAAAAACAGATCTTGAAAAAACCATAAAAAATAGAGAATTAGAAGATTACTTTTTTAATATTATTGTTCCTATGGAAGAACAAATTGAAATTAAAGATGGAAAAAGAAAAACTAATTTAAAAAAGGTTTTTCCAGGGTATGTTTTAATAAAAATGATAGTAACTGAAAAAACTTGGTACATAGTGAGAAATACTAGAGGAGTTACAGGTTTTGTTGGTTCAGGTACAGATCCTATTCCACTTACAGAAGATGAAATAAGATCTATGGGCTTTGAAATATCTGAAGTTAACGTGGATTATGATATTAATGATTCTGTAAAAATTTTAGATGGAGCATTAGCAGATTTTATTGGTACTGTAACTGAGATAAATAAAGAAAAACATAAGGTAAGAGTTTTAGTATCAATGTTTGGAAGAGAAACTCCAGTAGATTTAGATTTTTCACAAGTACAAAAATTATAGTTAATAATCTTTTTTAGATTAATATACATATTCCAATTAAAAGGAGGTGCTAGACTAAAATGGCAGAGAAAGAAATCGGTAATGTTATAAAATTACAAATACCTGCAGGTAAAGCTTCACCAGCTCCACCAGTTGGACCAGCTTTAGGTGCCAGTGGTGTAAATATTATGCAATTTGTAAAAGAATTCAATGATAGAACAGCTAACTTAAATGGAATGATAATTCCAGTTGTAATTACTGTTTACAAAGACAAATCATTTGAATTTATTACAAAAGAACCACCAATGGCTGTTTTAATAAAGAAAGCTACTAAAATAGAAAAAGCTTCAGGAAAACCTAACAGAGATAAAGTAGCTAAATTAACTAAAGCACAAGTTGAAGAAATTGCAAAACAAAAAATGCCAGACTTAAATGCAGCATCATTAGAGGCAGCAATGAGTATGGTAGCAGGAACTGCAAGATCTATGGGTGTTGTAGTAGAAGAATAATTATATTTAATTATGGGAGAACATTTTTGTTCGTTTGAACCAAAGGAGGTAAAAAATGAAAAAAGGAAAGAGATATCAAGAAGCTGAAAAGCTAGTTGATAGAACAAAAGTATATGGTGTAAAAGAAGCGCTAGACTTAGTTCAAAAAATGCCAAAACCAAAATTTGATGAAACAGTTGAATTACATGTAAAATTAGGTGTAGATTCAAAACAAGCTGATCAACAAGTAAGAGGTACAACAGTACTTCCAAATGGTACAGGTAAAACATTAAGAGTATTAGTTTTTGCTAAAGGACCAAAAGCTGAAGAAGCTCAAAAAGCAGGAGCAGATTTTGTTGGAGCAGAAGAATTAATACCAAAAATCGAAAAAGAAAATTGGTTCGATTATGATGTTATAGTTGCAACTCCAGATATGATGGGAGTTGTAGGAAGATTAGGTAAAGTATTAGGACCAAAAGGTTTAATGCCTAACCCTAAATCAGGAACAGTAACAATGGATGTTACTAAAGCAATAAATGATATTAAATCTGGTAAAGTTGAATATAGATTAGACAAAACAAATATTATCCACTTAGGATTTGGTAAAGTTTCATTTGGTACTGATAAACTATTAGAAAACTATGAAACAGTTATGAATGCTATTATAAAAGCCAAACCAGCAGCAGCTAAGGGACAATATATTAAAAGTGTAGCTATATCTACAACAATGGGACCAAGTATGTATATTGATCAAAAATAAGATAATTGAATAGTAGCCAAAGACAGTAAGCATTAAAATAAGTCTTACCTAGGTATATAATTGTACGGAAATTAATCTGTATGTATATGCCTATGGCTATATATACAGATTTTTGATTTATCATTTATGGAAAGAGGTGAAATAAAATTGGCTAGTGAAAAAATATTAAAACAAAAAGAAGAATCAGTAAATAATTTAGCATCTGAAATAAAAGATGCATCTTTAATTCTTTTAGTAGATTATAGAGGTATTACAGTTGAAGATGTTACTAAATTAAGAAATGATGTAAGAGGAGCAAATGCAGAATATAGAGTTATAAAAAATAATATTATAAAAAGAGCTTTAAATCTAAATGGTGAAAACGGTTTAGATGAATTACTAGAAGGACCAACAGCATTAATTACAAGTAAAGAAGATTATTTAGCTCCTGCTAAAGCTATATATAACTTTGCAAAAAATAACGAATTCTACAAAATAAAAGGTGGAATCATTGAAGGTAAAGTTATGACAGCAGAAGAAATAATCACTTTAGCAAAATTACCATCAAGACAAGAACTTCTTGCAAAACTTGCTGGTGCTTTACTTGGAAATATTACAAAACTTGCTGCTACACTTGATGCAGTTAGAGTTCAAAAAGAGAACGCTTAAAAATAATTATAAAAATTAATAATTGCAAACAGCCAAGTTTGCGAAAAATAAAATTTTAAGGAGGATTTAAAAATGGCAAAAATAGATGAATTATTAGAAACTATCGACAGCTTAACAGTTGTTGAATTAGCAGAATTAGTAAAAGGAATAGAAGAAAAATACGGAGTATCTGCAGCAGCAGTTGCAGCACCAGTAGCTGGTGGAGCAGCAGGAGCAGCTGAAGAAAAAACAGAATTTAATGTTATATTAAAAGAAGCAGGAGCAAACAAAATACAAGTTATAAAAGTAGTTAGAGATGCTACAGGATTAGGATTAAAAGAAGCTAAAGAATTAGTCGACGGAGCTCCAAAAACAGTTAAAGAAAATGTAAAGAAAGAAGAAGCTGAAGAATTAAAAGCTAAATTTACAGAAGTAGGAGCAGTTGTTGAACTTGCTTAGTTAAATAATACAACAAAAAGTATAAAAAGAACAGTTAATATTGAAGATAACTGTTCTTTTTTAATGAATAATAAATATTTATCAACTTTTTTATATAAGAATAAAGTAAATTTATTTTATTAAAAAAAGCAACTGCTTTCGCTAGTTGCTTTTGAAAATAAAAGGGGATGTTTTACTTATACATAGTTGATAATGGAGTAACTTGATTATCAACTATGGTTATATTATACAGATGAAATTTGAACATTGTGTGAACAAAAAGTGATAATATTGAAAATTAAGGTTGTTCTTGTAAAGTAACTGTTATATCTTGTGTTTTTCCATCTCTCCAAATTGTTAAAGTCATTTTATCTCCAATTTCCTTAGAATTTTTAATTTCATTTAATTCATCCATTGTTTCAACATCTTTTCCTTCAGCTTTTATTATTACATCTCCAACTTTAATTCCAGCTTTTTCAGCAGCAGAGAAGTTCTCTAGAGTTTTAACATATATACCTACTGTTAGATTATTTGCTTTTGCAGTATCTTCATCTACTTCTATTCCACCTATTCCAAGATAAGGCCTTTTTACTTTATTATATTCGATTAACTGATCTGTAATATCTTTCGTAGAATTAATTGGAATAGCAAATCCAACGCCTTCAACACCGTCTCCCGATATTTTTAAAGTATTAATTCCTATAACTTGACCTTGACTATTTACTAATGCACCACCACTATTACCAGAATTTATTGCTGCATTAGTTTGAATAGCAGTATAACTATTACCATCTTCATCAGTAACTTTTCTATTTATAGCACTTATTATTCCATCAGTAACTGTACTGCCTAATCCTAAAGGATTACCTAGAGCCATACAGAATTCACCAACTTGAACAGAATCAGAATCACCTAGTTCTGCAGCGGTTAAATCAGTTTTATTTATTTTTATAACTGCTAAATCTGTTTGTTCATCTGTTCCTATTATTGTAGCTTCATATTCATTATCATCATTATATAATTTTACTGTTATTTTACTTGCTTTACCAAGTTCATAAAAAGAAGAACTTGAACTTGAATTAACAACATGATTATTAGTTAGTATATAACCGTCAGTACTAATAATTACACCAGAACCTTTAGCGCTAGCAGTTCCTTGATTTCCGTAAAAGGGGGAATTTACAGAATATGTTACACTTATACCAACTATAGAAGGAAGCACTTTTTGTGCAACTCCTACAGCTGTATTTGAATAATCCAATAAAGAAATTTGCTGCGTATTTATTTGAGTACCGTTAGTTTCAGCTTCTTCGAATATAGAACTATCACCAATAATTTGATTTTTTATGCTAGGTACACCAAAGCAAGTGCCTATTACTATTCCTGCACCTAAAATACCACAAGTAAAAGGTAAAAGTACAGTTTTTCCAAAATTATTTCCCGTCCTTTTTGTTTTTGGGGTATTTGCATCAAAAGAACTATATATAGTATTAGTCTTTGATACAACATTTTTAAAACTATTATCAGTATTTAAAGTATTAGTTTTATTATTATTTTCATCCATTTTTTTTACCTCCATTCGAACAATTATTGCTCTTATCAATTATATATAATAACCTAAACTAAATATATAATACAATAGTTTTGTGAACAAAATGTGAAAAAAATGTAATTAAAAAGTTATGATTGCATTGACATTATTAAATTTGTTAAATATAATATAAAAAATAATAAAAAAGGGGGAAAATATATGCAATATAAAATTGTAGGGCAAACCGTACCAGTAGTAGAAGTAGAATTAAATAAAGGAGAATCAATGTATACACAAAGTGGAGGAATGACATATCAAACAGAAGGTATCGAAATGAAAACAAATGCAAGAGGCGGAATAATGAAAAGCTTAGGCAGAGTATTTACAGGAGAATCGATATTTATGGCAAATTATATAGCTCAAAAAGATGGAGCTATGGTGGCATTTGCTACAACTGTTCCAGGAAATATAATGCCAGTAGATTTAGCTACAATACCAGATGGAATAAATTTGCAAAAAGGAGCATTTTTATGTGCAGAAGATGGTGTAGAAATTTCAGTGACATTTACAAAGAAATTTAGTGCAGGTTTATTTGGTGGAGAAGGATTTATATTACAAAAAGCACAAGGAAAAGGTATGCTATTCTTAGAAATAGATGGAGATCCAATAGAAAAAGAATTGATGCCAGGGGAAGTTTTAAAAGTAGATACAGGAAATGTAGTAGCTTTTGAAAAAACAGTATCTTATGAGATAGAAACCGTAAAAGGTTTAGGAAATATATTTTTAGGAGGAGAAGGATTATTTTTAACAAAGCTTGTAGGACCTGGAAAAGTTATATTACAATCACAAAATTTTGGAGATTTTGTAGGACGAATTATACCAAGATTACCAAGTAAATAGAAGCAATATAAATAAAACATTTTTATTAGCTCAAAAGAAATACAAAGATTGTTTCTTTTGAGTTTTTTAATTTAGTAGGAAATTTTGAATTAGTATAGATAAAAGTGTAATTTTAACTAATGCATTCTAAGAAAAATCAGCTTGAAAAAAATATTAAAAACATATATAATGTAGTGTATAATTAACAAGCAAGGAGCAGAAAAATGAGGAAAAGTTTATTTATAACATATATAAAGATAATATTAGCAATATTAATGATATGTGGATTGATATATGGGACAATAAAATTTTTATGGAAAGAATATGATAAAGAAGAATATGAAGATATAAAAACAAATATGTTACTTATACAAAATAAAATTGAAACTATAGCTCAAAAGGTTGAAATAAAGGAGAAAGATGCTAAATATATAGGAACAAAAATAGAAGAAAGGGAAAATGATGTAAAAGTACAAAATTTGATTAATAATCAAGTAATAGATATATATTCAAAAGATAGTAATTATTATTGTGTAGATAATTCAAATTTAAAAGAATTAGGATTAGAGAATATAATGGTAGATGACTATTATATCGTAGATTACAAAAAAAATGATGTAATCTATATTGATGGAATAGAAAATAAAGATGGTAATATTATATATAAATTATCAGATATGAAATAAGGTGTAAAAATGAAGGAAAAAGAATTAGAAAGACTAAAAGAAATTAAAAAAATAGAAAATGACTTATATGAAAAAGGCGTAAAAAGCATAGCAGGAATAGATGAAGCAGGACGTGGACCATTGGCAGGACCGGTAGTTGTGGCTTGTGTTATAATGCCTAAAGAATCTATGATAGAAGGGGTAAATGATTCAAAGAAAGTATCAGAAAAGAAAAGAGAAATATTGTATGAGCAAATTACTAAAGAAGCTATTGCTTATGGAGTAGGAATAATATCTCAAGAAGAAATAGATAGAATTAATATATTAAATGCAACAAAAGAAGGTCTAACCATGGCTATAAAAGAGATAGAAAAAGACTTAAAAGAAAAGCAAAGAAACTTTGAAAAACCAGAAATAATATTAGTAGATGCTTTAACAAAAATAGACACGGATGGCATATCATATAGATCAATAATAAAAGGAGATGCAAAAAGCTATTCGATAGCAGCAGCTTCAATAATAGCAAAAGTGACAAGAGATAGAATAATGAGACAGTGGGCCCAAGTTTATTCAGTATATGGATTTGAAAAACATAAAGGTTATGGAACTGCAATGCATATTGCTGCAATAAAAGAATACGGGCTTTGTCCTTTGCATAGACGTAGTTTTGTAAAAAACATTGTGTAACACGAAAGGAGAAAAAATATTGAATATACAGGAGATAATTGCTAAAAAAAGAGATAATAATAAATTAAATAAAGAAGAAATAGAATTTTTTGTTACTAACTATACAAATGGAAATATTGCTGATTATCAAGCAGCAGCTTTAATTATGGCTATTTATATTAATGGTATGGATGAAGAAGAGATAGTAAATTTAACTATTTCAATGGCAAACTCAGGAGATATACTTAACCTTTCTGGATTAGGAAATGTTGTAGATAAACATAGCACTGGTGGAGTAGGGGATAAAGTTACACTAATTTTAGCTCCAATAATTGCATCATTGGGATTACCAGTTGCAAAAATGTCTGGAAGAGGCTTAGGATACACGGGAGGAACTATAGATAAATTAGAAGCTATACCTGGATATAATGTTAATATATCAGAAGAAGAATTTAAGAAAAATGTAAAAAAGATAGGAATTAGTTTAATAGGACAAACTTTAAATTTAGCACCAGCAGATAAAAAAATATATGCCTTAAGAGATGCTACTAGTACAACAGAAAGCATACCACTTATTGCATCTAGCATAATGAGTAAAAAGATTGCGGCAGGTGCAAATAAAATAGTACTAGATGTAACATATGGAAGCGGAGCTTTTATGAAAACTAAAGAAAAAGCACAAGAATTAGCAGATACAATGGTAAGGATAGGAAAACTAGCAGATAGAGAAACAGTAGCAATACTTACTCCTATGGAACAGCCATTAGGAAGAAGTGTAGGTAATACTTTAGAAGTAATAGAAGCTATAGAAGCATTAAAAGGCAATATTCAAGAAGATGTAAAAGAAGTAGTGCTAGAACTAGGAAGTAATATGATTAAACTTGCAAGAAAAGGAAATTGCATAGAAGAAAATAAAAATAATATGTTAGAAAATATAAAAAATGGGAAAGCATTAGAAAAATTTAAAGAACTAGTTGCAAATCAAGGAGGAGACATATCATATATAGAAGATACAAATAAATTTAAGAAAGCAAAATTTATATTACCTGTAATAAGTAAGGTGCAAGGAAAAGTAAAAGAACTAAATGCAGAACAAATAGGAAAGTTATCAGTCTTTCTAGGAGCTGGCAGAATAAAAAAGGAAGACAAAATAGAAACAGAAGTTGGAATTACTTTAAATAAAAAAATAGGAGATAAGGTAGAAAAAGAAGAAATAATAGCATATATAAATGCTAATGATGAAGATAAAGTAAAAGAAGCAGTAGAAAGATTAAGTAAAATATATAACATTAATTAAATACTAACCTTCGAAATTAGCCCTTTTATTTAATAGAAAATGGAAAAAGCTACTATTAAATAAAAGGGCTAAATATAGAAAAAAGTTATACAGACATTTAGTTAAATAACTATAAATTAGTATTAGGTTTATAATCTACAAAATTATCTTTAGAAAAATATCTATCAAGATTTTTAATACTAATTCCTGTATTATAGGAAATTGATTCCATAGAACAATTTAAATCTGAATTTTCTAAAAAGTTTTTCAATTTATTCATTTCAAAATTATCTTTTGGCTGACAATTTGGACAAACATCACTAGAATTAACAAAAAAAGCACCACATCTATTACATCTATTAAATTGCATATAACTCACCCTTTCAAATATTTTAAATATGATAATGATATTTTATCACAAATATTTACAAAAAGAAACAAAAAAGCATATTTTTATACTGAAAAAAATTCAACAAAACCTATTGTAATTTATGTGAATCTATGATATACTATTATACGTTAAAAATACACACACAAGCTAGTTTAAAAAAGATGTGCTTGTTTATATACAAGTCTTTTTAAATGTTTGATGCTTAGTGGAGGTAAAACAAAAAAGGAGGAATTTGAAATGGCAGTAGTTGCAATGAAACAATTACTAGAAGCAGGTGTTCATTTTGGACATCAAACAAGAAGATGGGATCCTAAAATGGCTGAATACATATTCCAAGCTAGAAACGGAATTCACATCATCGATTTACAAAAAACATCTAAAAAATTAGATGAAGCTTATGCTTTCTTAAAAGAGCAAGCAGAAGAAGGAAAAACAGTTCTTTTTGTAGGAACAAAAAAACAAGCACAAGAATGTGTTAAAGAGGCAGCTGAAAAATGTGGAATGTTCTATGTTAATCAAAGATGGTTAGGAGGAACTTTAACAAACTTTGGTACAATAAGAAAAAGAATTGAAAGATTAGAAGAATTAGAAAGAATGCAAGAAGATGGAACATTTGATGTTCTACCTAAAAAAGAAGTTATTCTATTAAAAAAAGAAATGGAAAAGCTAGAAAAAAATCTTGGTGGAATTAAAGAAATGAAAGAACTTCCAGGAGTAATGTTTATAGTTGATCCTAAAAAAGAAAGAATAGGAATATTAGAAGCTAGAAAATTAGGTATTCCAGTTATTGGTCTTATAGATACAAATTGTAATCCAGAAGATGTAGATTATGCTATACCAGGAAATGATGACGCTATAAGAGCTGTAGGATTAATTGCTGATGCTATGGCTAATGCAGTTATTGAAGGAAAACAAGGTGAATCTATGGAAACAGTAGAAAATGAAATGACAGAAGAAGTAGTAGAAACAGAACCAGAAAGTATAGAAGAAGTAGTAGCTTCTGAAGAAGAATAATTTAAGATATTAATAAAAAGGAGGAGAGCTTTTATCTGCTCTATCTCCTTTTTAATTGTTAATTTTATATAAAGGAGGATATTAAAAAATGATTACAGCAAGCCAAGTTAAAGAGCTAAGAGAAAAAACAGGTGCAGGTATGATGGACTGCAAAAAAGTTTTAACAGAAACAAATGGAGATGAAGAAAAAGCAATTGAACTTTTACGTGAAAGAGGAATTGCAAAAGCAGCTAAAAAATCAGATAGAATTGCAGCAGAAGGTTTAGTTGCAACATATATTTCAGAAGATGGAAAAGTTGGAAGTGTTGTTGAAGTAAATGCTGAAACAGATTTCGTTGCTAAAAATGAAGAATTTAGAAACTTTGTAGAAGATGTTGCAAAACAAATAGCTATAGAGAATCCAGAAAATGTTGAAGCTTTACTAAATCAAAAATCAATAGCTGAAAGCGATAAAACAGTAGGAGAAGTATTAACAGGAAAAATAGCTACAATAGGTGAAAATATGTCAATAAGAAGATTTGCAAGATTTGAAACAAATAATCTATTAGAAAGCTATATTCACGGAGATGGAAAAATTGCTGTTTTAGTAGAAATAGAAAACGGAACACACGATTTAGCAAAAGATATTTGTATGCAAATAGCAGCTGCAAGACCCGAATATTTAGATAGAGATGCAGTTCCAGAAGAAAGACTTGCTAAAGAAATGGAAATATTAAAAGCTCAAGCTATGAATGAAGGAAAACCAGAAGCTATAGCTGAAAAAATAGTTCAAGGCAGACTTGGAAAATTTTATAGCGAAATTTGCTTAGTAGAACAAGAATTTGTTAAAGATGCAGATATAAAAGTTGGAAAATTAGTTGAAAGCAAAGGCGCAAAAATTATTAGATTTGTAAGATTTGAAAAAGGTGAAGGACTAGAAAAAAGAGAAGAAAACTTTGCCGAAGAAGTAGCAAAACAAATTAAAGGATAAATAAGAAAATTGGACGTTAGCGAAAGCAAAGCTTTCGACATCCATATGTGCAAAATTGCTTCGCAAGTATTGCACGTAGAAAGGTAAATTAACCTTGTTGTATAAGAAAAAATCGTTAAAAACACTTAAATAACAAATATAAAGTCGATTTTTTCTATACAATAAATTAAAAAAGGGGCTTTATTTTGAAGCCTTTTTTTGATATAATAACCAAAAAGTAAATTAGGAGATAAAAAATATGCTAAATTTATAAAATATTAAAAATTTATCATATTTTATTAGGAGGATTGAAACATAATGGATAAAAAAACAAAAATAAAATTTACTATATTAGCATTATTTGTGATAATATTATTTTCATTTGCTTTAACACCAAGAACATTACAAAATGATACATATTATACAATAGCTATAGGAAAGCATATATTAGAAAATGGAATTGATATGAAAGATCCATTCTCATGGCATGAAAATTTACCATATACATATCCACATTGGGCTTATGATGCGGGAACATATTTAGTATATCAATTAGGAGAAAATATAGGTATAGGTGGGTTTAATTCAATATATATTGCAACTGTTATTTTAGCAATTACTTTAGGAATAATACTATATTTTGCATTAAATAAAGTATGTAAAAATCAGTTGGTTGCATTCTTTATAACGTTGGGAATAATGTATTTACTAAAAAGTTTTATTTGCGCAAGAGCTCAACTTGTAACTTATATATTATTTGCTCTTACAATTTTATTCATAGAAAGATTTATAGAAACTAAGGAAAAAAGATATATAATTGGACTTATAATAATACCAATCATTATTGCTAACGTACATTGTGCTGTATGGCCATTTTATTTTATATTATATTTACCATACATCGTAGAATACATATTTGCAGTAATTGTAGAATCAAACTTATATTATAAGTTTTCAATAAACAGAAATAAAAATAAAGTAAAAAAAATGACTAAAAAAAATAAATCACAAGAAGATATTAATAAAGTTATATCAAAAATTGAAGAATTACAAACGCAAATGGAAATTGCTGAAAAAAGATACAATAATAGAAAATCAAATCCATATAAGATAATTTTTAAGAAAGAATCTGCAGTAAAATATTTAATAATTATAATGATAATTTGTATTTTTACAGGTTTTTTAACACCATTAGGAACTACTCCATTTACATACCTTCTAAAAACTATGGAGGGTAACACAATGAATAATATTAGTGAGCATTTACCATTAACTCTTATACAAGATGTTAAAACAATAGTAGTTCTTACATTATTCTTATTAATCTTAATTTTTACAGATGCAAAAATTAAATTAAGAGATTTATTTATGCTTGCAGGATTAGTTTTAATGGCTTTTATGTCTAGAAGGCAAGTTTCTCTATTTTCATTGATAGGAGGATTTATATTTGCAAAATT
This sequence comes from uncultured Clostridium sp., assembly GCA_946499885.1. Lineage (GTDB taxonomy): Bacteria > Bacillota > Clostridia > TANB77 > CAG-508 > CALXVA01. The sequence goes on along the minus strand of CAMMTN010000030.1, from coordinate 5,406 downwards.
ATTAGTTTATTTAATAGATAAGTATGATAAAGAAGGAACTAAGCAAGCAATAAAAGCAATTTGTACAATATGGGGAAAAATAATAACAGTTCTTTTAGCTATATTGGTAAGTTTCACAATATATAGAGGAAAAATAAATAATCCAATAGTTAATGAAAGTTCATATCCAGTAGCAGCTTGTGATTATATTCTAGAAAATTTAGATGTAGAAAATATAAAAATATACAATGAATATAATTACGGAAGTTATATTTTATACAGAGGAATACCAGTATTTATTGATTCAAGAGCAGATTTATATACTCCTGAATTTAATGGTACAAAAAATGATGAAGGAAAATATGAAGGAAGAGATATATTTACGGATTATATTAATATATCTGGTTTAACAACATATTATGAAAATAAATTTGATGAATACGAAATTACACATGTTCTTATAAGAAAAAATTCTAAGCTTAATATGTTTATATCAAGAGATGATAATTACAATAAAATTTATAGTGATGATAATTTTGTAATATATGAAAGAAATGTCTAACATATAAAAGGGGGATATATCCTCCTTTTAATAATAGTAGGAAAGGAGAATATATTGTGGAAAAAATAGTGGTAGAATCAGAAAGTATGCGTTTAGATACATATTTAGTAAATAAATATAAAGACTTGTCAAGAGTTATGATTCAAAAGTTAATAGAACAAGGAAATATTTTAGTTAATGAAAAAGTAAAAAAAATTTCATATAAGGTTCAAATTGGCGATATTATTGATGTAAATATTCCTAAACCAAAAGAAATAAATCTTAAAGCAGAGAATATACCAGTTGAAATAGTATATGAAGATAATGATATAATTGTAGTAAATAAACCAAAAGGAATGGTAGTACATCCAGCAAACGGAAATCCAGATGGAACTTTAGTAAATGCTATTATGGCAATTTGTAAAAATAGCTTATCTGGAATAGGAGGAGAGATAAGACCTGGAATAGTACATAGATTGGATAAAGATACATCAGGATTATTAATTATAGCAAAAAATGATATTGCACATATTAACATGAGCAATCAAATAAAAAATAGAGAAGTAAAAAAAATATATATTGCGTTAGTAAGAGGTATAGTTAAAGAAAATGAAGCTACAATTAATATGCCAATAGGAAGAAGCCAAAAAGATAGAAAAAAGATGGCTGTAAGAAAAGATGGCAAAGAAGCGATTACACATTTTAAGGTATTAGAAAGATATGATAAGTATACATTACTTGAAGTAAAAATAGATACAGGTAGAACTCATCAAATAAGAGTACATTTAGCAGAAATAGGACATCCAGTAGTAGGAGATATGGTATACTCAAATGGGAAAAATGAATTTGGAATAGAAGGACAGATGTTACATGCAAAAAGTTTAGATTTTAATCATCCAATTACAAGAGAGAAAATGCATTTGGAGGCAGATTTACCAGATTATTTTAAGAAAATTTTGGCGCGTTTGGGACAGGCCTTTTTGAGCCAAAATATATAAAATAATATTCTGCATAAAAGAAAGATGAGTACAAAAAAGTATAGACATAATATTAATAAAATGTATCTTTAAAAAGTAGGTGATAATAACATGGAAAATAAAATAAGATTACAAAAATACTTAGCAAATCAAGGTGTTTGCTCAAGAAGAAAAGCAGAAGAATATATAGTAGAAGGATTTATTAAAGTAAATGGAAAAATAGTTACAGAATTAGGTACAAAAATAAATCCTGAAAAAGATGAAGTGCTTTTTAAAGGAGAAAAAGTAGGGAAAGTTGATAAAAAAGTATATATTTTACTTAATAAACCAATAGGTTATGTAACAACAACTAAAGATCAATTTAATAGAGATACAGTTTTAGATTTAGTAAATATAAAAGAAAAAATATTGCCAGTAGGCAGGTTAGATATGTACACATCAGGAGCAATAATACTTACAAATGATGGAGAATTTATATATAAAGTTACACATCCTAAATATGAAATAGAGAAGACATACAATGTAACTGTAAAAGGGATTATTACAGAAGAAGAAATGAAAATGCTTAAACAAGGTGTAAAAATAGATGACTATATTTCAGGAAAGGCAAAGGTAAGAATATTAAAAATTGATAAAGAAAAAGAAATTTCAAGAATTGAAATAACTATACACGAAGGGAAGAATAGAGAAGTAAGAAAAATGTGTGCTAGCATAGGAAAAAAGGTTCTAGCACTACATAGAAGTAAAATAGAAAATATTGATGTAAAGAACTTAAAATTAGGAGAATGGAGATATTTAACGAAAAAAGAAGTAGATAGCTTACAAGAAAAATAAAAAATAGTTGTACAAAAACCAAAAATGTGCTAAAATTAAAGAAGTTCCAAAAAAGAACTTCTTTTTTAGAACTTAAGTATACCTAAAAGGAGAGATTTATATGGTAGAAGATAATGAAATAAAGGCGGTAGTATCACCTTTTGCAGTAAGAGAGGGAGAAATTAAAACCTTCGATGGTAAAGATGGCTATGTATCAATGAATCAAATTATACATAAGATAAATATTGGACATATAAATGACTTACATTTTAAAGTATTAGAACTTGTGAATGAGTTTGAATTTATAACTTCAAGACAATTATATCAAATGCTTCAATGGAAGAACATTGAAATAGCATCTCAAGATAAACTAAATAATAAATTAGACCAACTAATAAAATCTAAAATACTTACAAGATATTATTTTAAAGGTGAAGATGGAAAAGGAATTTATAGAATATATTGTTTAGAAAAAATGGGAAAATACTTATTAAATTCAAGAGGAATAGAATGTAAATGGCAACCAACAGATAACACTAAGCCAGTTCCAATGATAAAGAAAAGATTAGCCGGTAACCAAACTATTATAGCATATTTAAGAAAAGTTAAAGCTTTTGATTCTTATATGGTTAAGCCAACAATCACAGCTAAACAATTAGGAAAAACATTTAAAGCTACTGGAGGAAGTGTAAAGCTAACTAAAAATAATAAATCAATAGAATTTTTATTTGAAGTAATAAGAAGAGAAGAAGATTGGGAAAAGAAATTAGTGGAAAAAATGAAATTATATAAAGATTTTTATGATAATTTCTTAATAGGAGATTCAGGATTTAGCTCAATGCCACAATTAATATTGATTTGCGAAGATGATAAAAATATGGCAGAAACTTTTAAAACTATAGTTATAAATAAAGTTGAAATAGATAAAATAAAATTATATTTTTCAACTGATTTAAGACAAAATGAAGAAACATTAGATAAAACTTTAGTAGAATTCAAATTAGAAAATGGAAAATATAAGATGGAAAATGTAGAAGTAAAATTATTAGGAATATAAGAAAGTATGAGAGTATAGAAAAAGTTGTGTAAATAATCTTTCTAAATGATGAATTTACACAACTTTTTTCTATCTATATTATTCAGATGCTTAGTATTTTCTTAGCTCTTGCAACATCTTCAGATGTTGCATTTGGTACATCTTCCAATTCGTAATTACAACCGAAATTTTGCCACTTGAATTTTCCCAAATCATGATAAGCTAATATTTCTACTTTTTTTACATTATTTAAAGTAGATAAAAATTCTTTTAATTTAAGTAAATCATCTTCATGATCTGTAATGCCAGGAACTAAAACTTGTCTAATCCAAACATCTTTATTTATTTGACTCAAATATTTTGCAAATTCAAGCTCTAATTTATTTGAAGCACCTACTAAACCTTTACAAATATCATCATTAATACATTTTATATCAAGCAAAAATAAATCTGTTAATTCTATTATTTTTGTTATTTTATCAGTTAAAGGAAAATTCCCAGAGGTATCTATAGCAACATGAATACCTAATTCCTTTAACTTAGGAATTAATTCTAGTAAAAAGTCTTGTTGTAAAAGTGGCTCTCCACCAGATAATGTAACTCCTCCACCAGATAATGTAAAGTAATTCTTATATCGAGATATTTTTGAAATTAATTCTTGAGTTGTATATTCCATTCCAGCTTTAGTAGGCCAAGTATCTCGATTATGACAATATTTGCAACGTAAGCCACATCCTTGAAAAAATACAACAAATCTAATTCCAGGTCCATCAACAGCTCCAAAAGATTCAAATGAGTGAATTTTACCAATTATTTTACTATTAATTTTTTCAGTCATTAGTACCTCCAAAAATTTTAGAGAACTTTGGGGACGTTCCTTAAACTTTGGGGACGTTCCTTGAAGTTCACTATTTTTTAAATACAAGATTTGTAAATTTTAGTGAACTTTAAGGAACGTCCCCAAAGTTCAAACTTGTTAAATTAAATTCTTTCATGAATAGTTCTATTTATAACATCTAATTGTTGTTCTCTTGTTAATTTTATAAAGTTAACTGCATATCCAGATACACGAATTGTAAGTTGTGGATAATTTTCTGGATGTTCCATTGCATCTAATAATAATTCTCTATTAAATACGTTTACATTTATATGGTGACCAGTTTGCTTAAAATATCCATCTAACATACTTACTAAATTGTTTACTTTAGAATCTTCATCTTTACCTAAAGCTGCTGGTGTTATTGAAAATGTGAATGAAATTCCATCTTCTGAATATTCATAAGGAAGTTTGGCTATGGTGTTCATAACAGCTAATGCACCATTAGAGTCTCTTCCATGTAATGGGTTTGCACCAGGACCAAAAGGTTCTCCAGCACGACGTCCATCAGGAGTATTACCTGTGTTTTTACCATAAACAACATTTGAAGTGATTGTTAATATAGAAAGTGTATGTTTTGAACCTCTATATGTGTGATGTTTTTGTAATTTTCTCATAAAAGATTTAACTATATTAACAGCTATATCATCAACTCTATCATCATCATTTCCGTATTTAGGAAAATCTCCTTCAACTTGATAATCAACAGCTAAACCTGTTTCATCTCTAATAACTTTTACTTTAGCATATTTTATAGCGGAAAGAGAATCAGCAGCTACTGAAAGCCCAGCTATACCACATGCCATAGTTCTTAATATATCTTCATCTCTATCATGTAGAGCCATTTCTAATGCTTCATAAGAATATTTATCATGCATGTAATGAATTGCATTTAAAGCTTTTATATATATTTTTGCAACATAATCCATCATTACATCAAACTTTTCCATAACTTCATTATAATCTAGGTATTCAGAAGTTATTGGTGCAAATTTAGGTGCAACTTGTTTTCCAGAATTTTCATCTCTACCACCATTGATAGCATAAAGAAGAGTTTTTGCAAGATTTGCTCTAGCTCCGAAGAATTGCATTTGTTTACCAATTCTCATAGCAGATACACAACAAGCTATTCCATAATCATCACCTAAAGTAATTCTCATTAAATCATCATTTTCATATTGAA
>CAMMTN010000029.1 GCA_946499885.1 uncultured Clostridium sp. | reverse complement strand
ATTTCCACCGATTTTTACAATATCTTTCGTATATTTCATAAGCACGCTTTATTTGTATATCTGTTTTTATAATTCCGTTTTCTAATTCACTTAAAAAGTTAATCAAATATGTTTTATCAGAATCAAGTAAATGTTTTTTCATATCTTGTTTACTTTCTTCTCTCATAGCAGTCATTTCTTTTTTTAAGTCTGATATACTATTAACTTTTTTATTAGTTCTTTTACTAATCACTGTATTAGTTATTGTCCCTGCTACTGTAATAATAGCAACTATAATTGTACTTTCCATGCTTTTATCCTTTCCTATTAATTGTCGCCTATTATTTTAATTTTTTGTATAATATAAATCTACAAAAGCATTATAAGTAGACATATTTGTTTCTGTTGTTATATTTATCCATCCATTTTCAATATCTATCTGAATTTTCGAGTTTGGAATTGCAAAATAATGTGACGTTTCAGTTTGACTAACAGCAATTCCTTCAGCCTTTAAAATCTTATCATTTGGGTCCAAAAATTGTACACCTTTAATTGTAGAGTTCGGTAAACTTCCGAATGGACATCTTTTGCAATATTCTTCTTTTCCATCTATTATTCTTCCTGTTTTAAATTCATCGCCAGTTGTTATATTTATTTTTTGTGCTATCCAAGGTTGCCACTTTCCCCCTGCTTTTAGTCTTTGATAAATATTTCCATTAGATAAATTAGTAGCTCTTTGAAGAGCAGTATTTTCACTGACCTTAAAAGTTTCAATAACTCCTCCTTTTGGTTCAGTCCAAGGAATATTTGTGCAGTAAATATTAAAAGCTCCTATTTCGGTATTATTGATATCATTCAAATCAACACTGTCATATCCTACTTCTTTTTCTAATTTTGATTTATCTATATTATCTTGCATTTTATTTAAGTTAAAAGCCGAAACTGGCGTAGTTCCTTGATATTGTGCTGGTATTACTTCATACTCTTGTTCTTGTATTGTAACCGTTGCATTTTTTAACTTTTTTCCATCTTCAAAAGGTATCTTATCCATTGCTTACCTCCTTTAATTTTCTTATTTCTTCTTGTAAACTTTCTATTATCTTTTGCTGTTCTTGTATTGCTTTACAACATAGGCTTGTAAATGAATAGTTGTCTACTCCGTCATTTTCTACACTTGTTACTTCTTTAGAATAGTTATATCCTTCCCCTATTACAAAACCTATATGCTTTTTATCTGTATCCTTTTCTGATTTTAAGTTATATTTATATATATCTATATTTTTGATTATATCTATTGCATTATCTTGCATTTTTTCAAAATTCTTTTTTTGTTCTGCTAAAGATGTTTGAGTTACTTTGTTACAAGTTATATTACCAGTTACAAATGCATCTCCTGTAACTGTTAAATGTTCAAGAAATGCATGTCCGTCATCTGTGAAAGTACAGTTATCTGCATTTGGCAATCCGATTCTTAAAGTATTACCTCCACCAACATTTCTAAAAAATGATATTTTATCTAAAATATCTAATCGTGATTCATCAATTTCAGTATTTGGCATTACTGTGATTAGATTCTCTCCTGTATTTTCATCTATAAATGCAACTCCACCTAATACTGATGCAGTATATAGTTTTACTCCACCACATATAATTCCAGACAATGTTCCATCTAATCTTAAATTACAAGAATTTAAAACTAATTCTCCACTAAAATCTCCCGCGCTTTGATTTGCCATGTGAAAATTTTTTATATATAGAATAGGCCAATATTTTCCATCTGGTGTAGATAATCCCCAAGCCATTCCATTTTGTATATCTTCTCCATATTTAGAAGGAACTGAAAATGCAACATATTTGTCATAATCTACTTTTTTTACTCCAATTTCTGCAAATAGCTCATTGTTTTCAAAGAATTGTTGTCCATTTTGATTTAAGGCCATTAAAAGACTTTGTGATCCATCTCTTATAACTAAAGATGCTAATTGATTTAATATTTCCATTTGTATATATTGTGATATTTTATTCCAAGAAACCTTAACTGCCTCTGAATTAACTTCAAGATATGTTGCAAACTCATCCGCATCTACTTTTTTATTTACTTCAATTAATACTTTTTCTGCACTTTGATTTATAGCTGAATACATTTCAATCTTTGTAGGAAAATTCTCTGTAAAATCACTTTTAATTAAGTATGAAGCTGAAATTGTATTTCCTTGTTCATTTAAAATATAGATATAATTATCTCCTTCAAATAAAATTATATCTATATCTGTTAATACTTCTTTTTTGGGATTAGGTAAAACACTTAATACTCCATATTCACTTAATTCGAGTCTTCTTATAACATAGGTTTCGTCTCCTTGAAAAATCAAACTATCATGTATTTTATCTAAAACTCTTAATTCTTCTATATTAACAACGTATTCTTTTTTTTCAGAACTTGGATTTGACATAGGCTGTTTATCTACTATAATTTTATATTGCATTATAATACCTCCTGATTTGGATATAAGCTTTCACTAGGATATAAATCTTCTCCAGGGAATAAATTAGCTTCGTAAGTCTTATTTCCTTGTATTTCTAAATTTAAGATTTCTGTCGCTCCAGCTTCTGTTAAGTGTATTTCTGTTGTACCTTCTATAGCTCTTTTATATGTTGCTATATTAGATACTTCTTGTTTTATGCCTTCTAAATCAGTTTCAACTTTTGTTAGTGACTCTTCAAACTCTGACTGATTTTCTACTATTTGAGTTATTTTCTGTTCTTGCTTATTAACTATATATTCAGTTCTTTTTGCTATCTGCTCTGCATTTGCAATATTTTGATAATTTACTGTTGCTTTGGTAATTGAAGGTGCAGACATTTCTGTTTCCAATCCCTTTGGACTTTTATGATAAACTCTAAATAAAAAACTATAATAAGTTTTCCCCTCAAAATCTATGATCTGTATATTATCTAATGTTTCAAGATATGGTAATCCTTGCCCTGTCAACTCAAACGCTTTATATTCAAATCCTTTTACGGCATTAAAAATAGCAGTTATTAACTGCTGTCTTTTTGATTCTGTATAGGCGAACGGATTATCATTTATCACTAGAGCATTTTCTCCATACAATGTAATACTTTCTTCATCTCTCATTACTACATTTTCGCCTTCGACATCTGACATTCCTAAACTAACTAAATTTATCGGATATGTTGCTCTTTTTATTTCCGCTTCTGAATAATCACTTAAATTGAATACCTTTTTTACTGTTCCTGTTGTTTTTGGAGTTACAAAATACAACTTATCATCATTTTTTACTTTTGCTACTGTACCACTTATTTGAGCTATTGCACTTATTACTTGTCTAATTAAAGTTCCATCTTCGAATTGATTACTATCTACAATAAAAGAGACATTTGGAAAATCAGTTGTTGCCAAAACAATTCCTGCTTTCATACAGGCTTCTTGTGCTACTTGTCCTAATGTTATATTATTGTTAGAATATTGCAAATCACTAGTGTACTTTATGTTTGTTTTTAACATATAATCCATTGCATTTACAGTATTTATTTTGGTAGTATCATTTGGTTCCACTTCTTGTGTAATATATGTTCCTAAATCTATCCATTCGATACCAACCGATGTCTTTATGCCAGTATAATATTTAAACTCTTTACCTTCTAAGTCCACACTGCTATCTATCTCAAAACTTAATGCTTTTGCTATTGCTGTTCCAAAGATGTTTCCTTCTTCATAACAATCATCTTCTAGATCTACATTGTTTATTGCATATTCTTCTTCATTTATGACAATCTTGTCATATTGTGTTGTGCTTTTTGAATAAGCTTCTTTTATGGTGTCTGGTACATTTATCATTAAGACACCTCCCCACACTGCTCTAGTTCAACTTCAAACTCATCATATCTATGCTCTTTAGTTATGGATAAAATAGAAGTCTCTGGAAATTTTACAAAGAACTTTTTAGTTAGCATTCTTTGCTGTTTAGGAGAAAAATAAGAATACACATCTTCATTATTTAAAAAATGAGATCTGTATTCCTGATATTTATCTTTGTCTAGTTGACTAAACTTTACCTTTATGTTTGTTTTAGGCATCTTTCCATAATTTCGTCTGATAGATCCATCTGCCATAGTTACTTCACTTAATACATCTGGTTCGTCTTCTACTATGTTATAGCCTTCACTTAGTATATTCTTAAATTCAAAGTCATTATGTTTTAGTAAAACCATATTTCCCTCCTAATAACCATATTGTAATTGTCTTCTTGCATTTACCTTGTTTGTCTCTCTTGCAATTACTTTACTATCTAATTTAGTTGTATTATTTACTACTATTTCTTTATTATCATCTATGCTCTTTAATGTTGATTGCCTATTATCTTCTATCTGAGTTTTTATCATTTGATTATTTGTCAGATTAGATGTTAATTTATCGTTTTCATAGTTTACTGCCCTTTCCATATCTTTATATACTGAACTCAAACTATCATCAAAGCCTTCTCCTAATCCTAATGCCAAAAATTTTCCTACTTCATCAGCAAAAACTTTAGATGGAGAATGAATACCAAAAAATCCTTTTATCTTATCTACAATTCCACTACAAAATCCACTAATCTTATCCCATAGCCAACCTACAGCATTACTAATACCATTCCAAATACCTTGAATTAGATTTTTACCAACTTCAATCATTTTGCTAGGTAACGATTTCAAACCATCCCATATAGTTTGAATAATTGTACCTGCCATTTGTCCCAATTTTCCTAAAACACTTCCAACACCTTCAACTAATTTGACAATTAATTGTACTCCTGCTTCTAATATCTTTGGCGCATTTTTAATTAATGCTGTCACTAACTTCATTATAATTTCTGGTACTTTTTCAATTAATATTGGAAGTGCATTAATTAAACCATCGGCTAATCCTAAAATTAGTTGAATTGCTGCATCTATTAACATATCTATATTGTCTAATAAGCCATTCACAATTGTTATTATTGCATTTATGGCTTGTGGTATTAACTGTGGCAACATTTGTGCTATTCCTAAAATTAACTGTGTTATAAGTTGCATACCCATTTGAATTATCTGTGGTAACATAGTTATTAATCCAGTAATAAATGATTGTATTAATTGCATTGCGATATTTAATAATTGTGGCATATATGGTAATAAAGATTGTACCAATGCCATTAATACCTGTCCAATTGTGGATATCAAAGTAGGTGCATTTGTCATTATTAAATCTAAAATTTGAGGAAATATTTGATTTATTCCTGCTATTATTTGTGGTGTTGCATCAGAAAGACTTTGCATTAATTGAGGCAATAGTTGTCCAACTGCATTTACAATATTTTGTATCGCAGTTATTCCGGTTTCAACTAGTTGATCCATTGTTCCACTGCCATTTAAAAAGTTATCAAATGCAGATTTCATAGAACTAACACTACCAGAAATAGTGGATGCTGCTTCTTTTGCAGTTGTACCTGTTATTCCTAATTGCCCTTGAACAACATGAATCGCTTGATATACATCATTTAGATTGCTAATATCATACTTTACACCTGTTATTTTTTGAGCATCAGAAAGTAACCTTTCCATTTCTTCTTTAGTTCCACCATAACCTAATTTAAGGTTATCTAACATTGTATAATTTTGTTTAGCAAAACCCTGATAAGCATACTGTATTGACTCCATAGATGTTCCCATTTTGTTTGCATTATCTGCCATATCTGTAAGAGCCATATCTGCAACATCAGCTGCTTTATCTGTATCTCCGCCTAAACTTTGTAATAAACTAGCACTAAATCCTGTAACAGTTTCCATATACTGATTAGCACTCATTCCTGCGGTTTTATAAGCATTCTCTGCATTCTTTATTACTTTATCAGCACTACCTTTAAATAGTGTTTCAATACCACCAACATTTTGCTCTAAATCTGCATAAGAACTTACTGATGCTGATCCTAATCCTGCTAAAGCAGTTGAGGCCGCACCAACAGCTACTGAAACACCTTTCATCGCTGTTCCAGCAATGCTCCCTATCTTACTAAAACCACTTTTTATTTTTCCACTAATTCCATTTATATCTCTTTCAAGTTCTTTTGTATTTCCATCAAAGTTAAGTGTAACTGTGCCATCTGCCATTTTATGTCCTTTCTAGTTATCGGCACATAATGGCACTACTTAACATTTATTTTTATTTCAAATTCCTTTTTACAATTCCTTCCTTTACATTTTACGAATAGTCCTTTTGCTTCCGCTATATCTTTATCATATTTAATCGGCATTTCATATCCGCAAAATGGACATTTTACCTTTATCATTTTGCCTCCATAAATAAAAGCACCAGTTAATACTGATGCTCCATATTTTTAGTGCTAATATTTTTATAATGTGTATTATTTATTCAAGTCCTGTTTGAGATTTTGATGAAACTTTTCCATCTGTAAATCCTATTGTAGCTATTGAAAATGTTCCATTTCCATTCCAAGTCATTATTTGACTTTTGATTCCTGCAATTTCACTTTCTGAAGAACTTGTCTCTTTTCCTCCAAAAATTTCAACTACATCATCATAAGTCATTCCATCTTTGATTTTATTGTACTCAGCTAATGTGACTCTGACATTTTGAGTTTCATTAAAACTTTCTGATATATTTTTTGTATTAGTTTCAGGTTGAACAGAAGTATTAGTTGTTCCTCCTTGTGTAGATCCCACTATTCCTATTACAAGAACCACAATAATTACCCAGAACCACCATTTCTTATAAATTGGTTTTTTTTCTTTTTCCACTTTACTCCCTCCTTTTACTTTTATAAAAGGATTATATTACAATATTGATAAAAAATCAATTACTTTTTTTCGACATTTTTCGATGTATCTTGACATTACCATAATGCTTCTGCGAAATCATCTTCTTTTTCTTGTTCTGTCCTCATATCAGGAAGTTTATATAACTCTTGTAATTTTTTATATTGTTTTTTCATTGATTTATCTTTTATTTTAGACAAATCAATTGCTCTGTATCCCATAATTTTAGAAAACAGTACATTTTCATTTAAACTATTAAATAAAGCTTTAAATTTCCACCAATGTAAATATTTTATACTATTTAAATCGATGTTATATTGTTCCATAAAAGCACTATATATATATTCTGCATCAAATTCATAGCTATAAATTTGCTTTTCTTTACTATTACTCTTCTTTACTTCTTTGTCGACATTTTCTTTTTCATTTTTTCCACCTTTATAAAACCATATTATATCTTCTACTGCTTTTTTTACATCTGTTATATCATTTAAATTATAATATAAGTTTAATGCTAACTTCACTTTTTCTTCTTCATTTAGTTTACTATCCTGCATTAATAATTCAAATTTAATACTTTCTCTAAAGTCTGTCCTTATCTTTAATCTGCTTGGTGTATATTGTGGTAATTTATTTAATATTAAATTATAATACATTATTTTCTACCTTTAAACTTATTATATCTTCTTTGTTCCCTATTTGGCATATATTTAGAATTATATTCTATATTATTGTACATATTTTGATATGCTTGTGTTTGCCTTACTTTTTCATTTACTATATCCACAAATAATTCCATGTGTTCCTTTAAATCGTTTTTTCCTTTAAAAATTTTTTCCGATATTTTATCTCCAAAAACTTCATCAAAAAAGTTATTTATAATTTCGCATTCTTTCCTTATTGCTTCTGCTACACTTAATTCTTGTTTTTCATAATTATTTGATAATTCTTTTACCTTTTTTGCTCCATTTTCAAATCTTTCTAAATCGTCAGCATCTGTAAAACTAAAGTCTACTTCAATATTACCTAATTTCATATTATCCTCCATTTTTTAAGAGGCTTACAATTAAGCCTCTACTAATGATATTTCTTTTAGCATAGCTCCTGATGTCACAGTAACACTAACATCTTCCTGTGCTGTGTATCCATCTTTTTCTACTTTTATTGTTGAATATGATTTTGCAGCTAATTCAACAGTTGCTATACCTGTTGCATCTGTTAAATAAGATGCACCTTCAATAGTTATCTTTGCTCCTTCTATTGGTGTACTTGCTGAACTGTCTTTAACAACAAATGTAACTGGATATTCTGCTACTGACTCTTTTGGAGCAAATGTAGCTGTCAATCCATCTTTGCTTATTGTTGCAACACCTATTGTAAATCCACTGTTCTTTCTAAAAGCACCAGAATATGTATATGCATCAGTACTATCTCCTTCTGCATCTGGTACAACTGAATATGTTCTTAATCTAGCTTCATATCCACTTTCAACAGGTTTACTAAAATCAACTGTTAATATTTTTACTAATGCATCATTTCCTGTCTTTTCATTGTCTGTTATATCAACTATTTTTTGATGAACTAGATTTCCTTTGTATAAGTCAAATGCATAAGATATTTCCTCGCTATATCCTGTTACATCTGTTACTTCACCATCTTCATCAACATAAGTTCTTGAATATTCTGTTGCATTCTTTGATTTAGATATCTCTGTAAATTTTCTCATTCTTTGGAAATTCGCTACAGATGTTGTTGAAACATCCATATATGCAACTTTTCCATTTCTTTTTACTAATTCTTCTGACATGATTGTCCTCCTTTTTACAAAAAAATAAAGCCTTAAAAGGCTTCTTCATCATATACAACTTGCATTGGTATAACATATATTGCTGTTGTTTCAGTAGTTTGGAGTATTGTTCCTCTTCCTGTACATTTAATCCAGCAAATGCCATCTATTTTAGGCAAGTTTCTTTTATTATTTTGTTCTTTTATCCAAGCTGTAAAATCATCACAAAACTTTGAGTTCTTTATATTTTCTAAAGCACTAAAACTAGCTTGAATAGAAAAATCAAAAAGTATTTGATTTCTGCTTCCACCATCTGTGTATGGCTTTAGTATTGTTGTCGATGGAGTTTCATCTATACTATAACTTTGTGGCTTATCTTTTATATAATCTACATTCACTTTTCCATTTTTTAATAATGGGCAAGTTTCTATAAATTCTTTAATTAGCTCTATCTTTGACTTTTCCATTTTATCCTCCATTTTTAATATAGTTTTCCACATCTTTTACAAGATCATTTTTCCTTCTTTGAAGCATAAGTTTATCCCACTTTGCACCTGTTCCAGAAGTATGATATTTTAGTTTCTTTGAAGTAGGAGTTTTAATCTCTCCTTTTGGTGACCACCATCTCCCACTTTTTAGTGGTATTCCTGATACTCTCAATTTAGGGCTTATATACATTTTTCCTGTATATTGATAATGAGCATAAGGGCTAGTATATTTAATCTCATGATTACTAGGATATGTTTTTAACTTTGCTAATTGTCCTCCAGCTCCTCCAGGAATAAATGACATCATTAACCTATCTGATGTATCTCTTATTCGTCTAATTACTCTTCCATCGTTATCAAGTCCGTGGTCTTTTAATATCTTATTAATGGAGTTCATTTTTACTTTTACATTTATTTTCATTATTCTTTGACTCCTATTTTATAGTGTTGTAGCTTTCCTTTTCGGTTATCGTCTACACTTACAACTTTAAAAACTTGATATTTTTCCTGTAATTTAGATAAATCAAATTCATCATTTACAATACCCTCAACTAAAAAATCATCTGTAGATATATTTATTTTTTCTGTGGTAGGTATCGTGATAGAGCCTATACTACCTTCTTGAAGCCCTTTATCTATCTTATTAGTCTTCTTATTATGTCTAAAATAAACTTTGTCAAAAATCTTTCTTGTAAAATTTTCATCGTCTGTTGTGTGATATACTGTTATTTGATGTATAAAAAATTTATCATTCATTTAGCACACCCCACAATACAAAAGTGGATTTCCATCAATTCCTATTACATTCCATAAATATTTTCTTAATGTAGAATACTTCTTATCTTCATAATCAGACTTGACTTCTTCTGGTGTAGAGTAACTTTCTGACCATCCTTCAATGTTTTGTGATTTTAGATTTCCTATTTCGGATAATTTTGTATTTTCTTCTTGAATTAAATCAATAATTAAGCAAGTAACATATTGCACTTTCTCTGGAATATTACTTTCATCAATTCTTTCAAAAGTTTTGAGATTTATATAATTACTTGCTTCTATATTTAACTTATTAAAGTCTTTAGGCACGTTATCTGCACCTAATATTTTTTTATATTCTTCTTCGTCTTTTAAGTAAGTTAACATGCCTTATTCCTCCTATCCAGCTGCAGCTGCTACACTTATTGTTGTATGGTTAGTAAATGTTTTACCTTTACTATCTGTTACTTTTATATTAATCTTATAATCTTTCTGAGTTAATGGTGTAGTATTTACTTTTACATTAGTTCCATCAATTTTAAAAGAAGCATTATCAACTCCATTTACTTCATCTGTCTCTAATGTATATGTAAATGGTTCTGTTCCTCCCTCTGCAGATAAAGTTGCAACAACAGCGTCAGCATTAACATTTACATTACCTTGCTGTAGTCCCTCTTCTGGTGTTATTGTTAGACCTGTTATTTCTGGGTCTATTACACCGACTTTTTTTTTAAGTTAATTACAATATTTTCAGTTTTTGCACTATCTTGAACTTCAATAGAACCAATAACATCTCTCTTCATATCTTCTGCTGTTACTCTATATAATCCTGTAGAATTTTTATTTGCTTTAAATACAGCATTACCATTAGAGCCAGTTAATTTTATTTGTCCATTGAAATTAACTTTTGCTCCTTCAACATTAGTTGATTCTCCATCTTTTACATTTATTGTTAAATCTACCCTGTTTTCTGAATAAGAAGCAGGCAATATAACAGCAAATGGAAATCTTACTTACTCATCTGGTTGTAAAGAGTTAATTGGATTTGGAATTTCCCAACCTAATCTCATAACTACTCTTAATGCAACCATATCATCTTGTGCTAAATTGTATACAATTTCTCCATTTGAAGGATCTTGTATAACTGCTTGGTCTAATACTTTAAATGTAATATCTTGTCTAATTGCATAAACTGCTTGACTAAAATCTCCAACTATCATTTGTGCTAGTGTTTTATCCCAAGCACCATTATCAACATAAGCTCTATTCAAACTGTCAATTTCAGTTCCTTTTATTGGTTGTCCATTGTTATCTAGCATAGTTCTAAATGCAGATTTTACATTCATCCCACCAACTATACTATTTGGATTGTATCCACTTTCTTCTACATAACTCATTGCTTTATCTATTGATAAATACAATGTGTCAAGTGGTGTTACTGATGCTCCTGCATTTAAAGTAGATGTTAATAAATCAGCCCTAAAACCTTGTGGTTTATCTACTCCTGTAAATACAGCTTGGTCAAATTTTTTCCCCATAGCTTCTTCTATTCTTGGTCTTACGTCTGCCCAAATGTCATAGTTTGCATCGTCTAGTACTGCCTCTGGGATTGGTACTATAACAGCCATTTCTTCTGCTACAATATATTTTTTATCCCAAGCCATTTTTGTTAATTTCTTTTTAGCATTGTCGCTATTTTGCCAATATACTAATGGTAAAGAGTCTAATACTCTCATTTTTGTTTTGTTTGATGTCATATTTGGTAATCTTCTAAACATAGACATCGCTCTTGATTGTTTAATTGTCCCTTCTATTATTTCTCTTGATACTTGTTCATCAATAAGTACCTCTGCATCACTTCTTGAAATCATTTGTCCCATAATAAAACTTCCTTTCTTAAATAAAAATTTAAAAGACTAACTTTTTTGCTAATCTCTAACAGAACGAATTAAGTCGTTCATAGTTTTGTTTGTTTCTTCTTGGTTATTTATTTCTTTTCCATCTAAACTTAAACTAGAACCTACTTTTTTTCTTACTACAGTAGTTTCTGAATTGAATTGTGGATTTTTAGCTTTATAAGCTTTTAGTGCAGTATCAAAATCAAGTGTATCTGATACTTGTCCTAATACTTCACTTGCAACAAATTTTGCAAATTCAGGTTTTATTCCTGCGGTTGTCACTTTAGTTGTTGCATCTAACATAGAATATTTAGAATTAAGATCTTCATATTTAGATTTATAGTCATCTCTTTCGGTTGTGATATTCTTTAATTTTGCATTAATACCATCATCTCCTTGTATTGATGCTTCTAAATCCTCATATTTCTTTTTGTAATCTAAGTTTTTAGCTTTTTTCACATCATCATCATATTTACTTTTAGCAATATATCCTCCTGCAGAAAGATTTGCTAATTTCATTCCTTTTTCTTCAATTGCTTTTGAAAAATCATCATATGATAATGAATTTTCTCCAAATAATTCTTTTAATTCTTCTTCCATATTATTTTCCTTTCCTACACAGATTTAATTTTAATGACAGTTCACTCTGTCGTTTGTGTATCTTGCATTTATATCTCAGCAAGCTAGAGTTATTTTTGGTTTCTTTAAAGCTCTAACCATAAAGAACTGGCGCAAACTAATGGATTTGAACCACTACAAACAGTTTTGGAGACTGTCGTGCTACCATTACACTAAATTTGCATAAAAATAAGAGCTATATAAGCTCTTTGCATATAAAAAAGACACCTTTTACAGTGCCTTAATTAACTATAAATTATTTTCTATATCAACTATAATATCTAATATCCTTTCGTATTCTTCTGCAATCGGTGTAAAGTCTTGTTTCTCATCAAGATTGTCTATCATTGCATCACATACAATATCTTCAAGTTCTTCTAATGTATTCTTATTATAATTTTGATTAACATCTACATTGATTTTTTCTAACAATTCAATTTGTCTTTCATTAAATTTGTTATTTATTTTCATAATATCAATCCTTCTTTGTTTTCTTTGGATAAACAGTTACTAATTTTCCTGTCTCTGTATTTATTATTATTGTACAGTTCTTTCCATTTATTTGTTGTGTTTTATTAGTTCTAATTTTACCATATTTTATAGGATTTTTCAATGTGTCTTGCACATCTTCAAAACTTACATTTCTTGCATATGTTCTTGATATTATATGTTCTCCAATCTCTGTTACTTTTATTCCATTTACCTTACTTTCTACAATATCGCTATTATTATATTTATTAGCAATTTTAGTTACATTAGTTACTTGCGTACTAATATTCTTATCTTGTTTTCCTACATACAATCTAGTGTTATCTTTAACAAATGATGTTTGTTCTATAAAATGATTTAATTCATTTTGATGCGTTTTATATATTAATGAACGTTTTGCAAATTGTGTCCTAGTATCTTCAATTAATTTATTATCATTTATATTAGATGTTAGTATTCCTTGTAACCCTGCTAGTTCTTTTTTATCTGTTCTTATTTGCCTTTCCATACGTCTTTGCAACTGTGTTGCATCATATTTACTATATTCTTTAGCATTATAAATGACTTTTTCGTTTTTCCAATCATCTAGCTGTTTTTGGGTATATGTTCTTGGGCTTCCAGGATAATATGGATTCCAATCATGATGACAATTTATTCCTTTAAATCCTGTTGCTGTTCCGTAACCTATGTCATCTAAACTTAAATATCCTTTTTTTCCACTCCTGCTTACTATCTTGCCTTGCCATTTTGCATGTTCTGGCCTAGCTCCGCTATATGCAGTTATCTCCATTAAATCGCATCCAACTTCATCTGCTCTTAATTCTTGCAGTTTTCCGCAAGTTTGATTTACACTTGTTACTATATTCATTCTAACGGCACTTTCCAAACTATATTTTCTTCCACTTGGATATTCTATTAATGCCCCCTCTGAACTCATGCCATCAATTGCATCTAAAATAGATTGAGAATAACTTTTTACTCCTGTGCTAACTTCCATATATGCCATATTCATTGCATTGTAAAATTGAGTTTGAGATGTATTTGCTGTTGTCATAACTAAGTTTTGTAAGTTTCCTGATGTTTTCTTTATTGTTGCATTTAATAATTGTATCATTGATGCACTTTGTTTAATGGGAATAGGATTTAGACCTGCTTCTATATAAATTTCATCATCAAACTTTAATGTTTGAACTCCTGCTTCATTAAATATTTGAGATACTTTTTCATATGAAGTATTATTGTATTTTGCTACTAGTTTGATAATGTCTTGATACAAGAAACCCATTTCTTGAGCTATTTTGATGTCGTTTAAAACTGCAGTGTTTGCATAGCCAAAATTAGCTATTCTTGTTGCTATTTCTTCTATTATTTGTAATTCTAAGTTTTGGTATATTCCTATTGCTTGTTTTTCTATTTTTATAAAATCTTGTTCAGTTAACATTATTTAACCTTTCTATTTCTCTATAAAAAATAACACCTGATGGAGAGCAAATGCCTAATGCACAATCAATTGGATTTCTTGATATTATTAAATTTTTATTTCTATCATATCTATAAATAAATCCTTTATATTCTTTCATTTTTAATACTTTATACAAAATGAAACTAATTACCATTTCTATTCCTCTTCTATATTTTTATTAAATCCAAAAGCTTCTTGATTGCTCATTTTCTCTTGCTGTATTTTTTCTAATTCTTTTTTTACTTGTTGCTCATTTAAGTTTCTATAATTAATCATATAAGATTCTTTGCTTCTTAAGTTTTGAGATACTTCTTGCATTGCCCTTACTTTCTCTGCTCCTCTATCTTCTATTATGCTATCATCAAAATCTATTGTTATTTCTGTAGAATCTATAATTGTATTTGAAAATGCAGAAGAAGCATAAGCAATGGCTTTTACAATAGTTATTAAGCTATCTTTTAAAACTTGCTCATGTTTCTTTATTGTTCTAAACATATCCGAGTTTTCTGATATAACTCCTGTTGCTGTTTGAATTGCTTGTCCATCAAACTTATATCTTTCCTGCCCAAAGCCAACTTTACTAGATAATATATTTAATTGGTAATTTACAGCTTCTATATATGAACTTGTTCTTAGACTTGCATCATCATGTTCTATCATATTATCTTTTTTAAAGCCTTGAGGCATACGATAAACTGATATATCGTTTGGATCAAATACCATTTTGCCTTCTCCATCATCATACGATAGCATTTCACTTGACACAAAAATTCTTCTTCTACCTATTGTTGTTTCATTATCTAAACCATCATAAGCATTATCTAAACATTTTAAGGTATCTATTGCATTTGCATAAACAGATAATCCAAAAGGCGTTTCGCTATCAATATTATTGCAAATATTTGGTGTTATAATTGCAAACCACGGAATATTGCTTAACGTATCAAATTCTGAAATAAATCCTTCTTTTTCTTCTTCATTTGCTTCTACAAAAGAACT
The DNA here is from genome assembly GCA_946499885.1 of uncultured Clostridium sp. Lineage (GTDB taxonomy): Bacteria > Bacillota > Clostridia > TANB77 > CAG-508 > CALXVA01. The sequence continues at coordinate 6,367 of CAMMTN010000029.1, read as the reverse complement.
GTATTTGCCTTTAAACATATAATTTTTTATTATATAATTTTTATTTTCATTTAAAACATGCATTGCAATATAAATATATGTTTGTCCTTTTTTATGTTTCGTTGTTACAAAAGCACATTCTATTATCTTTCCATTTTCCCAAGTTAAAGGTATTATTTTTTTGCATTCTACAAACTCTAGCTTTACTCTTGCATTCGTAACGTCTAACACATTTTCAACTTGTTCTATGTTTTGAACCGATACTACTAAAGATCCTGTTCCAATAGCAAAGGATTTTTCTACTCCTTTATTTATTATTACTTCAGCATTATTTTGTTGTAATATTTCATTTAATGCTTTTGTATCTGCTTCATTTTTTAAATTTATAGTAACCTTTTCATTAAATAATAAATCTGCCCAATCTTCTGCTACTTTCTTAGCTCCTTGCATAGACTTTTTTTCCATTTTTACTTTACGTTGCCCATTGTATATATAATAATTGTGAAACTTACGTACTTTTCCTTTATACCAACTTTCCCAAATATCTATATACTTTTCCCAATTAAGTTTTTCTGATATATCATACCCTTGCTTACTAAAAAATTGTTGTAAATTCATATCTTATCTCCTGCTATTTATCAAATTTTCATAGAAACTATTTATTGAATATTCAAATGCATCTAAACTATCTATGTCTGTTGTTCCATCGTCTAGTCTTTCATCTTGTGACTTACTGTTCCATAACGCATCCTGAAAAGCTTTTGAAATTATTGTATTTTTTCTTAATATAAAAAATCTCTTTTGCGCCATTAAGGTAGAACTTAAAAATATTCTGTCATTTATTAAACCTTTTTCACAATCAATTACTTGTACAGGCAACCTCTCTTTCTGGCATCTCCTTATTAATCCTAATGTAATTACATTTCCCAAAGCTCCATAATCGCAAAAAGCATACTGACATTTATCATATTTGTCATACACTCTTTTATAAAACGCTATAAACTTTTCATATATTTGCTCTGGATCATATATTCCTGTTAAATCCATCTCATCTAGCACATAAACAGTTCTAAAATTATATGTAATTCCACTAGCTACAAACTTTATTTTAGATTTTCCTGCGCCATAGTCTACACCGATAGATACTATTGCTAATTGCTCATTTACTTTATCTACTAAGAACTTTTCTGTCTCATCTGCAAATAACATATATATTGTTCCTTCGGCTGCCTTCCAGTCACCTAAGATATATCTATCAAAAAATACTGTTCCTCTATATTCTGTTTCTAGTGATTGTAAGACTTCTTTAGCTAAAAATGGATTATCATATAGAGTGTATTTTTGTTGGAATATATCCGCATCACTATCTAAAAATTTCTTAAACCAATGGCTTGGTCCTTCTGGATTGCAAGTTCCATCAAATTTACTATATTGCTTATCTAGCCTAGACTTAAGCATTTGAAATACACCCTCATCCCAAGTTGCTACTTCATCACCATAACAATATTTAAAACTAGGTCCTCTTATTTTATTTATATGTTTCTTGTTATCTGCTCCTAAGCAATAACATTTTTCACCAAATAAGAAAGCTGTATTATCTGACTTTATATCAGATACCAGCTTCGTTCCCCATATATCTTGCAAAGGTTCTATTACGTTTCTTTGTAATGTACCTTTTGTATTTCCTAATATTACTATTAGTCCAGATTTTCCTTTTACATTTCTTATTCTTTTAGGTATTACATAATAATCCAAATATGTTTTTCCACTTCTAGTTGCTCCATACTTTATATTCCATCTTCTATTAGCATTGTCTAAAAATTCTCTTTGCTTTGTAGAAAACATTAAACAACACCACCTAAACCTTTTAGTACTTCATCTAATTTATCAAGTGTTTCTTTATTACTTTCATCTTCAACTTCAACCTTATCCTTCCATTGTTTAGGTTTTCTATTTTTTAGCCAAAATATTTGTGCTGTTATATTTCCACTTAATGCATTTTTCAGTAAAGCATTCTCTACTTCATAGTCTACTACCTCTTTTCCTTTTTTTAGGTGTTCCAAAAGTTCCGAATGAACTTTAATCATTCTATAAAAAGTTGTTTTTCCTATTCCTAAGTTGTCTGCTATTTGTTCATTTGTTAGTCCATCTCTAGCCCAGCCTTCTACTAATATTAACTTGTCTTTTACTTCTTCCCATTTTGCTTTAGCCATCTACCTCCACCTGCTTTTTTATAATTTTAGCTATTCTTTTTATTCCTTCTAAAATTAATGATATTATAAAATATATTAATCCTAAAATAATTACCAAACTAATAAATCCAGCTATTAATATAACTGGACTAAATATTATTATTAATATAATTGCTAATACTTCTAACATTATTTCCTCCTATATATTCAAATTCATTAATGTATTACATTGTTTTGCTGTTCTGCATAGTTGTCTTTTATATCCTTGTATCTTACTTGCATCTTTCTCATATTCTTTGCATCTTATTGTTACTATATCACCTTGTTTTGTTATCTCCATTTTCTTATCACATAATGTTTTTTTACAAGAATCACATAATTTCATATCTTTTGCTCCTTTTTATAAACACTACATAAAGCAAAAATCACCGTCGACCTTTTTGTGCACTCAGACCGGACTCTCACCAGTTTGTTTTTGCTCTATGTACTATTTACAAGCTTGTTAAATGTTTTATCGTTTCTATCTACAAAACTACTTACTAAAATTAGATTAGCTCCGAAGAGCACTGGCGATAAAGTGAGGTGCCGACCCCCAAGCCTTTCTGCTCCAACTGTTTTCAAGACAGTGCTTACAGCCGTGTAAGTTACTCTACCGTTTGGCGACAATCTATGGACTTGCACCATATACCTAAATAGGTACGCATTTCTTAGCAGGAAAGCTCCAATCTTTTTGGATTAGATTGCCATATAAGACTTAACTAGAATTGTCCTTGTTCTATTTTCGAAAGAAGGTAATATATTACATTACGGTTGGCATTTATATTAACTTATCTAGTATCGTTAATAACTTATTTATGATTTCTTAGATAATCTACTGCACTCCAATATGTAAGCCCTTTTTCTTTAGCATATTTTATATATGCTAGTGCAGTTTCTTTTGTCCATTTTCTCATACTTAATTCTCCTCTAAATTAATATTTTCTATTTCAGCTCTAATTCTTAATGTTCTTAAATACTCATTCATATAATATAATTGGTCTTCTAATATCTCCTTTGGACATGTTGGTTCAAATCCTAATGTTCCTGCTTCATATTTAATTAGCATATTATTTAATTTTTCATATCTAATCTTAGTTTGCAGATATTCTGCCTTAAATCTTTCTTTATAGTCCTTACTATTCATGAAATCAACTGTCTCTTTTAACTCCATTTTCATCTCTCCTTTAATTTAATAAAGAGCCAGCATTGATACAACGATGGCTCTTACACAAAAGAATAATATATACTACTACAAATAAATATAAATGACTAAGACAACTCTCCCCTCTGCAACTTAGTCTCGCTACTTCCAGCTATCCTCATCTAATGTAAGCTCATGAGACGCCTTGTTTTCGCTTTTCTTACAATAAGAGTTTTACGCATTTTGTATTGAACTGTTTAAGGTACAGTCCAAATGAAACCTACGCTAAAGGGGTCTTTTTTTATGTTAAATTTCTATACTACTATTTTAACACATTCTAAACTGACATGTCTTGACATTTACTGACCACTTTATCTAGTTTATCAAATTCATTTAAAGCAATTCCATGCATTTTACATGTTCTATCATAAGAGTAATTAATATCAATAGATATTTCTTCTAAACTCATTCCCAATATGTATTTGTCTGTTATAATTGTCCTATATGGCTCTTCTAGCTCTCTTATCTGAATTAATATTTCGTTTTGCTTTTCTTGGTCTTTCTCTAAAATTTCAAGAATTTTATTGTACTGATCCATTAAATTTTCTAAACCATAATTAGGTTTATTTTTTGCCTTAGGCATACCATCTAAATTTTGTGATATATTGTACACAATTGCTTTTTGCTCTTCATAATTTTCCAATTGTCTTTTTATCCAGTTTTTATTATATCTATAATTTTTTAAATCTTCTCTTTTCATTAGCTCCTCCTATTTACTATATATTACTTAAATAAGCTAATCCTCTTGCTGTCTTGCATTTAATATACTCATGTTTTATTCTTCTTTTAAATTGTTTCTCTGTCATCTTACCGCACTGTCTGTTTTCTCTTAGAATAACACCTGTCTCTGTTTCCCATTCTTTTAATGTTTTAGTCATTTTCCATCGCCTCCTTTTTCTGTTTATTTTTTATATGCTCTCTTTCAAGCTCTGCTCTTAAATTGTCTAACTGTTTATACGCCTGATTTATCTTCTTCTGATTTAATCTTCGCATTGCTGACGAACTCAGTTCATATACATTTACGCTTTGTATTGTCTGCATTGCTTCTGTAATTCTTTTATAAACATGACTTATTGTCATTTGTATCACTTACTTTCTACGTATTCTTTTATATTAGGAACTGCTTGTTTCTTTATTATTCTGCTAATATCTTTTAATATCTGCTCTTTTTCTTCTGCTATAATATCGTCTGCAATTACATCTAGTTTTTTGAATATTTCTCTGTAATCTTCTGGCTTAGGATTTGCTACTCCTATTGTAGTTAAAAATTTATTTATCCTCATTGGTGTTATATATCTATCTAAAAATGCAAATGGACTTTTTGTTTCTGTATTCTTTATTTTCTTTACTTCTTGGAATGTGTCTCCCACTATTTTTATTCTTTTTTCTCCATCTAGAGTTTTAATTACAATTCCCTCTCTTATACAGTCTGTATTCTCTAATGCAGAATTTTGATCATCAACATATTTCTGCTTTAATTCCTCATAGTTAGTAAAATTTATTACATCTAGCTCTGGTACTGTCTTTAAGCCTATCTTACTAGCCACTTCTTTCATTTTCTTTATGCTTGCAAATACTCTTGTAAAATCTTCATCTTCTGTAGGCTTATCTATTAGCTCTTTCACTAAATCAAATGCATAGTATGGCTCTATTTTTCCTTGTTTTGCTAATGAGTTGTATGGTATTTTGCCTTGTTCTAGCCATTCTCCATATAATACATAACCTACTGGCAAATTATCCAATATCTTTCGCTCTCTTGCTCTCATGTATCTGACAAAGCCACCTAGTCCATCTTCGCCTTTTAACTCATTACTTCTGCTAAATAATCTTAATTTTCCATTGTCATTATATATAGCTGTGTTACTTCCATCTAGTTTTTCTTGTATTACTACAAGTTCTCCTTTCTCTATTTGATATTTAGCATTATCTGGTCTTTTTATCTTACAATACATTTTCATAATTTATCATTCTCCTTTCACTTTATATGCGTTAGCCTCATATAATTCATGTGTTAGAACTTCTGTGATTTCAAGTCCCTCTTCTATTGTCTCTCTTACTGCTTTTAGCATTTCATCATCATAGATATATACAAAATCATTATTTAGTACATCTTGTATAAATACTATATCTCCTACTTCAATTAAGTCTGTTATATTAAAACTGTGTTTTGTTATTTCACTATCTACATCTTGTAAAGAGATTTCAAAGCATTCATCCCCATATTCATCTGCAATCATTTCATCTAAGATTAAAAAGCCATCATCATCTTCGTCTATAATTTTATTTATCCCTTGATTTCTAGCTAATCTCACAAATTCTCCTACTTTAATTTTCATACTCTACTCCTTTCTTACTAATTCTGCAAAATATTGTTTTAATTGATCTTCGTTTTCAAATCCATATTCTAATAACAACTCTGCTTTAAACCTTTTGTAAACTAATTCTGCCATTAAATCGATTTGCTTTGTTAGTTGTTTTATCAAATCACATTTCTTAAAATATCTTTTTATCAAAACTTCTTTATTCTTTAACCCTTCTATCTCTTCTTTCTGTTCTTTTATTAGAGATAAGACTGTGTCTAAACTTTTTAAATCTTCATAATCTAAAATCGCTGTTATGTTTTCATTCTGTAGCTCTTCTTTTGATAAATTAACTATTTCACTTAAATTTTCTATCGCTTTTCTTTGTTCTTTTATCATATTTACATCTCCTTACTTACAAGCTTTGCATATAAATCAAATATTTTTTTCTCTAATGGGCTATCCATAGTAAAAGTTTTATCTTCAATTATTTTTACTAAATCTTTTCTTATGTCTTGATAAAATTCATGTTGCTTTTTATAAAATTCTAATTCTTTATAATGTTCTAATGTTATTGTTACACTTTCTTCCATTTTTACTCCTTGTATGATATATTTAATAACTTAAATAACCATACACTCCTTTCTTCATTTATT
>CAMMTN010000028.1 GCA_946499885.1 uncultured Clostridium sp. | reverse complement strand
CCGGCTGTTAACCGGTAGGTTGTTGGTTCGAGTCCAACCTGAGGAGTTTTTTATTGGAAAGGCTGTTTTTAATGACAGCCTTAAATATTGGATTAGGCTCTATGATTAGGTTTTCGCCATCGTAAGAAAAGTTCGAACATACTATTTTTACAATCCTTCTTTTTTGTTCAGCATCCCCCTTAAGAAACGCACTATGACAGCATTTGCAGAAGTCTAATAAAGAGTTCGAACGTTCAAAAAAGGTCTTAGTAATTTTAAGCATTTCTTGCTCTTCAAGAATTAATGTTCTGCGTTCAGTTTCCCATTCTTGTATATTTGATTTGAGACTTTCAGATGAGCCAAACCCACTTTCAAATGCTTCCTTTAGCATTTTATCTATTTTATCAATTCTCTTTCGTATAATCTTTTTTTTGCGTTTCATAACTTGAATTTTGTTGAGCATGAACTTTTTTTAATCCATCTATAACCAATTGTTTAGTTTCTTCTGGAACCGTGATTAGTTTTAAAATATTAGTGAAAGCCTCATTAATTTTAATTTCGTTGATATAACTGTCTTTTTTACAATCTCCACCTCGATTACCTGTACAGTGATAATGGATGTAATATTTTACTCCACCATTTTTTGTTGTTTTTTTATGTCGTTCTCCTGTAAAATAGCAACCACATTTTGCACAAGTAATACAACCATTATAAGGAAATTCTGTATGGGTTTGTCTACCTTTATTGGGGGTATCAAGTCTTTTTTGTGCTGCATAGAATGTAGCCTCGTCAATAATTGGAGGATAAGTACCTTCAACAAGGTTACCATCATAATAAAACTTCCCAGTATATGCAAATCTACGAAGTATCATATCAATCGAGGATTTACAAACTTTATTTCCCTTTTTGTTCCTAAAACCCATCTTATATAATTTAGAAGCAATTGTGCGAGAAGAATCTCCATTTAAACACATAGTAAATGCTTGTCGAACAAAAAATGCACTTTCTTCATCTATCACCATTTCTTTATATCTACTACCAGGTTTTTGAATATTTTTATAACCATAAGGTGGATGATTAGGATATTGACCAGTTGCAACTTTACCCCTAATACCTTCTTTTGTTCTCATTGCTCCTGTTTTTCGTTCAAGTTCAGCAAACACCATTGAAACTTGTCGCATAGCTTCAACTTGTAGTCCTTCTCCATTTACATCAGTTACAGTAAGTAACTTTATATCATAATTTGCAAAGAATGGAGCAAGTGTTGCTGAATAATCACCAACATTTCTTGATATTCGGTCTAATTTCCATATTATAACAGCTTTTACTTTGTTCTTTTCATCACTGCAATATTCTAATAAGCTTTGCAAACCAGGTCTATTTAAGTCTTTGGCTGAAATACCTTCATCCTTAAAAGTCTTAACTATTTTATAACCATTTTTTAAAGCAAATTCCATATTGTTGGTAATCTGCTGACCTATACTGAATCCATGTTTTGCTTGGTCGTCAGAGGATACTCTAACGTAACTAACTGCATTTTCCATTTTTATTCTCCATTGCACTGCATTATAGCATCGTCATTTTCATATTGCCAGGTCATAATTTCTTCAAATACACTAAGATATTGAACCAATCCTTTTGCAATATTTTCTTCAGAAATATCATCTTCAGAATTAATATCTAACTTAACTATAACATTAGTAGTTTTCTTACCTTTTCCAACAGTGAAAGAATATTCTTCAATTTCTGAAGAATAGAACGTTTGGTTATTAACTTTTTTACCAGTTTCTTTCACTATGAATATACCTTTAAATTATTGAAAGGAATTATTCCTTTGCCCTATATTCATAGTCTAAAATTGTTTTATGTTTACTAAAAGATACTGGGAAGTATTTAAGCTTGAATGCTTATTGTTTCTAGTTCAATGAATTTACTTTTGGTAAGATTAAAGTAATTTTATGTTTAAAGGAGAGACTTCTTAAAATCTTCATATTCTTTTTTCAAAGAAGGTATTAGTTTTATTTTATTGCTAAACTCACGATATAATACCATATCTATATTAAATTCATCTTTGTTTTGTTTATTTGAATAAATCAATCGAAGTTTGCGATTTTTTGTTCTTTTTAGAATTTGACGAACACGAGTGTTAAATAAAGACCTTTCTTTATCAAATGTACTTTCGGATCTAAATGCTTTGCTTCTGAAAAATATATCTTTTTCTATTGAATAAGGCTCAAATTGTTTAATAGAATCAACAACACAATAAAGAACATGATATATTCTCCATTGAGGTTCAGTTAATGATAATTCATCTGGATTTTTAGCATCAGTTTGTGTTCTAGGCTTATAGTTATTATAAAATTTAGAAATATCAACTACAGCTTCAAATCCAAAATCATTTTCATGATTTCCTTTATAGTTTTGGTGTTTTAACTTTATTGCAGATGTATGAGGTATCATTTCTTTAGGAGGAAATAATTCATACTTAAGTTCTTTTAAGATAATTTCATTTTTCGTTAATCCATACAACAAAATTGGGATAATCTCACTATTATTAATATAATAATGGGTTAAATTATGCTTAGCATTAATAGATTTTACGAATTCCCTTATTTTGGCTAGAAACGTATATTCTTCGTATGGATGAAGTTCATCATTAGAACAATATTCAGCATATTCTCTTAAAAAATTCTCTAGTTCATCTATATTACACGTTTTTAGTTGTAAATTATAAGCTCCTTCTATTCTACGATAAATACCTTTTAAACGTTTTTTGTCCTTATCTAATTCCAAAAACTTATTTTCATCTTTTATTATTTTTTGATACAAATTATTTAAAATTTCGCAGTATAATTCGGTGCTTTTTTCTGGAGCAGAATCAACTGAAATTAGCTTATTTCGCCTATAACACAAATCTAATAATATACATAATTCAAAATTTGATAAATCAACCATAAGGCAATTATAACAGAAATAATTCTTACAAGTTATTTAAAATGTACCATTCATTACATTTTTATACATGAAAGAAGACATATTTAGAAATATCGGTGCTACAAATCATTCAATATCCAAAATTAGGGCTGAGAATGATTATTACGCAACAGACCCTATTGCAGGGTATTTGTTATTAGAAGTTGAACCAGATTTAGCCAACATCTGGGAATGTGCCTGTGGAGCTGGACATTTGGCAAAGGTATTTGAGTCATTTGGGAAATTAAGTAAAGCTACAGATTTAATTGATAGGGGGTATGGAGATGTTGAAGATTTTTTACTCAATAATGAACACTATAATAATGGTGATATTGTTACCAATCCTCCATATAAGTATGCTCAGCAGTTCGTTGAACATGCTTTAAGTAAGGTTGATGTTGGTCGTAAAGTCTGTATGTTTCTTAAAGTTTTATTTTTAGAAGGGAAAGCAAGGAAAGAATTATTCAACAAATATCCTCCAAAGACTATTTATATTTCAAGTTCAAGAATTAATTGTGCAAAAAATGGCGATTTTGATACCTATACATCTTCTGCTATTGCCTATGCTTGGTTTATATGGGAAAAGGGATATTGCGGAGAAACCATTATTAAATGGATTAATTAGGTTTTATTTACTCATTGAATTGCATTGCAGGGGGTAAAGTTTCGGAAATTTTGTACAGTTTCTGTGAGAATTTAATCTAAAACCCTTGTAAATTGTTACATGTAGCTCTATCAATATCACTTGACAAGATGAGAAAAACGATGCATCATTAGACCGAAAGCAGCGCTGCTTCTAGTTATTAGGCAAAATAATAAGGAGCAAAAACATGCAAAACAGAATTATCACAACAAACTTGAACATTGAAAATGAAATCAGACTTATTAAAAGCTATGAAGCAAAAGAAAAAGAACTAAAAGAACTTAGAGAAGAAAAAGAAGCTGAGCTAAAGAAACTACTTGATAATGCAGGCTTAGAAGAATTAGAAGTCGGAGCATTTACAATCAGATTTACCAATGTAGTTCGAAACAACTTTAATACATCGGCATTCAAAAAGAAATACCTAGAACTCTATAATTCGTTCATCAAACAAACTAATTACAGGAAGTTCACAATTTCATAGGGGGATTATTCCCCTCCCCTTAAAGGGGTAATGGTTAAGAAGTAATAAATTAATGTGAAAGGATTTATAACAATGGGACAAAGGACAGCATTTTTAATCAAAAGAACATATTGGAATGGAAGTGTAAATATAAGATTAGTTCATCATCAATGGGGCATAGGTCGAGTTATGCACAATAACTTTATTAAAGCATTTATGGAAATGGTTACAAATAGAGATTATGAAAAGACTCTAAAGGATTTTATGAAGATTATTGATTGCGAGCATTCACTGTATTTAGAAAGGAATTTCAGAAAGGGAAGTCTATCAATTCCAGATGTATTTGATAAGAAAGTTATAAAAAGATATTTCAATAAAACCGATAATAACAATGGGGGCATGATTATCGATATAAAAGAAAAACAATCTGATAAAGAGCCTTATGGATTAGATATTGAAGATTTAAAGATTGGTTTTATTGTAGGGTATGAAGAATGTGATTATGACTACAACACAAGTAAATACATTGGTGATAAACCTTTTGAAAGATTATACACAGGTGAAGAATACGTTAAAATCTCTTGTGATGGCGAGTATGCTTATCCAGAGTTTATAAACATGTGGAATGCTTTCATTAACCAGTATGAAATAGAAGAAATATCAGACTCAAATAAAGATACTGATGTGTTTAATATATCAGATAATCCAAGTGATGATTTGGTTGCATAGATGATTTTAAGGGGGATTAATTCCCCCTTATACAAAATAAAGGAATTAATAATGGAACGAAAAATAAAAATATTAATTGATTATTTATATGCTTTTAATGACTCATTAACAAAAGCAGAGTTGCAAAAAATACTAAGACGATTGAAAGATTGCGGTGTTAAAAATATGACTTTTGGAAATCAGAAATTTGAATTAACAAATGATTTCATCAAGTCAGTAAAAGGGGTTTGTTAGTATGAAAAAGATAGAGAAATTAAAGATTAAAACATATGAGGAGTTTAAAGAACAACTCAAAAAAGTCAAAGAAACTCAATCTGAAATTATATTGTCTTATTATAAATATTGCCATTTATATGATAAGGATGAGGATTTAGACTTTAATTTCTATAAAGATTTGATTTTAAAAGAGTTAGAGCCCTATGGTTTAGAACCCTCAAAAATAACAGATGATTTAGATTTGATATTTAAATTCAAGAATAAAGCTGAGGCAATTATACACATTAAACCATTTGGCATTGACTACCTTATCTATAAAAAGTGATTGTGCTACAGGATGTAAAGTTTATGGAAAATCTGAAAATTCTCCAAACCAAAAGAAAGGATTTAAAATGAGTAAAATATTTGCATATATAAGAGTGTCGACTCGTGAACAAAATGAAAACAGGCAACTAGATGCACTTAAAGATTTAAACATTGATGAAATAGTCGTAGAAAAGGCTTCTGGAAAGAACTTTGTTGGCAGAGAAAAATATCAACAAATGAAAGCTCAGTTAAGAGCAGGCGATTTATTGATTATTCATTCTATCGATAGATTTGGTCGTAACTACACTGAAATCTGCAAAGAGTGGGAAGGATTGATTGCTAAAGGTGTTGATATCCAAGTCTTGGATATGCCTATTTTAAACACAAGAGATAATCAAAATGGATTAACCGGGAGATTAATTACCGATATTGTATTAAAGTTATTAGGCTATGTAGCAGAAAAAGAAAGAACCAATATAAAAACAAGACAAAGGGAAGGCATTGATTCTGCTCTTGCAAATGGAGTTAAATTTGGAAGACCTAAATCTGATATTCCAAAAGATTTCATCAGGGCTTACGAATTATACAAGCAAGGTTTGATTAAGGTCAAGGATGTAATATCGATGTGCAACATTGCTAAGAGCACATTTTACAAGTATTCCAGCCAAATAAATTAATGGTTAAATTTGTGGTATGATATAGAAGAGGTTAATTCCATGTATAACAATCGCTTTAAAGATAATAATGAATACAGAACAAAAATTAATGAGCACAGACCGCTATCTGAGGATGCTCTAAAGCAAATTAAAGAATATTATAAAATTGGTTTAACGTACGCATCTAACGCTATTGAAGGAAACACTCTTAATTTAGCTGAAACAAAAGTAGTGCTTGAAGATGGCATAACTATTGGCGGTAAATCATTAAAAGAGCATTATGAGGCAATAGGGCATGCAAAAGCATTTGATAAAATTGTAGAATTATCTCAAAATGCTATTTTTACTGAAGAAGATATAAAATCACTACATAAGCTTTTTTACAACCAAATTGATGAAGTAAACGCGGGCAAATATAGAACCAGTCAAGTTATTATCACAGGTTCTGATGTTGAATTGCCAAAACCAGAAGAACTTAATGCAAAGATGGCTGAATTTGTTAATTCTCTGCCACATCTAAAGGAAACATTGCATCCTGTTGAATATGCTGCAATGGTTCATATCATTTTTGTTAATATACATCCGTTTTTAGATGGCAACGGAAGAGTTGCAAGATTGCTTATGAATTTGGCATTGTTGCAAAGTGGTTATAATATTGTTGTAATTCCACCAGTAGTTAGAGCCGATTATATTTCGGCGTTGCAAGATTCTAATCATGGGGATTATGTTCCTTTTGTAAACTTCATATCTGAAATGGTGTTGGAATCGCAAAAAGAATATCTAAAAATTATTAGCAGATTTTAGTCTATAAAAACTTAAGTGTGTTTTGTGTACCTTTTTTATGGTAAATCACCTTTGAAAATGATTGATTTTACATTCAAAGAAATAGTCCGCAAAAAGTGTACTTTTTATAGACCATTGAAGTTTATACAGAAAAATTGAATTGCATTGCTCCTTAAGATGCACAAAAGCCTTGTAATGATTGATATTACAGGGCTTTTTGTTCTATTAAGTCCACTAAACTTTTCATGCCAGTTCTAAAAGACAATATTCACAACAGTTTTAGGGATTACAATAAACTCCTTATACAATGACTCAAGTTAGACTAATATATAATATGTCAGTCAAATGTAACAGAATTAATATCATTCTTATACAATGTCCAATTTGGCATGTATTTGTTTAAGTAACCTATGAAATCCTTATTATGAGTGCGAATTTCTGTATGGATAAGTTCATGCAAAATAATATATTCAATATTTCTAATCTTTGTTTTGCTTAACTCAGGGTTAAAAATAGCCGTTTTATTTTCAGGATTACAAGAACCCCATCTTGATTTCATTTTCTTTATTTGCCAAGAATTAAATTTAAAACCTGTAATATTTTCCCATCTCTTTATCAATGTGTTTAGTTTATCTTCTAATTTGGTTTTATACCATTTATTCATTAATTTATGTTTGTAATCTCTTGTTACACCTTCTTTTGCATACATTACAATTGTATTTGCACCTTGAATTTCTATTCGAGTTTTTTTATCATTTACTAATTTAAATCTATATCTTCGTCCAAATAAATAATGACTTTCTCCAGAAACATAATCTTTAGGCTCAATACGTTTTTGTTTTTGAATTATTTCAATATTATCTTTAATCCAAGATAATTTAGAAATTGCAAAATGTCTAATTGTATCAATATCATAGCTTTCAGGTGCAGAAATTCTAACTTCAGCATTAGGAGGATATACTGAAAGATGAATGTTTTTAATGTCCTTTTTTATAACATCAATATCTATATCTTTAATTCTAACTACTGTTTTTTCTGTCATATTAATAATTCTCTGCAACTATCGTATAAATTCTTTCAGCTGTTTCTTTATCGCAATTAAGCGTGTTTTGTATTATCTGTTTTACTCTTTTGATTTTCATTGGATGAGTTTGATAACCTGCTGGAATGTTTTTTCTAAGTTCTACATCTAATTTTATAGCAAGCTCTTCATTTGCATCCAAATTATCATATAGAGCCTTTAATGGTTTTATATTTATACTATCAGGATAATGCTTACCCCCAGCTTGGATATCTTTTGCCAACTCTGTAATTTTTTTCAAGTATTCTTTATATTTAATTTTATCTTGTTTTTGTTCTTCTATAATATTTGTAAGCAATTCAGACATTTTCTTATAATATTCAGGGTTAGAAGAATATTCATAATTTACAACTCTCCTAATATGGTTTGCTATAGTTTCAGCTACAGCTTTTTCTCCATACTGATTTTCCATTTGTTCAAGTTTTTCATCAGCCTTATCACCAATAATAATCTCAATCAAAGGCATACCTTCAAAGTCAACTAGCTTATGAGCTGCACCAGCCTCTATATAATTATCAATTAGAGTCCTCATGTCAGGCTCATACCTTTTTAAATCTATTGAATCGCCACTGGATAGAGCGACTAAATCCTTTAATCTTGTGTAATTAGCGACTTTTTCATCAATTTGTTTTGCTACTTCTGGAGTATATCCATACTCTTCATCTAAAATATCGCTTTTAAAATTTGCATAAGCTCTTATCAAACTATTAACAGCTTTATACATATTTAATCGTTTTTTGTTATAAAGCTCATCTTCATCACCAAATTGACAACCAAAGAAATCTCTATAATCATCATCAGTTCTAGGTTCTCTAACATCTTCACAAATACTATCTATTCTTTCAATAGCTTTGTCTAAATCAGCTCTTGCTTCTTCTTTTCTGTCTTTCAATAATCCAACGATATCATCAGCATCAAACTTTTCAAAGGCGTTAGAGGTATAATCATGAACAGATTTTTCAAGAGCATTAAACAAATCTTTATAGTCAACAATGTAACCATAATCCTTAGTTTCACCGTCAAGTCTATTTACCCTACAAACAGCTTGAAATAATGTATGGTCTTGCATTTTTTTATCTATATACAAATAAGTCGCAGATGGAGCATCAAAACCTGTTAATAATTTATCTACAACTATTAACAACTTCATATTATTAGGTTCTTTTTTGAACTTGTCCTTTACTTCTTTTTCATACTGTTCAGCAACCTTTTCCTTATTTGGAGTTTTATCATTAATCCCTAACATTTTCAAATATATATCATATTTTTCCAATGTTTGAGATGGAGTTTCTTCTCCAGTATCTTCTGTTCTTATATCCCTATGAGATGGAGAATACGAAGTAACGACAGCACATTTCTTAAAGTTCTTTGCTTGAAATATTTCCCAAAATTTACAAGCTTCATAGATACTGCCAGCGACAAGCATAGCATTACCTTTGCCACTTTCCAATCGTTCTTTTATGCCAAAATCATAGATAATATCATTTGCAATTTTTTCTAATCTTGAGTGAGAGCTTGATACAACTTGCAAATTAGCCCATTGTTTCTTTAACTTAGTTTTTGCAGATTCACTCAAACCACTAGTTTTAAGTTCAAACCATTCATCAATTTTATCTTGCTGAGTTATATATTGAGGAACATCTCTAGGTTCATACCTTAAATCCAATACAACTTTATCTTCTACGGCTTCTTTAAATTTATATGTATGAATATATGAGCCAAAGGTTTTAACAGATTCTTTGTTTTCCTTTAATAACGGTGTGCCTGTAAAACCAATAAATATTGCATTTGGCAATATCTCTTTCATTGCTTCATGAAGTTTGCCAGATTGAGTTCTATGACATTCATCTACAAAAACAAGTATCTTTCCTTTAGGAGAAAACTCTTTTGAAATAGTTTTTTTAAGATTCTCTATAAACTCATCAGTTGCTTTATCATCGTTAGATTTTGTAGCACATCCGAATTTGTGAACTAACGAGCATATTAGCCTATCTTCACTCTTATCAAGTCTTTCAATTAAATCAGAGCCACTTTTTGTTCTAATTATAGTTTCGCCAACTCCAGCAAAAACACCTTCAATCTGCTCATCAAGTTCAACTCTATCGGTAATCACAAGAACTCTTCCATCTGAATAAAACTCTTTATACCATTTGGCAAGCCACACCATTGTAAGGCTTTTACCACTTCCTTGTGTGTGCCAAATAATACCATCATTACCGTCTTGAATTCTTTTTTGTGCACACTTTACACCAAAATACTGGTTTTGTCTGCACAATTTCTTAACACCACAATCAAACACAACAAAATCGTGTATCATTTCAAGGAATCTTTTTTTGTTTAGTAATGCTTTTATTTCATCAAAAAATCCTATTTTAAAAGCTTCCTTAGCTTCATAATCATATTCTTTCCATTGAAGATAGTATTTTTCAGGTGTTAATGTTGTACCATATCTTAGCCCTTGAGATTCATTCCCTGCAATAACAAACTGAACAGTTGTAAAGAATTGAGTAATTTCTCTTCTTTGATTTGTAAGGTTTTGCCTTATAGCTTCTGCAACATCAACCCTGCCACTTTTTAGTTCTATAACAGCTAATGCAATCCCATTAACATAAATAACGATATCAGGTCTTTTTTCGTGATTTCCTTTATAAGTAACCTCTTCAGCTATATAAAAATCATTTTTTGTAATATCATCCCAATTAATATAATGAACTCTTTCGCTAACAGAACTGCCATCTATTTTAAAAGCTTCACCATATCTAATTAATGAATAAAACTCTTTATTTGCATTATATAGCTTATCAATATTATCATTACCAACACTTAATCTTGCAGTATTTTCAAGATGGTTTATTGCTTTTCTGATTAGCTCATCACAATAACCTTGAGACTTCAAGAACTTTAACAAGGGTTCTTTTTCTATGTTAGAATTACCTTCTCTATCTTGCCAAAAACCAAGATATTTATACCCCATATCTTCTTTTAGCAACAAATCAACAACCCTATTTTGAGTCTTTCGTTCTGTATCTCCAATTCTTCTTTCAAAAGTTACTGTCATGTTTTCTCCTAATGACTATTTAATAGATTTTTACTTTCTTGAATGGCTTTTATTATTGCACTATCTGTAAAGAATGGCTTTTCAAGTTTTGGCTTCCATTCTGCATTATTGTTTATATATTCTTTGATGTTAGCAAGCGTTATTTCTTTATTTTGAGCTTTTAAATCAAGTATTGTATAGTCAATAGTTGCTAGGACCTCTAGTTCATTATTGTTTTTATAGCGGAAATTCTGTTCTAGCCATAATAAACTATCTTTTGAATAATACTTATCGAAATATGTTTTAGCTTTAGCTATTTCACTGGAAGCTATTAAGCCCCGTTGTTTTACTTCTTTCACATATTTATTTCTAATCGCAATCCCTTCTCCTCCACTATATTTCATCTGTGGATTATATGGTCCCATTGCCTTTTTTAAATATTCATCTATTGGTAAATTATTATGTCTTTTAAATAAATAAGATAGTTTTTGTCTTCTAAATGCTCCTAATGGATATTGATTACTTCCAAATTTATACGCTAACATTGATATAATAATTGCATCTTTAAATTCATCATTTGCAACTTTTTTATTGGCAGGTGTACTCATTTTTTTTACATTGAATAATTCAACTTTATTTGGATTATTTAAAAGTCTCTTTTTCCCAGTTAAAAGTTCTTGCATCATGCCTGTTTTTAAGTCTTTATACTTGTTAAGCTCTTTTTCTAATGCTTCAATTTCAGCATCCATATCAAATAATAAATGAGCAATCTTTTTTTGTTCTTCATATTTAGGTATTTTTATTGTAGATTGAATAAAATTATCTTTTGATAAGTTGTATCTTGTAGAACCTTGAGCTAATCGCATCATTAATTCTCTTCCAAATTTTGACCTAAACAAATATACTAAAAATAAAGAATCGACTTCGTTATTTTTCCTTAATCTAAATCCAAAACAAAAACTATTTAAGTATAAATTTTCAATCTCATTCATTAAGACAGAACACATTCCGACTTCTTCGGGAGTTTCAGAAGAAGTATTAAAGAAAATATCATTTTTTTTGCATAAGCATTGTGATTCTGTTGGCTTAATATTGACTTTTTCAAAAGTATTAATATTTACAGAAATATTATTCATTATATTTAAAAATGTTATATAATAAGCATTTCCTGTTTCGAAATCTTGTTTTGTTTTACCAGATAATCCAGTATATGTAACTCCTATGTCACCTAAAATTCTATTCTCCCAATTCTCTTTAGGTGCAAGAAGTTTTTGCATAGTCGCAGTTTTTAGGTCTTTCTTTTTGTCTATTAACTTTTGAGTTGACTCAATGAGTTCATCTATATCACTCAAAACCTCTGCAATCTTCTCTTGCTCTGGTAATGGTGGAAGAAGAATCGGCAGATTCATAATAAGAGTCTTGTTTAATCCTCCTCTGCCTCCACCACCAGAAGACAATTCTCTCAATTCTTCGTATCTTTTATCAATGCATTGATAAAGAAATTCAGAATTAAAATATTTAGATGGAAGAATAGCAGCTATAGATTGGTTTGTTGACAGGTCAACATAATTTATTGCAGCAGTACCTCTTGTTTTCCCTTGCCCAGCTAAACCAATTAAAATAGAATTTTTCGGAATCATGTTTGCACTAGAATTATTTAAGCCAATTTCAGTAATTCTCCCTACAACATCATAAATTCTTTTGTTATTTAATTCTCCAGAACTCATCCATTTTATATTACCATTCCAATATTCAGAAATAGATGTACTTGGAGTTCCTCCAGTTTTAACTTCGCTTTTATCTTTAATTTTAGCAACATCCCAATCTTCAGGAATATAGCCAAATTCTTCAGTAAATTTATATCCTTGTTTTTCTTCTATATTATGCATTATTCACCGTACTTTTAAATTCTTTATTATCTTTTTGGAAACCATAATTTGCATTACCAAGCACAAAATCTAGTTCTCCAAGCATTTCATTAAATTGTTTCATTATTTGAATCATTTCTTCTTGATTTTTAACAGGGTAGGTGTGGTAATTAAATAGAAAATTACACAGCATTTTATACTTTTCTCTATCCTTTGCGTTTAACAAGAAAATAAATTTACTTGCTTTAGACATAAGCCATTGAAGAATCCTTTGAGCTTCGTCTTTGTTATACACAGTAAATCGACTACACACCTCATCCAGTTCATTTGCAAGCTCAAGTCTTTGGTTTCTAATACTTTGAATATTTTGCTGATATGCCAAGTAACATTGCACAGCACTAAAGAAAGTAATTGCTATAGCACACATCCATTCAGCATTTTGTTGTAATAAGTGTAGTAGTGTCATTTTATCTTTACCTTAGTGTTTATTCTTCCTCGTCATCTTCTTGTGTATGTTTTGTATTTATAATGTCATTAGCCTTTAAGCCTGTTTCTACTTTCCTATTTTGCAAATCTCTTTGTTCATTCACATAGTTAAAAATAGGAGAGCATAAATGACCTAAAATAGGTGTATTTGCCAAGTTTTGAATAGAATCTGTTAATTTAACACTATTATTGATAATATCCATTATCGGATGGTCTGGTTTGTTGTAACCTTTGATAAGTTTGCCCGGATTTTCAGAATTCATAGAAACTATGATATATAACAATTTGGCTTTTAAGTCTTCAGCAGTATCTTTATCTCCAATATTTTCTATTTGTTTTGACAAACCTTCAAATGTTTTACTTAGAGCTTCTTTATATGTATATTCTTCAATCAACCTCTTCGATAGATTCATTCTCTTGTTTGCAGAATAAGCTAACCAGAATATTGGTGCATATAGAGCTAATACAGCACTCATTATCTTGGGCGTATCATTAATAATAGTTTGGATGTCAAATTTTAAGCCCCAAAACATGTAACAAGTAATTCCAACTGGTATGATAGCAACAACAAACATCCAGATTAGCGACTTTTTAAATGTTTTGTATGCTTTATCTCTTTCTTTAATTTCTGCTATTTTCTTTTCATAATATGCATGACTTAAGCCTGCTGTCATAGCATCTGGCAAAAGTCCCTCAATTCTCTTAATTAATTCGTCATATCTAACTTGCATATTTGTTATAAAAGTTTCAACTTCTGTGTTTTTATTTTCTTGATATGTTGCAAGTTCTTCTTGTGTATTTTCTATTTGAGAAGTTAATTCATCAAATGTTT
Organism: uncultured Clostridium sp.; assembly: GCA_946499885.1. Classification (GTDB taxonomy): domain Bacteria; phylum Bacillota; class Clostridia; order TANB77; family CAG-508; genus CALXVA01. Next base: position 7,779 of record CAMMTN010000028.1, on the reverse strand, counting down.
CTTCTAAATTTTGTTTAATACCATTTACTTGTTCTTCCTCTCCAGTTTCCTTATTAGTTTGTTTGTATCCAGCAATCTGTCTTTTAATTTTGATAATTTCATCATTTTGTCTAATGGCTGTATCATATAATTCTTCTACTTTTTTTTGCTTGTCAGATGTTGCCGTATAATTGCTTTCAATATTGTTTTTTAGATTTGTTATTTTTTCTAATACAGTTGAAGCACTTTGAATGGTTTGCATTATAGGCTGTAAAGCTTCTTTAGAATTTAACAATTCCTTTTGAGCATCTTGGATTTTATTATTTTTATCTTCGATTGCCTTAAATTGTGCATTTACGCTTTTCTTTGATTCAATATTTTCCGTAACTAATTGTTGCAAGTTTTTATATTCTTCTTCCAATCTTTGTTTCAATGCATCAACTTCATCACACTTCTCTTTTGCCATGTTTCTGAAACGAGAAGTTTCCCTAGATGCTTGTTTTGCTACTTTTTCATCATCAGACATTCTATTATTTATTGCTAGATTGTTTTCTTTTATTTGTTTTTCAGCTTCCTCAAGTTTTTTAACCAGATTCTTAATAATTGCATCTTGGTCAGTAACCTTTGCCCATAATTTTTTTCGTTCTTCTTCCAAATACTCAATATCTGCCATACGATACTCCTTTAATACCCCATAGTAGCCAAATGAGCTTTTACTTTTGCTTTTAAGGCTTCTCTTTTGTCTTCTATTTGACTAACTGTTGATTCATAACGCAACGAAACTTCTTTTACTCTTTTAGATAAAACTTGAGTTAAATCATTTAGATGTTCTTCAAATTTATCTTTTAATGTTGCAAGCCATTTATCGTCAACCACTAAAGTCTTTATTTCATCAACTGTAAGTTCTGCATAGTTCTTTAGAACTTTATTATATAGACCTATTTTTATTTCTTTAATTTCTTTATTTAATTTAGCTTCTTTTGCAAGAATTTCAAGATATTTTCTGAGGAGTATAATTTCTTCTGCAAATACTGGATTATTTTTATTAGCAGTTATAAATTTTTCAACCTTGCCTTTAGACATCGAATCTCCATCATACAAGTCTTCTGTAACTTCTTGATTTACACCTTTTATATTCTTTTTGTGTGTTAGAGTTAATCCATTAAGCTTTCCTTCATCAGAACAATTTTCTTCAAGAAATTCTTCTTTTTGAGATTGAACATCAGCAAGTTCATTTTCTTTGTCTTGAATTTGTTCTAAATCTTCAGGGAAATATCTTTTCTCTACTAAAGGAGCTGGAACTAAGTCATTATAATAAGTTATGATTTCTTTTTTATTTTTTGTCTCACGATGCTCCTGAAGTTCAATTTTATAACCAATTTCAGAAATAATATAAACATCATCCTGCATTGTTTCTTGCCAATATTCCATTAGCAACTGGTAAACTGCATATTTATCCGTAAGCTTATCAGGCTCATACTTAGTCAAAACAGTTTCACCTAAATCAGCAATGAATTTTTTAGGCTTAGTGTTTAAAGGAATATTCCACAAGGTACTCTTATTTTCTTCTGCCCAAGCTTTAAATACACTATTGTAATTATCTTTATATGATACAAAGTCGGAACTATTTATAATAGTAGGTTTGATTTGTTCCAAATCAGGCAATAGTTTTGAATATCCATCTGTATATTCAGTAAATAAATCCAACTTTGCAGAAGGAAATGCTTGCCAATACTTATCAAGTTCTTCTATATTAAAGTTTGGAATTCCTCCATTTAAGTGTGCATTGATATCTTGGATATCTTCAGCTTCTTGAGTGTCTATGTATCTTGGGATATTTAAATTATATTCATTCTTTTCAGATATTTCGGAAATTGGAACAAATCTTGAATACTTAGGGATTTCTTTCATATTATTAAAAGTATCAACAATCTTTTTAATATCACACTCTCTAAGTCTATTTTTATTTCCATCTTTGATGAAATCTTTACTTGCATCTATCATAAAAATACCTTTACGAGTTTCTGCATCAGCTTTATCCAAGACAATAATGCAAGCTGGAATACCTGTTCCATAGAAAAGGTTAGAAGGCAAAGAAATAATCCCCTTAATCCATCTTTTTTCAATTAATGCTTTTCTAATATCAGCCTCTGCATTTCCTCTGAATAAAACTCCATGAGGCAATATTATAGCCCCTTTCCCTGTTTGTTTCATTGATTTTAACAAATGCAATAAATAAGCATAGTCTCCATTCTTTTCAGGAGGAACTCCCAAAGCAAATCTAGAGAAAGAATCTTCTGAAGGAGTTATTCCCATACTCCATTCTTTATCTGAAAAAGGAGGGTTTGCTACAACAAAATCAAAAGTTGTTAATGTTGTATCATTGTCTTTATATTGTGGAGAGGCAATCGTGTTTCCTTGTTTTATTTCTGCAAGTTCATTATTATGCAGATACATATTCATAATAGCTAAACCTACAGTCGCATTATCTTTTTCTTGACCATATATAGAAACTTCTGTTTGGGCTTCATATGCTACTTTTAAAAGCAAAGAACCAGAGCCACATGTAGGGTCATATATTGTTGTGCTGGCTGTTGAGATTCTATCTGCACCAATTACTTTTGCCATTATTCTGGAAACTTCAGCTGGAGTATAGAATTGACCTTTGCTTTTGCCTGATTCTGCTGCAAATTTGCCCATGAGATATTCATAAGCATCGCCAAGTAAGTCATCGCCTTCTGCATTGTTCTTTGAGAAATCAATTTCATCTCTTTCAAATACAGCTATAAGTTTTGTTAGTCTATCAACTTGCTCTTTCCCATTACCAAGTTTTTGCGTATCGTCAAAATCAACTTTATCAATTAAACCAAGAAGATTTTCGTTTGCCTCTGCTATTTTTGCCAATATCTCTTTATTGATAAGTTCACCAATATTGGATTTACCTTTGAATTTAACCATATCATCAAAACTTGCACCCTCTGGAACATCAACTAAAAAATTAGCATCAGCTTTAGCTTTATCTGAAATATATTTTACGAACAATAAGGTTAGCACATAATCTTTATATTGAGAGGCATCCATTCCCCCTCTTAATTTATTACAAGCATCCCATAATGCACCATATATTTCACTTTTCTTCTTAGCCATTCTTTTCTCCTGAACACTTTATTGATATCCTGATTATACCATAAACATGCTTTATTATTGGATTTGTAACAAGAGACCTTAATATTTTAATTAACACTAATATTAAACAATTCTTCTTTTATTTTCGTTATACTAAATAAAAAGGAGTTATGTATGAAGAAATTTTTAGTTTTATTGTTAATGTTATTTTTTACAAATGTAGCTTTTGCGGTTAATTCTTATGACCGTTATGGGCAAAAGACTGGCTCATACAAGCAAACAACTTCAGGCTACAATTCTTATGACAGATACGGTTCTAAAACTGGCTCATACAAAAAGACAACCAGTGGATTTAATAAGTATGACAAATATGGTCAAAAGACAGGAAGCTATAAAAAGACCTCTTCAGGATATAATTCCTACGATAAGTATGGACAGAAAACTGGTAGTTACAAGACAAATTCTAACGGTGTAACTACAAAATATGATAAGTACGGGCAAAAAGTAGGTTCATTCAAAAAGGACTCTTCTGGTAGAATTACCGAATATGACAAATACGGCAGAAAAGTCGGTAGCTATAAGTAATAGATATTCAAAACTTTAAACGAGAGCGCACTAGAATCGTTTTTAAGAGGACTTATATTTGCTTTGCATAATTTCTCCAGCTCAAAACACATGCCAGCCTTATAAGGCAAGCTAGGAGCTGCTTTTAGATATTAAACTTATTATAGAGTTCATTATAATAAATTCCTAAAGTTTGTTGTTGAATAGTTTTTATTGCTCTGTGAAATTTATCTTTATATCCAATTTCTGTAAATAATGCTTCAAATGCCATTAAATCTATTTCATCATATTCTTCTACAAGGTCTTTTATTATCGGAATATACTTATTGTTAGATTCTTCTATATCTTCGACAACATCAAAAAACACATATTTTCTAAGTTCTTCGGTATAGAAGTCATCTAATTTATTATATAGAGTTCCTTCTGACAGTAAATAAATAAGAGTAGATATTCTTAGTTCATTTTCTTCTTTTAAATTAAGCAAGAAATGTGTTATCCGTTTAATATTTGCAGTATATTTGTATCTTTGCTCACATCTGAGAATATTTAGTCCGTGTAAATTATCAAGGTACAACCTTCCTTTATTTCCTTCGTAATTTAAAGGAGGAATTTGAGCAATTTCTTCGCTTGTAAGCCAAATATTATCAATAAATCTAGCATTTTTAGTTTTACTTTGGATTTGCTTTATTTTATCATAAAAAGTAATTTGCCTATTTAAGTTCCTGCAATTGGAATCTTTTTTTCTTTTTAATGGATTTAAGACCAAACTAGAGTTATTAATATCAGAATTTTCATCATTAACTTTGTATGGATACTTGAACTTTCTGCCGTATAGAGCTTTAATATAAGTTTGTACAGGATTTTCTACAATAAGGTTCTTTGTAATATCAATCCAAGTTACATTACACTCCCCTAATAAGTGGTAAATGTATTGTAAAAGTCCAAGTAATTTCTTTTCATTAATCATATCGAGATTTAAATTTGGTTTCTTTGAACTTTCCTCAGTTACTTCATCCAAGTATCTGGTAGGGTTAAAATCAACCCTAAAAAACTTCTTGTCAAAATTAACATTAAATGCATTCTCTAGAAAATGTTTCTGTAATTCATTTTTTAATTCTTGTTGCAATACATAAGGAGTATCAATAAAGTCTATTCTCTTAGAAAATCTTATTTTATCGATTAAAATATTACCAAACAATTCTCCACAACTCCTCTCTCATCTTATCTATCAACCTATCTTTCTTTTTTGCAAGGCTTGTTTCAATGTCTTTATATAGCTTTCTAAATTCAGCTTTTTGTACCTTATCAGTTATCTTAAAATACTTATTGAGAATTGTTGTTAATTCTTCTTCATTTGGTCTTTTATGTATTGCTAAAAGCATCACTGATAATAACTTTGGAACTAATCCATGAGTCTTTACACCTTTATATTTCTCAATGTAAGCTTGTAGTTCTGTATAATAAGACTTTATTTCTAAATCTTTGGAATAATTTAGACATGTTCTGAATAAATAGACTATAGGCGGTATTATAGATAATCCATAGGCATACATGTTATTGAGATTTATATTAACCTCTGGGTTAGTATCTGAACTATATATTCTTCCCAAAGGATACTGTCCAGAAATAGTGAGTTCAAATAATGCTTTATTATCATTGTTTCCTCTCATAATTGTTAATAAAATATCTATATGTTTGTCGTTTTTAACTTCGCCGATTCTTTTATCAATGTATATTGCACCTTGATATTCCTGTTTATATGCTTCAGTTAAGAAATCTGAATTCTTTATTTTAAAGGTAATTTGTTGTCTTTCTTTTGTGCCAGAATCTGATAAATATTTATTGTCTTTAGTCTTAAATCCTTTTAATTCCTCATAAAATTCTCCATAGCTTCTATTAAGTTCCAATTGTAGGAACATTTTCATGCCAGTAAAAACGGCTAGTGTTATTACCTTGTAGAACTTGATAAAATAAGCTTCTTCATCTTTTTGTGAAATATTACAAATATGAGTAAATACAAGTAGCATATATAGTTCCCAATACATTCTTATATAGTCAAGAATAAAGATTTCTCTATCATCATGAGGATTGAAGTTAAAGTTATCAGGAGTTATACCAAAATGAATAGACCTAAAAGAATCAACATTAAAAGTAAAAATGATATTATCCAGTTTTGAATTGTTTTTATTCTTGGCTTGTGCTTTTTTAATGTAATAAGAAACAATGCTATTAATTGAACCATCTTTGTAGTAGTTGATGAAACTTGTTACCACATCTTCATCAAAGTAACTAAATGGTCTTTGGTTTAAATCTTTAACAGTATCAATATATTTGTAAACAATACGTTTTAATTCATTAACATCTAAAGTTACTTTATGTTTACCTCTATATTTTAATTTATTAATTAAGGTTTGATATTCTATTTTACCTTTCAGTATTTGTTTTATGTTGTTATATCCAAATACAATAGATAATTCCCTATATGCATTAGGAGGATTAATAAGATTAATAATACATCTTTCTTCTTTATCTATTATTTTATTATTATCATGGTTTAAGTTATGTACATTAAGAAATATATTATTTGTTATAGGATGATTATTTATTTCTGCATCTTCTAAATCTTCATCGGCTATATCTTCAAACTTGAATGAGTTCTCAAAATCATCTTCAAGAAACACATATTGCATATATTCAAGGCTTTTTGAGATATTATTAGCATAATTGCTATTTGAGCTAAGCTCCAGATTCTCCATTATATAATTCCCTTCTGATTCTCTACTTTACCCATTCAAAAGAGAAGGGAGGAGCGATGGAGAATCTTTCATCACTCCTTTCCTTAAAATATAATCATCAATAATTACAGCATTCTTCCATTTCTTCTTTAAATCGTCTTTCTCTTGCTGCCCTTTGTGCTTCCCAAAGTTCTTTCCACGTAGGTTCTGTGGAAGATGTCTTTTCTCCTTCTTGGAGAGGTCTATCTTCTCTAATTACTTCAATTTTCGTCATATACTTCAATGTGTAATCAGTAACTTTAGTTTTATAACCTTTTTTGTAAGAACCTACCCTAGCATTGAAGGTTATAACATCACCTTCTTTCAAATCGAGATTTTTTAATTGTTGACCTACAGTTTTCCATAAATGGTCTGTTACTAATTCTTCATTATCATCTGTAAGCAAATATAAGTCTTTTAACAGAATGGTTCTTCAGGAAAACCTTTATGGTCATTAGATTTAATGCCCATTCTTCCAACAGTAGCTCTATATCTTTCTCTGGTTTTATTACCGATTTCTTTTACTTTAGTTCTCATCATAACCTCCACATTCTTCAATATAGGTCATTAATACAGGAATGATGTGCCCTAGAGCTGTAAAAACTATATCTGAGATTTGAACATCATATTTTTTTGCGATAACGTTCACTAATTCCACGGTATCTAAAGGTAAATTTATAACCATATCAGATTTTGGTGAATTACTTATAGATAAAGTATTTTTATCAAGATTTGAAGTATTGATAAAATCAGAAATTGAGTCTGCTATAAATTTATTTGTTTCGATGTATCCTTCTTTTTCATACTCATTCAATAAAATTACAAGCCAATTTGGAAGCGAAATTATAACATCTTGCGTTATTTTATCCCTACAATTTTCACCATTATAAGAATTTGTCCTTGCTTCATTACTTGTTACTCTAATACTTGTAACAACTTTAGTTGATTCTGACATTTAGTCTCCTTTCTGTAGGATTGACCTACCTCTTATCTTTAACTATAGGGGTTCTTGTCCCATATTTTGATTATTTCAGTTTATTTGTTTTACCGAAACAAAAGGTGAACATATAAAGCAGAAAGCCCTCTCACAGAGAGGACTTAAGGGTTTTACCAATGGTAAATATTTGGTAATTCTGTAATCTAGTAAAATAGGGAAATAAAATGTTAGAATAATTAAGCAATGTTTTGCATAAAATCTTCTATATTACGCAACAAGTCGCATGATGTTTGTGTCATTGCTTCAAATATATCTATGCAAAAAGTTCTATCTTCAGATAATTCGAGGAGTTTTTTATTTTGATATTTTTTGCTTTCTCTTAATTGTAAATATTAAAAT
>CAMMTN010000027.1 GCA_946499885.1 uncultured Clostridium sp. | reverse complement strand
CCTTTTTTGTAAATTAAAAGAACATCTACTAAAATGTAAATGTTCTTGTTATATAAATATTTAATCTTATGCAATATATTGTATTGAAGTATGTTTTACTTTACCATTTTCATCAAAATGTACCCAAAGTTTACACCCATAAGAACTGTCAAAGAAAATAGCAGTATTAAAAAGAAATAATCCTTTGTCGAAACTTCCAGCATTGTATCTATAGTGTATACTTTCTTCATTAATTTGCTCTTCTGGTTCTCCTAATAATTCAATAACTTGTTCCTTTGACATTCCTATAAGAATTTGATTATCATTAATTTCATTTATTTCTGCACATAAAGTATCAAGTCTCTCATCTCTAACATTAAATACTAATATACATACACACAATAAAATACTTATGCTTATTAAGATTTTGAGCACTTTGCTTTTTATTAATTTTATATGAGTTATACTTATAAATATAACAGCTAATATTCCACATATAATATAAGGTATTAACGATATTACAAACATTATTAATAAAAATAATACTACTCCCATAATATTCTTCTCCATAACTTACTATTTTTACAGCACATATTATATAATAAAAAGCTGATAATTTCAATTAACTATAAGTCCCACTAATTGTAAGTTGTCTTTATTCATTATAAAATAAGATTTATTGTTTGTGTGGTATCTATTAAAAATTCATTTCCAATGATATTAATATCTTCATATGAATCTATTCTAGGTACATAACTAATATAATTATAAATGTTACATCCTAAAAATATAATGACTCCAAGTAATATTAAAACAATTAATAGTATTAAATATTTTCTTTTCATAATTTTACTCTCCATATTTTGCTCTATATTCTTCTTCAAATCCAAACAAACCTTGTCCTATATTTATTGGAAAATATTTGTTATTCATCAAGAAACCATGTATCTCATCATTTTGGTCTTTAAATCTTATAGAATATCCTCCAAAATTAGAACTCCATTCTATGTCCACATACTCTAAATACATTTTTGAAAAGTTTTTCTTTAAATAATTTGTTGCAGATACTCGTGCTATTTGTTTTGGAATTATTCCACTAATCCATAAGGCTAAAATAACAATTAAAATTGCTAATATTGTTATTATAATTATTCTTTTTTTATTCATACTCTTGTCTCCAACTTACTATATTTTGCTACAATTATATACTAAAAGACAGATAATTTTAACTTAATTATCTGTCTCAACTAATAAGAGATTTATTTTACTATTTCTTCAATTGTTTTAAAATCATCTAATGATGTTTCATAAATGCCATTATATGGTTGTTCTATATAATATTTATTATCTTTTTTATAAATATAAGCTAACTTATAATCTCCCTTATCATTTTTGAATGTAACAGAAAATAATATATCTGGATTTATTGGATTATCATTTACACTTTCTATTTGAGTTGTTTTATTGTTAAAAACATTATATATTGTTTCAATTGTTTCTTTGTCTGTAATTCCTTTTACTTTTCTAAATTCAGATAATGTATCGATAGTTACACTAGATATTTCATCAATATTTAAAATGTCCAAATTGTATGTTTTAGCTAAATTTTCTTCATCTCTTAATAATTGAACTTTTACAACTTCATCTAAAGGTGTTGGACTAATAGAATTAATTATTTCATCAGTAAATGTGATTGATATATTATCTCCTTCTTTTAAATCTGAAACACTAATTTTTTTCCCTTTCCAAGTCATATTTATACTGTCATCTACTTTAAATGTAAAGTCTCCTCTATAATTTATGTCATTAACTTCTAGTCCCTTGACATTAATATGAAAACTACCATCATCATACTGTTTTATGCTTTCTATACTTGCATAAAATGTTTCTCCATATATTTCACTAACTGCCAAATTATTCTTTGGTGAATTCTTCTGTCCAATAAGTAGACCACTTATAAAACTTACTACAATGATTACTATTAATCCTATTACAATAAATATTCTTTGTTTATTACTCATATAAAGACCTCCTTATATTTTATAACTATCAATCTATTATTTTATAGCATTATATCATAAACAAAACAACTAATCTATATTTTCAAATATATTAATTTAGAAATTGTAATTTGTAGTACTAATTTTCACCCATTAAGTTTGAGTGTTCTATAATATTTTCTAATTCATTTTTATTAGCTTCTTTTATTTGGTTAAAAGATATATTAGTATAATAAACTTTAATTTTCTCTTTGCAATTTATAATGTCCTTTTCTTTATTTATTATTATTGTTGAATTGAAATGAGAATTATTTCCACTATTTAATTGAGCCATTGAATTCCATGTTTCAAAATGACTACGAATTTTATTTTGTAGTAGCATTTTTCCATTTATAAATATTAATGTTTCATCATCTTTATTAACTTTTAAAGAAGATAATGTAACTAAACTTGAACCATTAAAAGAACACATAATATTATCATCTTCTATTTTACATTCGATCAATCTACCATCATATTCAACATTAATTTCTATATTTTTATAAATAGTATTAACAAATAACATTAATAAAATGCATGTAAAAATAGTTACAATTACTACTATTATTCTATTTTTTGTTTTCCTGTTTTTGTCAGATTCCTTTGCAATATTTATAATGTTTTCATTGGCTTTTTCTTTATATTGTTCCTCTATTAAGTGCTCACCACTTAATAATTCATTTACACTAATCCCAAGAGCCTCACACAATTCAAGCATAATAGATGAGTCTGGCATTCCTCTACCTGTTTCCCATTTTGAAATAGACTTGTAAGACATGTTTAATATTTCTGCTAATTGTACTTGTGTAAGATTTTTTTCCTTTCTACATTCAGCAATAAATTTTCCAATTTTTTCTTGATTCATACTTTTCCTCCTTCAATTATAATCTATTAGAATTATAACTAAAAGATATAATAATGATAACTCACTATTAGTAGAATACTGTTTTTTATACTCTACTAATCGTAGTACTCGACTACTTACTATTTCTGCATTTATTATAAAGCATAAACATTTTTTAAAATAATCTTTGTCCTTTATCCAAAAAAATCCAATAGATTATTGCTCCAAATACTGTTGCAATTAGACTCACTATTGTATAAACTTTTGAATCAATTTTTCCGTTTTTTCTTCATATATATATTTATTGGAATTAATAATACTAAATATATAATTAATATTATTATACCTATAAATACATTAAAAGCAAATTCTGTTTTTGGTACATCATATCCACTACCATTCGGTCTATTAGTAAAAAATCCATAAATAATCAGTAATACAATAGTATCAATGTATCCCATAAATCCATTATAAATTACTGATGCTATCATCATTATGTATTTTTTTACTTGTTCCTTAAAAGACATTATTCCTATAAAAAGAATAGTAAGTATAAATAATAATAGAATTCCACATACATACAGTATTGTCATACTATTTCTCCATTCTAATTGAACTTTGTAAAATATTAGCTAATGGCATATATTCTATTCTTGTTTTATCAAGATCTCCATTCTTACTACTTTTACTTATAATATAGTTACTAATATCATTTATATTTCGTCCAATTTCTTCAGTAGAATATTCTCTATCTTCAATATCTATATCTATATTCGATAATAATTTTTGATTTTGTTCTGATAAGTCTTTTTTATAGTTCATTTTTATGCTCCATTCATTTTTATTTTTTCATAACCTACTATATCATAAAAAACAGTTAAATACAATTATTTTACATATTATTTTTCCCAATTTAATGATGATGCATTTCTCTTTTTTAGTGCTAATTCTTTTTTAGCCTGTTTTGATAATTGTTTCTTATATATTAGTTCAAATCTTCTTAAATATTTTTCTTCCTGCCTTGTTGTAAAATATAGCGTATTAAAAATATTCCAAACCAATTGTCTGCCATTATTTATATATTGTATTTGGTTATATTCTAGCTTTTGATTTAATAATATCCTTTCAAAATTTAATATTTGATTACCGATTAATTTTAAAATCTCTTGTTCTGCTTTTTCTTTTTCAATTGTTTGTGCCTGTTTTATTTTTTCTTCATTCTGATATTTATAACTTACAATATCTTGTTTAATTTGTATATATTTTTCCACTTGTTCCTGACATTCTAAAGACAATTCAATTATCTTTTTAGATAGATTATCAACTTCATTTATAATATTAGGATATTTTTTTAAATACTGATATTTTATACTGCCACTTGTTTGTTTTAATAGACTTTTTATTTTTATTAGATCATCAACTACCAATTTTATTTTTTTATTTGAAATATTATGTTTCAATATTTTTTTATCATTAAAGTCTTTTTCATATTGTAGAATATCCTTTATAAACTTTTTATTTGTACTAACATTTTTTATTTCTTGTAAGAATTTATTATCAGTAATAATTCCTTTCCTTGCAATATCTTTTTCTTTATATAGTTCAAGCAAATCTTCTTTAAATATTTCATTAGTAAACTCCTCTCGCATTTTGTTAACTTCTTTATAATCTACAAAATAATTCATTTTATCTTTTTGTTTGCTCCATACCATAACTTGCAAATGGGGATGTCCACTTTCTAAATGAACTGCTCCGACAGTATTGCAAATCTTCATATTTCACATTTAATTTACTTGCTAGACTTACTAATTTACTTTCAAAAAGTTCTTTCCATTTTTCTTGACTATCATAACCTAGTCTAATAGCATCATATTCTGATAAAGATATGGTACAACGAAAAATTGGAATCTTATTATCTGCTAGTTTGATTATATGCTGATTAATTGATTCTATATCTTTCATATTTTCAATATCAGAAAATTCAGCAATTTTACCAAAAAGACCATGTTCTGTATTGATATTCTTTATTGCGAACTCACTATATCCTAAATAATTTGTATAACTTTTATGTCTGAAAAAAGTAGTCCTTCTATTTGGATTAAAGTTTTCAAATAAAAAAACCACCTTACTCATTTCGATATATCTCTCCTATTGTATAAAAATCATATAAATCTTTTTTTGCCATATTTTCTGTATCATGGTTAATATAATAATTAGCTTTATTTCTAGCATTAGTTAGCATATTAATAAATTGTTTATGCATATCGTCTCCTAGCAACCTATCTAAAAGTTCCCCTAATAAGTATGTATTAATAGCACTTGTCCTTAAATATTTTGCAGTTAGCTTTCTTTGTGATTTTATAAAAGGATTTAGTTTGGCATCTATAATTTTATCTAATTCTTTAATTATAAAATCTAAATTATCTTTATATATTTGAATATTTAGTTCTTTATCAATACCTGCTCTTGCTAGTTCAGAAATACTGTTATAAGAACTTTTTTCTACTAGCTTTTTTAACTCTTCTTTTTTCTCTTTAGAGATTCTTATTGTTAATTTCTCCAATTTTTCATCTTCCATATTTTATTCCCAAAACCCCCTTTGCACCCTCTAATTATTTATCAAAATTGCTTTCAAGCAATTTTGCAGGATCAGGGCGACCTCCTCGCCTCGTGAAACTGCCTAAAAGCGTGGCTTTTAGCTGGGTGCTCCTAAAAAAACAAGTGGTCATTTAGACATCTCTAAATTATCCACTTATTTACTAATATTCGTCTTCTTCCATTTCTTCTTTATCAGTTATTTCAACATATTCGTCTATAATCATAAGTGCTTCATCATAGCTTTTTGCTCCATTTGTTATTCTATTACACATCTCTTTTGCTTCTTCTTGCATTCCATTTTTCTTTAATGTTCGAGATGCTATTCCCATTAAATTAAATATGTTTCCATCTTCTCCAATTAAAGCACATTTTGGTTTTTCAATTATATGTTCATCAATTGCATATCCCATTCTATCTCCAAACATATTGTCAATTGTTTTTTCATCTTCTAAACTTGTCCCATGATATAAATCATATATAACATTATCTAATTCTACTTTTTTATGATACTTTTCTAGTGTATCAGGTATTTCACTTTTATCAAATATTTCAAAGTAATATCCTGACTTTACTGCAACTCTATCTTTTGAAATTGTCCTATTCATATTCCACTTCCTCCTCTTTTTTTTCACACTTATCAATAGTTTTGATATATTCATTTATAATCTCTAATGCCTCATCATAACTATATGATTCTGTTGCTCTTTCAATCATTTCTCTTGATTCTTCAAACATTTTGTTTTGTTTCAATTTTTTTGATGTCATCCCTATTATTTCTATCATACTTCCAAACGCATTATAAATATTACATTTTAATTTCTTTCTTTTATTATTGTTCTGATTATTTTTTTGTTCTGTATTCTTCATTCTTTCTGAAATACTCAAATATTTTAATGTAATAGGCTTAAATATTCCATACTGAAAATCATTTCTCATTTGATACATCATTAAATGTATTATTTCACTTATTTCATTAGATGTTAATGCTCTATTTTCTACTTCTTCTAATTCTTCTTTCTGTTTAGGTGTCCCAAAAAATAAATTCTTTGGCGAATCATTTACATATCCTAAAACCAACATACTATGAGCCAATGACTCATGATATTCCGTATCCAAATAAGAATCGAAAAGTGCCTGTTTTATATCTTTTATTGTAACTGTCTCTATATTTTCCATTATAATCACCTCATTCTATCCCTTATAATATTATTTAAAATTCTTCCTCTTCTTCTTGAACTTTTTTCTGGAAATCAAATTCTTGACTTAAGTAACCTTGTTGCGTTTTTACTATCTCTTTCGTTTCTGCATAGTCTCTTCCCAATCTTTCTAAATCTGCATATTCCATTAAATCTACAATGTCTATTGTTCCGTCATATACTAATCTTTTTGCCAATTCTTCATTATTATATGCATCAATCAATTCAAAACATTTTATATTATTAGCATATTTTATTGCATCATTTATGTTTACTATTTGTTCTCTTTTTGCCTCTAATATTGCTAATAACTTTTCTCTATCCTCATCATTGAATTTATTAATCATGCAATAAAATGTTTTCATATAATTAAATGGTGTGGTATATCCTGAATCACTTGCCCTAAAAATCAAATTATTTATTGCATCTGTTATTCTTGATGAAAAATCAGGATCTTCTTTACATATAAATTCACATTCTTTTATGTGCGTATCTTGAATATCTAAATTATAATAATCTAGTCCTAAATATTTAAAATCTTTTTCCAGTTCTATTGAATCATTAGGTACTAAAATTTTAACTTCCTTGTAATTTTCTGATGTCTCATATTGATTCTTATTCACAATATCTATTCTTAAATACATATTTTTCTCCTTTCTTTCTAGTCTATATCATTTTACTCAAATTCTTCTGTATCTTCTTTTTTTATATCGTTTTCAATTCCTTTAGCCACATATAAATTTTTACCTTCTTTATCAAAAACATATACTCCTACCTTATTGTTTAATTTATCTTTCATATATTCTGTTTTATACTCTTCTGCATATCTCTTTGCCTCCTCCAATTCTATACAACCTGCTAATAATCCTCCATTGCTATTTTTAACATAATATATAGTATTAGGATACATCTTTAATATTTGTTTTTGTGTAAAATTTATATTCTTTACTTTCATAATTTGTTTTTCTTCTTCTATCATTTCCTTTAATAATTCTAACTTTTCTTTTTCTCTGTTCCACTCTTTTATAAATTTAGATTTTGGCTTTGTCATTAAATAATTTTCTGAATAGCATAACAAATTATGTTCTGTTGACTCATACATTTCATTAAACAATTCCAATTTATTCAAATTCTTCCTCGTCCTCCTGTTCTTGTTTTTTTTCAAAAATATCTTTTACGATTCTATTTGTAGTTCTTATACAATTCTGATTAAATTCTCTTTGCCAAGCTTGTTCTTTTCTTGACCAATGAAATCCATTAGATTTTAATTCTCTTCTAATATTTTCATTTGGGATCTCATTAAATAAAAACTGAATTCTGTTAATTTCTTTATTATGTATTACCTTACAATTGTCAAATTTTACATCTTCAAATTTAATTTCTTCAAGTTTTTCCAACCTTTCTATCCTTTTTTTAGTTTCTCTGATAGTAGCACCAATATTTGCAAGTTCCCACTTATAATGTTCTCTTGCTTTTATTGAATTTCTTTCATTTTCTAATCTTTCTAACTTTTCTTTTAGCTTTTCAATTGCTCTTGGATCATCACTATATATCACTTTACTATTTTCTGTTGATTCTGCTCTATTACTATAAAATTCACTCTTTTTATCTTCTTCAATAGATTTCTTAATATTGTTTTGAGCTCTCTCTAGTAAATTTCTATGTCCTTTTGCAGAATAATGATCAACTAAAATAGGTTGTGCTAATGTTATCCTTTCTAGCGTTTTATTTGCACTTGAATTCATATATTGATTCGATCGTTCCTTTGCCTTTTCAGATAATATTTTATACCTTTCTATTCTTTTTTGCTTTCTTTCTTCATAATCACTTCTTCCTCCCACTGTTTATCACTTTCCTTTCCTATAATCAGACAACAATGTATTATTAGTGTAGCAAATGAGCTTAACATTGCTACTGCTATTAAAATAAAAATGTACATTTTACATTCTCCTCCCAAATAAAAAAGAGCCTATATAAAGTTTGTGTTATATTAACTCTTGTCCAAACTTTATACAACTCTTATTCAAATTTTATTTATATTTGTATTAATTCTTCCCAAGTAAATCCTTTTCTACCAAAATGACCATAATTAGTGGTTTTTGAATATATAGGCTCTTTTAGTTTTAAATAATTAATAATTCCTTGGGGTGTCAAATCAAACCTCTCTTTTATTAATTTTATAATTAATCCTTCAGCTATTCTGTTTGTTCCAAAACAATCAATGTATAAAGATATTGGTTTATTTATTCCTATTCCATACGACATTTGAATTTCACACCTTCTTGCTAAACCATTTGCAACAACATTTTTTGCTATATGTCTTAACATATATGCTCCAGACCTATCTACTTTTGTTCCATCTTTCCCTGAAAAAGCTCCTCCTCCATGTCTTGCAATTCCTCCATAAGTATCTACTATTATTTTCCTTCCTGTAAGTCCAGTATCAGCAATAGCACCTCCTATTACAAATCTACCTGTAGGATTTATATAGAATTTTGTTTCAATATCTAACATTTCTGGATCTACTGTCTCTAAAATCACATTTTCTAATATTTCCTTTTGTAACTGGATTAATTCTACCTCTTTCGAATGTTGTACTGAAATTAAAATAGTATCTATTCGAATTGGCATATCATTTACATACTCAACGGTAACTTGTACCTTACCATCTGATTTTAAATATGGCAAAACATTATTTTCTCTAACTTCATCAATCTTTTTAGATAGTTTATGTGCTAATATAATTGGATACGGCATATATTCTTCTGTCTCATCTGTAGCATAGCCAAATATAATTCCTTGATCTCCTGCTCCGCCATCATCTACTCCCAAAGCAATATCTTCACTTTGTTTTGTTATGTTTATCTCTATTTTACATTCGCTGTAATCCATAGAATTTTCTGCATCATCATAACCTACTTTTTTTAATGTATCTCGTACTACTTTCTCTATATCTACCTGACCGTTTGAACTTACTTGTCCTGCTACTGTAACTTTACCATTTGATAACATGGTTTCAACAGCCACTCTTGAATTTTTATCTTTCCTTAAATATTCATCCAATATACTATCAGAAATCAAATCTGCTACTTTGTCTGGATGACCTTTCGTTACACTTTCACTTGTTAAAAAAAAATTTTTATAATTTTTCATCTTATAAATTCCTCCATTTCTATTTTTAATTCGCCACAGAATCGATTCTGTGGCTTTTTATTTTTTAATTAGACATATTACTCGTACTCATCTTCTGTATCTTTTTCTATTTCTCTATATTTTTTTAATTCTTTATTCAATCTAACTATTTCATCCTTAAGTTTTATATTTTCTTCTATAACTGTTATCTTATCAATCATTTTAGTTCTTTCACTTTCATATTTATCATTAATAAGTTTTAAAGACTCCATGCTAACATAAGAATTTTCACTTACAATAATATGATCTAATAATCTAATATTAAATGCCTTTAATAATTGATTAGAAATATTTGATATTTCCTTATCTTGTAAACTTGGCTCAAGTGAATTTGATGGATGATTATGTACCAAGATTACCCTATCACTTGCAGTTACTAAAGCTGTTCTAACAATATATTTAACATCAATTTCTATATGAGAACTTGTTCCAATTCCCAATAAGCTTATATTTCTAATGTTGTTAACTCTATCTAATCCTAAAAATAAAAAATGCTCTTGTATAGCATCTTTTATTTCTTGTACTTCTTCTAGATTAAAAACATCTTCAGGTTTATTTACTTTTCTTTCATTTATTCCACATTCTTTTTTCTGTATATCTATTAGCAACTTTCCCTCCAAAAAAAGAATAGCCCAAATGCTATTCTTTCACCTTTTAACTTTTATTCTACATCTATAAAATTTCAAAGTTCCTCTTCGTCTTCTTTAATTGAACTTTTATTTTTTTCAAACTGCTTTATAAATTTTTCTATCTTACTGACACTTCCATCAGAAATCATTGCACCTTTATTAAACCAATCTATTATAGTCCTTCTGCTTATACCAATTCTTCTACTTAATTCACTATTACTAATATTATTCTTTATAAGATATTCCTTCAATTCAACATTGTATGAAAAGTCTTTACGATTTCTCATATTCTCTGATTCCTCTAAATTTATCTTTAATTCGCTCTTACTTATCTTTAAAAAATTGGCTATTTTTTCTATTGTATCAATGTCAGTTAACTTACGGATTCTTTTTTCTATTTTATAATACTCCTTACCAGACATTCCTAATACTTGTCCAACTTCTTCCTGTGTATATCCGTTTATTTTCCTATAATATATAAACTGATCAATGTAATCTTTAAAATTAGAATTTAGGTTGTCTGAAAAATAGTTTTTTAACTCTAGTTTTAATGGTTCTTTTAAAATTCCCCTGTTTTTAATATCTGTGAACATTTTGGTGAGATTCTCTGTATCAATATTTTCAATACCTTGCAGTAACCTCACACCGTTTACATCGCTATTTTTTGAGTTCGACATCAGCATACTGTTGCAACTGCCTTCATTCCATTATCTCCTTCTCCTCCAGCCTCGCATTGAACAAGTCTTGCTAATAATTCCCTATCTGAATAAGCCATAAAAACACCTCACAATATTATATGAAGTGTTTTTATGAATTGTCACTTTTAGCATTACCAAGTGGTATCGAATATCTTATACCTGTCGTATTTAATCTTACATTTATATTATTTTTTCTGCTTCCTCTTTTTTATTCATTTGGTTCAAAACTAAATATCCACTGACAATTATAAATTTACTTATTAAAACTATTACTATTATTTTTATAAATGTTTTTATTATTATTTAGTTTCTATAATAACATTTGAATAAATTTAATTCTCAATCTTATTTACTTCAATTTCATAAATTTGGCAAGGATATGTTTCAAGTATGGTTCCTGTATAAATCACTTCAACCTTATCCCCTATGCTATATTCTTTTGAATTTTCCACTTTAACACTAACAGCATCACCTAGATTTTTTTCTTCTGTTTTTACTATTATTGTTTTATCATTTATTTCTGTTACTTCTCCTATAAACGATGGTGCTGCTTCATAAGTTTCTGAATCTTTTGAATAACTTGCTACTGTTATTGGTTTATATTCTTTTTTATTAGATTCATAATCTATTTCTACTGTTAATTGTAATACAATATCAAAGAAGTCATCATTTTCTACTAAATCTATTGTATAAAATTTTGATGGTATATAATTATTGGTTATTACTTTTGTATCTGCTCCGAAAGCATCTCTTGTATTATCAGTTGTTAATATATAGCCAATATCTGCTTTATATTCTAAATCTGTAATTATGGGATTTCCTTCTATTGTATATTGCACAATCCTTATGTAATCTGATTTTCTATCTTTATTATTTACATTTGTGTTTTCAATAAAAGAATCTAATTTAGCTTTATTAAATACATCACTACCTATAATTATACATCCATCTTTTATAGCTTGTTCCATAGGATAATTTTCAGGCACTTCTGATAAATCTTTATATTTTATATTATTAGTATAATTTATTATGTTTTCTTGCTTATTATATTCTTCTTCAAAGTCCTCATATTTCATAGACCAAGTACCTATTTTTACTTTATCATAACCATCTAACCTATTAAAATCAATTATCTTATATCCAAGTCCAAAATATTCTACTGTTCCTCCATCCTTATATATTCCTGCAAGATTGTGAATACAAAATATTGGTTTTTCTCCGTTTTTCACTCTATTATAATCAACTGTAAAAAATACTAATCCTAATATTATAATTGCTCCTAATATTATTAATGCTACTTTTATTTCTTTTTTCATTTTCATCACCATATCCTTTCTATTATTTAGACACATTTTGTTTTGCTTTTTGTTGGTGTTTTATAAAAATGTCTGAACAATATCTTCACTGTTTTCACAATTTTTTAATATTGAGAAAGCAATATTAAATATTAACTTATTATATTTGCAATATAAATCATCTAGTTTATTGCTATTTTCTTTTTTTATTTCTTGAAATATTAAATGCAATTCTTGTTTATTTATACTTTTCATATTTCTCGTCCTTATATTTTATTATTATACTCATATTATCATAAATGAGAATAGTTATCAATGAACTATTCTCATTAAAATCATAATTTTTTATACTTATTAGTGAATTAAGATTTGTCCTATAAATAATTCATATGGATTATAACTTACATATGTATATACCTTTTTTATTCCTGGCATATCTTCTATAGCATCAACTATTGTAGAAATAATCTTAGTATTTGTTTTTATTTCAAGAGATGCTTTCATAGGATTATTTTCAATTTTTAAATCTTCTCCAATCCACTCCTGTACTTTTCCTAATGCAAGTAAAAATAAAACGGTTTTCTTCATACCATATTCATTTTTTCCATATTTAATGTAGTCTGTTCCTAATATGATAAAGGAAATTTGTTTTTTATTTTTGCATACCTCTAGCTTTTTTGTATTAAATGCGATATAATAGTTGTATGATATTTGCGAGTATGCTGGAACTGGCAGACAGGCACGTTTGAGGGGCGTGTGCTTTAAAAGCGTATGGGTTCAAGTCCCATTACTCGCACCAACAATGGTTAAAAATACTGACATAAAAGTCAGTATTTTTTAGAATAGGAGTATACATGAAATTACAATATATAGTAAATGAAAAATGTAATTATACAAATTTAAGAGAAGTATTAAAGGCGCATTTTAATATTTCTGATAGGTTATTACTAAAATTAAAAAAATCTAATAAAATATTTGTTAACAATAAGTCAACTTATATAGACAAAATTTTAAAATTAAATGATGTCATAGAAATATACATTGATTTTGAAGAGGATAACTCAAACATAGTTCCTGTCAAAATGGATTTAAATATTATTTATGAAGATGATACATTACTTATATTAAATAAACCTGCAGGAATACCTGTCCATCCCTCTATGGATCATTTTTCAGACAGCTTGTCAAATGGAGTTCGCTATTATTTTGATTCTATTGGATTAAAGAAGAAAATACGACCTATTAATAGACTCGACAAAAATACTTCTGGTATAGTTATATTTGCAAAAAATGAATACATACAAGAATGTTTAATAAGACAAATGAAAAATGGTGAATTTTATAAAGAATATATTGCTATTTGTGAAGGCAAATTTAAAGATTTAAAAGGAACTATAAATGCCCCTATTGATAGAAAAGAAAATAGTATAATTGAAAGATGTGTAAATGAAAATGGAGATAGAGCTATTACTGAATATGAAGTATTAAGCTACAATAAGGATAAAAATTATTCTGTTGTAAAATGTGTATTAAAAACTGGAAGAACTCATCAAATTAGAGTACATTTAAGCCATATTGGTCATCCTATTTTAGGAGATACACTATATGGTAATTCATCGTCTTTAATTAATAGACAAGCTTTGCATTCTTATTGTGTAAGTTTTATTCATCCTATTTTTAAAAGTAAAATGTGCTTGAAGGCTGCAACTTCTCTTGATATTTCCGTAATCTTTTAACATAATTTGACTATTTCTTGAAAAAGTAGTAAAATATAATATATACAGTTGTAGAAAAAATTTTTCATGGAGGTATTTCAAAATGAAAACCAAAAACTTTGACCTTACGGAATACGATATGAAAGAAATGGCAACTGAGGTAAAACCCGTAGTTGAGCGGTGTTTACTTCAAGCAGGTGCAGAAAATGCTTACTTCAAGATTATTGAAGTAAGCAAGCATGAATTCGTAGTTCTGGCCATTACTAAGACGTGTACACTTTGGAGAATTGAGTTCGTCTTGGAAAACCCTGAAAAATGGGAATCTAATCCGGTGCAAAGTAGCGCGCGTGTTCATAAATGTATCGAACTTACAGAACTCCGTAGAGACTTCGAAGAACTTCAAGGACTATCATCTGAAGAAACAAATAAGGCAATGCTTAATTTCTTCATGGAAGCAAAAAGTTGGAGACCTTAACGTTCTTCTACTCCCCTCTTATGCAATGCATTTGAGGGGAGTTTTCTAATATCCCATTTTCTTATATATCTTTTGCTTTATTGTAAGTACTATTGTACTAATTATTGCAAACACAATAAATATTCCAAACTCCTTACTATTTATTGATGCTACTTGCAATAATTTTCTAAACAAAATTACAGTAACAAAAAATCCTACAAATGTTGTACTAAATAAAAATACATGTAATTTATTAAATGGTATACAAACTTCAAGTACAGCTAATATACTTACAAATCCAATTAATAAATACATTATAGTTATAAGTTGTTCATTAGCTATTTCAAGTACTGGCCCTAGATAAGTTAAAACTATAGTATTTAATGTTATCATTATTGCAAATGGTGCTGCATTTCGTAAAACTGTGTGTAAGAAAATTCCACGTACTGGCTTGCCATTTGGCTCAAAAGAAATAAAGAATGATGTATATGCTTCTATTGCTAAATCTATTAATGTTATTTGTATTGGAATAAATGGAAATGCTGTATTTGTTAATATGCAGAATAATGATACTAAAACTGAATATATAGTTTTAATAAAGAATATTCTAGCTACATTTGTAAGGTTGTTTACAACTCTTCTCCCTTCCATTAATACATCTTTTAATACGCTAAAATCTTCATTTAAAAGAACTATTTGCGATACTTGTTTTGCTGCATCATTTGCTTCTGGTAAAGTGATACTTAAGTCTGCTTCTCTTAAAGCAATAACATCATTTACCCCATCTCCTGTCATTGCTACTTGATGGCCTTTGGCTTGAAGTGCTTTTACTATTATACTTTTTTGGTGTGGTAAAACTCTAGCAAATATGCTATATTTATCAACTATATCTATTATTTCATCATCTGACTTTAAAGTAGACAAATCTATATATGACTCATAATCTTGAAGTCCTGCTCTTTTTGCTATTGTAGATACTGTTACTGGATTATCACCTGAAATTATTTTTATATCTACATCTTGTGTTTTGAAGTATCCAAGCATTTCTTTGGCATTTTTTCTTAATGGATCCGCAAGTACAATTGAAGCAACTATTGTTACATTTGGTAATTCATCTGGCTCGACTTTCTCCTTTGTATATGCTATGCACAATACTCTTTTTCCATCTTTTTGTGCATCTGAAACAATTTTAGGTAACTCTATACCAGCTTTTAG
The DNA here is from genome assembly GCA_946499885.1 of uncultured Clostridium sp. Taxonomy (GTDB): domain Bacteria; phylum Bacillota; class Clostridia; order TANB77; family CAG-508; genus CALXVA01. The sequence continues at coordinate 6,270 of CAMMTN010000027.1, read as the reverse complement.
TGTTAGTCTTTCTGGTGCTCCAACAATAATTGCTCCTATATCTTTAAAAGTAACACTGCTCCATTTTCTTTCAGAAGAAAAGGATATATCACTTAATTTTTCATATTTTGCTTCACCTTTGAAATGATTTTTTAAAGCCATAAAAGTTGCATTACTATCATCAGTTACTTTAACATAAGAACTCATTATATTTTCTAGAGTATCTGGTAAAACTTTTTCATCATATTTTTCTATATCTATTACTTGCATTTTGCCTTCTGTTATAGTTCCTGTTTTATCTAAACATAAAGTATCGACATGTGCTAATGTTTCTACACTATACAAATCCTGTACTAGTACTTGCTTTTTTGCAAGTTTAATTACTCCTGATTCTAATGCAATACTTGTTAATAATACAAAACCTTTTGGAAGCATTCCTAGAAGTGCTGCTGCAGTTGCAACAACTGCTTGTTGTAGTTCATTTGTTCTGAATACATAAGCTTGTACAAATAATATAACACCTACTGGTATTATTACAAAACTAGTAAAATTTGTAACTTTTTTCATTGAATTTAAAAGTTCAGAATTTACTGTTTTATGTTTTTTTGTTGCATTAATTATTTGATTTGCAAAATTGTCGTCCCCTACTTTTTCTATTTTTGCATAACATTTTCCACTTACAACAAAACTTCCAGAAAGAAGCTTTGCATCTTTTTCTTTTAAGATTGTATCAGATTCTCCTGTAAGTAAAGATTCATTAACCTCTATTTCTCCCTCTAAAACATATGCATCTGAAGGTATTTGATCTCCCTGTGATAGTAATACAACATCATCTAAAACAATTTCATTTATATTTATTTCTGTTTCTTTTCCATCTCTTATAACCTTTGCTTTAGCTGTTGTTAAAATTGATAATTTTTTTACTAAATTTTTTCCATGTATTTCCTGTATTATTCCTATTAAAACATTTACAATAATTATTAAAATAAATATCATATTTGTATATGCATGTACACATGCTAGTGCTACTGCAATTATTAAGTTAAACAAATTAAATAATGTACATACATTATCTCTCACAATTTCCCAGTTTGACTTTAGGTTATTTGTATTAGAATTATTTACTTTTCCTTCTTCTACTCTTTTTTCTACTTCTTTTTTTGTTAATCCCTTAATTTGTTCCATCATTTTTCTCCTACTCTTTATAGACTTTCTCTATTATACATTTTTTACTTTTTTTTGACAATAGTTTAATAAAAATTTTTTCAAAATACTAGACTTTTTTTTATTTTTTGTGTATGATTATATAGTACTATAAGATAAAAACAATTTTAATTGTATGGAGGGAAGTATATGTTAAAGATATCAAAATTTTTAGTTATTTTATTTATTATTTTAATTTTGTTAGATGTTACTGTTTTTGCAACAGATATAAATATGAATTTAACACAAGATGAAACATCTACTGAAGATACTGAAAATGATGTAGAAAATATTCAAGATAATTTGAATAATGATTTTGAACCTGAAGCAGACAATATTGGTGGAGATGCTGCCCCATCTGGAGTAAGTAGTATTGCTCAAGAAAATATGAGTTTTTCAAATATTTTAAATATATTAATAATAACAGTTGGAGTTATTTTAATATTATTTGCAATTGCTATTTTAATTAGATTAAAAAATTAAATTTTATTTTAAATATCACAAATTTTTTGTGATATTTTTTATGTATATTTTATTATAAAAAAGAAATAATATAAATAGAGAATTTCTTTTTTAATGCTCAATTTTTTAAGGAGGTTTATATGAAAAGAAAATTTTTATTATCTTTTGTTTTAACTGTTTTATTTTTATCTATAGCAATTACTTCTTTTGCAATGGATAATATGGTTAATGGTGTTCGTAATGTTGTAGGTGGTACTGAAAACATGATAGAAAACGCTGGTAATAATATTTCAAATGGTGTAAAAAGTGGTTTAAACACAGTTACACATGGAACTGAAAATGTTGTTACTGAAGTTAAAGACGGAATGCAAAATACTAGTAATTCTATAATGGGAACAATGACTACAAATAATGGCAATAATGGATATTCTACTCAAAGAACATCTACTGGTGAAGTAACTGTAGCTGGTATGACAACTAATACTTGGACTTGGATAATTGTTGGAGTTACAGGTGCTGCTATTGGTATACTTGTATGGTCTTATATAAAACAGAGAAATTCAAATGATATATATATTGATTCAGATGAATTATAATATTTGTAAAGCTAGCTTTTCGCTAGCTTTTTTTCTTATTTAGTGTTATAATAGTTTCAAATATTATTTTTGAAAGGAAATTTTTTATATGACAAAAAAAATAGTTGCAAATAATCCAACAGCTAAGCACAATTATAGTATAGAAAATACATATGAAGCAGGAATTGTTTTAACTGGAACAGAAATAAAATCTATTAGAAATGGAAAAGTTAATTTAAAAGATAGTTATGCAAATATAAAAAATGGCGAAGTTTTTATTTATGGAATGCACATTAGTCCTTACGAACATGGTAATATATATAATAAAGATCCTTTAAGGACTAGAAAACTACTTTTAAATAGACGCGAAATAAATAAATTAACGGGACTAATTAAACAAAAAGGTTTTAGCTTGGTTCCTATTTCTTTATATTTCAGCGGAAATTTTCTAAAAATAGAACTGGGTGTTGGAAAAGGAAAAAAATTATATGATAAAAGGCAAGACATTGCTAAAAGAGAGGCAGAAATGAGAATGAAAAAAGCTATGAGCTTAAAGAAATGAACTTTAGGGACGTTCCTTAAAGTTCATTTCTTGCTTTATTTTAATTCTTATGTGGTATAAATTTTGAACTTTAAGGAACGTCCCTAAAGTTCATTTCTTTAAGCTTTATTACTTGAGCCAAATACATCTCTTATTTTATGTTCTACTGTTTCTTTTATTACTTCCCTTGCAGGTGTTAAATAATATCTAGGATCAAATTTAGAAGGTTCTTCTGCAAATGCTTTTCTTATCGCCCCTGTCATTGCTAACCTTAAATCAGTATCAACATTTATTTTAGAAACTCCTGATAAACTTGCTTCGCGTAAAATTTCATCTGGTACGCCCTTTGCTCCTGGTATATTTCCACCATATTTATTACACATTTCTACAAGTTCTGGTATAACTGTAGATGCCCCATGTAAAACAATTGGAGTATTTGGTATTTTTTCTTTTACTTTTTGTAATATATCAAATCTTAATTTTGCCTCTCCTTTAAATTTGTATGCACCATGACTTGTTCCTATTGCTATTGCTAAAGAATCACATCCTGTTCTTTCTACAAACTCCTTTGCTTGCTCTGGATCTGTATACATTGCATCTGATGCAGATACATTTACATCATCCTCTATTCCTGCTAGTTTTCCAAGTTCAGCTTCAACTACAACTCCTTTTGAATGTGCATATTCTACAACTTTTTTTGTTATCGCTACATTTTCTTCAAAGTCATATTTTGAACCATCTATCATAACTGAAGAAAAGCCATTATCAATACACATTTTACAAGTTTCAAAATCTGGCCCATGATCCAAATGTAGAGCAATTGGTATGTCATATTCTTCTAAAGCTGCTTCTACCATTTTTCTTAAATAACCTATTCTTGCATATTTTATTGCACTAGAAGATGCTTGTAATATAACTGGTGAATTTTGTATAGCTGCTGCATCTACTATACCTTGTATAATTTCCATATTATTTACATTAAATGCTCCTATTGCAAATTTTTCTTTCATTGATTTTTCAAACATATCTTTAGTCGTCACTAATGGCATAAAAAATTCCTCCTTTTGATTTTATTATTGATATTATATAGCATCTTTTATTTTTAATCAAGTAATTCAACTAAATAAATACCTGCTGGAAATCCAGCAGGTATAAAGGGATTATCTTAATACAATTCTGTAATTAATCGGTTTATAAGAAATTCTTTTTTCACGCAAAAGATTCACATCTGCAATTGTAAGTCTACGCACTATTGAAGGAATTCCATTCTGTCTAGCATAGTATAAATCTCTTAAAAGTTGAGATTTAATTTTCCCAATGTTATAGAACCCATGGGTCTTTATTTTGCAAAGACAAGGAATTATAGGAAAAATGCGTTCCAATTCTTCTTTTACGTCTTTGGTAAGTTTCCAAGTTACTTCTGGAACACCTCTCCGTTGCAATTCTAATAGCTTTTTCTTTGACTTCGAGCAATTGTATTGTTTCTTTTTCAAAAAAACACACCCCTTTATAGTTATTAGGCTTGCACCTATTTTTAATTATATGTCATAATTCGACATTATGCAACCCTATTTTTCTATTTTTCTGCATTTCTATAACTGCTACACATAGATTCATCTGATTGTTTCGTATTACATCCTATAATAGGTGTAACAATTATCTGCTCTAATTTGCATTCTTGGCATCCTTCGTCATTATATTTACAGCTAGTTACTGTACAATTTATTTTTTGTTTTTTTTCCATAATAAAAATAGCCTCCTTTATTTTTTCTTATAATAGTATGGCTATTTTTTTTATTTTTATTAATTTTTTGTCTATAATATTCTATTAGCAACCTAATTCTTTATTATCGTTCTGATTTAATTTAGTGCAATTTTCTCGTTGTTTAAAGCTCAAATACCAATTAATTCCATTTCTATTTTGATTTATTTCATTAGCTCTAGTAAGCAGACCTTCAAATGTTTGCGGAATTGGTACTATAATTGGTTCACAAGGAACCCAATTTGCTGGTGTTGCAGCTTTATTTTCATCTGCTACTTGTAAGGCTTGCAAAGCTCTTAATATCTCTGGTATACATCTTCCAACATTTAAAGGATAAACTAATATTAATCTTATTATTCCTTTATCGTCAATAATATATACATTTCTTACTGTTTCTGTATTGCTTACATCATTTGAAATCATTCCATATTTCCTTGCTATTTCTCCATTTCTATCTGCTATTATTGGAAAAGGTATTTTTATTCCTGTTCTACAATAAATATCATATATCCATGCAAGATGTGATGCATTTGAATCAACGCTTAATCCTATAAGGCAAGCATTTAACTGTTCAAAATATGTATTTGCTCTTGCAAACGAAATCATTTCTGTTGTACATACGGGGGTAAAATCTTTAAATGTGGGGATAGTAAAAAATAGTAAAAATACTCTATACTTTTGTATAAAGTATTTTTTAGCAATATCTGTTTTATTTATCCAATTTTTTCTATATCGATACGTGCATTAGGATATGTCACATTTTCAAGTGATAAAGTACCTAATTGTAATATATCTCCTACACTTAATCTTAATATAACAGTACTTGTTAGGGTATAACGATTATTAACAATAGTTTCACTAAGAACCGCTCCCTCATTTAGCGTTTCAGTCAAAGGAATATTGTTCACTAAAAGAATTGCATTAAAGTTAAATCTTGTTGAAGTACCTTGGTCAATTCCTTCCAGCTGATAAGATATTTGATAAATTCCACTTTCATTAATATTAATTTGACTAGTTCCCTCTTGATGACTTAAAGCTGTTCCTTCATTAATTTGATTTTCACCAAAATTGATAATTGCATTTCCCACTTGTGTATTATCATCTGACCTTGCAACTACAACTAAGATATCTTTATTCATGTTTCCATTATTTATTATAACAATAAGAAAGAATATAAGAATACTTATAAAAATAATAAAATTTATGATTGATAATACTTTTATTGTTTTACATACGTTATGGCAACAACACATTTTCGCATTCCTCCTCTACTATATAATATGAAAAATGTGAAAATGTGATTTAGTAATTTTTATAATTGGCAATTTTATTATTCCTGTACAAAACAATCAATTTTTACTATATAATTATATTAATTTTACAATATCTACTTTTAAATCAAATTTTACAGTTTTATCACTATAAATCCATATCATATCAATTATATTTTCTAAAACATATCTACTAGGAATTTCTGATGTTATAATGTCTTCAAAATATTCCATTGCAGTTTTCAGTTTTTTTATTTTTTCTTTTGAAATTTCTAGTTCTGATTTATTTAGAATTTCTTGCAATTTTTCTATTTTATTTGTCTTTTCCAACTCTAATTCTTTATATAATTTTTCTATCAGCTGTTTTTGATACTCATTCGTATTACTTGTTAAATCTTTTATTTTTTGATTTAATAACACTTTATATTCTGCTTTTAAAGTTTCAATTTCAAACTTAATTTTTTCTTTATTGGTTTG
>CAMMTN010000026.1 GCA_946499885.1 uncultured Clostridium sp. | reverse complement strand
CTTGCTATCCATAATTTTCTAAAATTACTTTTTTTATCTTTTCTTCCTACATAAGAATACATTCCTGATTTCATAACAGCCTGTTTAGCCATTCTAAATCTATAATGTTTTGCACCATAGTATCCTTTCGCTCTTTTTAATATTTTTTTATGTTTTTTACGTGTTATTATTGCTGTTTTAACTCTTGCCATTTTATTTTCACCTTCCTTAAAATTTTAGTTTCCATATGGTAATAATTTCTTAATACCTGCTTCACATGTTTTATCAGCATAAGCATCCATAACTTTTCCTCTAGATTTAGCTCTTGATGTTTTATTTGATAAAAGATGTCTTCTATTTGATTTTGTCCTTTTTACTTTTCCTGTAGCAGTATATGAATATCTTTTTTTTGCTGCTTTATTTGTTTTTAATTTTGGCATATAATATTCCTCCTTGCAATTTATAATTTTTATTTATATAAGATTATATAAATTTTCTTATTTTTCAGCTTTTTTAGACAATATAATAAACATATTTTTTCCTTCTAAAATAGCTTTTTTTTCTGGAACTGCAATTTCTGATAAAGCTTGAATGAATTTATTTAAATTATCTTCTCCAAGTTTTACATAGTTTAGTTCCCTACCTCTGAATCTTACTGTTATTTTTACTTTATTACCATCTTCTATGAATTTTCTGGCGTTTTTGACTTTAAATTCAAAATCATGTTGTTCAATATTTGGAGTAATTCTAATTTCTTTTACTTCAAATGTCTTTTGTTTCTTTTTTGCTTCTTTTTCTTTTTTAGACTGCTCAAATTTATATTTACCATAATTCATAATTTTACAAACGGGAGGATTTGCATTTGGTGATACTAATACTAAATCTAGCTTTTTTTCATAAGCTAAATCTAAAGCCTCGTTAAATTTTATTACTCCCATTTTTTCACCTAACTCATTAATTAATTGAACTTCTTTTGCTCTAATTTGTTCATTAATAGGTAATTCTTGTTTAATATAAAACACCTCCAAAACATAAATAAGATAATTGGACGTTAGTGAAAGCAGGGCTTTCGACGTCCACATGTGCAAAAATGCTTCGCAATTATTGCACATATCAAGGTAAATTAACCTTGTTGTATACGAAAAAATCATTGAAAATACTGAAATATTAAGTAAGAAGTTGATTTTTTCTATACAATAAAAAATTGATTTATCAAAGACAAATCAATCCACAAATATTTATATTATAAGTAACTTTTTAATGAATACTTAAAATTATCATATATATCTAACCTTTTCCTATATTGTTAAGGTGAGAAGTGGATTGCTTCTTCTTTAATGACTATATAATAATATACTATATATTTATTTAAAAGTCAAGGGATAGAGAGATTTTTTACAAAATTTATTATAAATTGCAATAATAAATTTGTTTTTTATTTCTTATATTATAGTTTTTTTTATTAATATATGATATACTTTGAGTACTAAATAATTAAAAGGTTATTTAAAATATAGAAGAAAGAATATATTTATAAAATTTATGTTAAATGAACCTTATAAACATATTGTGCGAGAATGTGGAAGGTTGAAAAATAATTAGAATTTTGACATTGTCAAACTTGTTTTCTTAGTTAAAATTTAATTTTTTCCAACCAGATTTGTGCATAGAAAGGAATGAGATTAAATATGGAAGAATATAAAATGAAGTATAACGAATGGCTTAATAGTAAAGTGATTGATGATGAATCTAAAAAAGAATTATTAAAAATTAAGGATAATGAAAAAGAAATAGAAGATAGGTTCTATAAAGATTTAGAATTTGGAACAGCAGGCTTAAGAGGTATAATTGGCATAGGAACTAACAGAATGAATAAGTATACAGTAACAAAGGCAACACAGGGACTGGCAAACTATATAATAAAGCAAGGTATGCAAGATAGAGGAGTTGCTATTGCATATGATTGCAGAATTATGTCTAAAGAATTTAGTGAAGAAACAGCTTTATGTTTAAATGCAAATGGAATAAAAACATATAGATTTGAAGAATTAAGACCAACTCCAGAGCTATCTTTTGCAGTAAGAGAGCTTGGATGTATAGCAGGTATTGTAATTACTGCAAGTCACAATCCACCAGAGTATAATGGATATAAAGTGTATTGGGAAGATGGAGCACAAATTGTAGAGCCAACAGATAAAGAAATAATAGAAGAAGTAAATAATATAACAGATTTTTCAAAAATAAAGACAATGTCAAAAGAAGATGCAAAAGAAAAAGGCTTATACAACATTATAGGAAAAGAAATAGATGATAGATATATTGAAGAATTAAAAAAATTAATTGTAAATCAAGAAGCAATAAATAAAATGCAAAAAGATTTAAAAATAGTATATTCTCCACTTCATGGAACAGGGTATAAATTAGTAAAGAGAATTTTAAAAGAGATAGGATTTGAAAATGTATATCTTGTAAAAGAGCAAGAAGAACCAGATGGAAATTTTCCAACAGTAGATTATCCAAACCCAGAAGATCCAAAAGCTTTTGTACTTGCCTTAAAGCTTGCAAAAGAGATTGACGCAGATGTAATACTTGCAAATGATCCAGATGCAGATAGACTAGGAATATATGTAAAAGATACAAAAACAGGAGAGTATATACAATTTAATGGAAATATGACAGGAAATTTAATTTGCGAATATATATTATCTCAGAAAAAAGCAAATGGGACATTACCTAAAAATAGAGCGGTAATAAAAACTATAGTATCTTCAAATATGACTGATGCCATAGCAAAAGAATATGGTGTAAAATTATTTTCTACATTAACGGGATTCAAAAATGTGGCAAAAATAATAAGAAACTTTGATAAAGACAAATCTTATGAATGTTTATTTTCTTATGAAGAAAGTTATGGCTGTATAATAGGTACACACGCAAGAGATAAAGACGGAATTGTAGCAGTAATGACTGTATGTGAAGCAGCAGCATATTATAAAATGCAGGGATTAACATTATGGGATGCAATGAATAATATGTATAAAAAATATGGATATTATAAAGAAAGACAATTTTCTATTACGTTAAAGGGGATAGACGGAGCAGAAAAGATAAATAAAATGATGGAGAATATGAGAAATAATCCTCCAAAACAAATTTCAGGACTTAAAGTTATTTCATTTGGAGATTACAAAAAACAAGAAATAATAGATGAAAAAGGAAATATCACTAGCACAAGACTTCCAAAATCAAATGTATTATATTTTGACTTGGAAAAAAATGCTTGGATTTGTGTGCGTCCATCCGGAACAGAACCAAAAATAAAATTTTACATGGGTGTATGCGAAAAAACTTTAGAAGATGCAGAAAAGAAACTAGATAAACTAGAAGAAGCTGTAAAAGAAATAGCAAGAGAGAATGAAAAATAAGAAAAGTGGCTTTGCCACATGTGCATTTCGCTTCGCGAATATGCACGGTCAAAGGAAACTTAACCTTGTTGTATACGGAAAAATCGTTTAAAGCACTGTAATATCAAGTGAAAAATGGATTTTTCCTATACAATAAGAAAATTGGACGTCGAAAGCAGAGCTTTCGACGTCCATATGTAGAAAAATCACAAAAGGCAAATGACTTTTGTGATTTTTTAAAATTCTTTCCAGCCATTTATTTGAGCTCTTTTTATAGCTCCCATTAAGTTAGCTCTTACATTTGGTATTTCAATAGTTAATTTATATAATAAATCTTTCATATATTCTCTTTTAGATACTCCATCCATAGGACAATTTTTAGGCATTACTTGTATATTTTCACGTTTTATAAACTTTCTAATTTCCTTTTCAGGTGTATATACTAAAGGCCTAATTAAAGTTATTTTTGATCTATCCATATAACTTATAGGAGAAAAGGTTGATAAATTTCCTGCATAAAGCATATTTAAGAAAAAAGTTTCTAAGACATCATCTTCATTGTGGCCTAATGCAATTTTGTTACAACCGTTCTTCTATTGCAGTAGAATTTAGTATTCCTCTGCGAAGATTTGCACATAAAGAACATGGATTTTTTTCTTTTCTAATATCAAAAACAATTTCTTTTATATGACTTTGTGCTTCAATGTATTCTATATCCAGTTTTGCACATATATCTTGTAAAAATTTGGTATCGAAAAATTCAAAACCAGGATTAACGCTTACAGCTATTATTTCAAAATGTTTAGGATAAAATCTTTGGAGAGCCTTTAATCCCATTAAAAGAGTGATTGAATCTTTGCCACCAGATAGACCAACTGCAATTTTGTCTTCTTCTTCTATCATATTATAATGCTCTATTGCTTTTCTTAAATAACCTAATATTTTTTGCATAAATTACTTCCTTTTATCTATTTTACATTATATTATAACATTTATGTCAAGTATAATTTTTATAAAATACTTGATAAATAACAAAAAATAATATAAAATATAGAAACAAGAAAAAATGTTTCAGTAGCTCAGTTGGATAGAGCGCTCCCCTCCTAAGGGAGAGGTCGCAGGTTCGATTCCTGTCTGGAACACCATTTTATTTGCTGAAAGGACTACAAAATGGAAGAAAAATACATGCAAGAGGCACTAAAAGAAGCAAAAAAAGCATATAAAAAATTAGAAATTCCTGTTGGTGCAATTATTGTGAAAAATGGAGAAATAATTGCAAGAGCTCATAATATAAAAGAAGAAAAAAAGGATACGACTAAGCATGCAGAGATAATTGCAATACAAAGGGCAAGTAAAAAATTAGATAGTTGGAGATTAACTGATTGTGAAATGTATGTTACATTAGAACCTTGTGCAATGTGTGCAGGAGCACTTATTCAATCGAGAATAAAAAAAGTATACATAGGAGTAATGGATAATAAAACAGGAGCATGTGGTTCTGTTTTAAATTTATTAGAAGATTATAAATTTAATCATATAGTAGAAGTAGAAAAAAATATTTGCACAAGAGAATGTGAAAAAATTTTAAAAGATTTTTTTAAAGAATTAAGAAAAATTAAGAAAAATAATTCTAAAAATTTTATAGATTAATATAATATTTTTTAGGACAAAGAGTATAAAATTGAAGTAGTATCGAAGTGGTCATAACGAGGCTGTCTCGAAAACAGTTAGCCAGCGATAACTGGCCCGTGGGTTCGAATCCCACCTACTTCGCCAATATGATAGCCAATGAATAGAAAGGAATAGAATAATGGATAAGGAAAAAAGCAAACAAATGATAAAATTTTGCGTATCAGTTGTTATATTTGCAATTATTATATTATTAGTAGTAATAACTATGATACGTTATGAAGTAGAAGGTGATAAAAATATGCCTTTCAATTTATCTAAAATAATAATAGTGAGTACAGCAGAAGGTACAGAAACGGAAGGAAAAAAGAAATGGAATTTTGATATATTTCAAAATAATGATGTATATATTTATATTGATAAAAATGAAAATTATAGTGGAGATGAAAAGACGATAAAGTCAGTTAAAATAGAAAATATTAATATAACAACTCCAGCTAAAAAAGGAGAAGTTAAGGTATATATGCCTAATAGCGTTGAAGGAAGAATATTTAGTAATGAAGAAGAGTATTTAGTAGAAGGAAAATTAGAATATAAAGGTGCATCAGAAAGTAATTCGAAAACATTAGAAATAGGGTCAAATGGAGGAAACTTAATTATACGCTTCAGTAACACAGGACTTGGAAAATATAGTTCAGATAGCGACAAAGAAATTATTCATGATGGAACATTATTAAAAAAGATAAAAGTGTCAAATGAAGAAATTAAATTTGATGTTCTATTTGATTTAGTTATAACAGTCGATAACTGCAGTTATAGAGCAAATATACCATTACAACTTCCATGTGGAGATATAACAGAGGAAGGAACTTCAAGTATGGAAAAAACAGATATGAGTGATGTGATTTTTAAAAGAGAATAATTTTTTGAGCCAATGGGGACGTACACCTTTGGCTTAAAAATTAAAACGATCCTATTTTATAATTTTGAGCCAAAGGTGTACGTCCCCATTGGCTCAAAAAAATTCTAAATAGCTCTTGCTAAATTAGCAAAAAAAGTATATAATACAAATGGTATGAGAAATTTAATTATTGTATGGAGGGGACCAACAAGAGCCTGTGAACCTTGTCAGGTCCGGAAGGAAGCAGCAATAAGCAGTAGTTCTTGTGTGGAAACTTCCATAGAGTAATTAAATTACTCACACCATTTTTTAAAGACAGAGGTGATATAGATTGTCATACACAGCTTTATATAGAAAATTTAGACCTTTAAAATTCGAAGAAATGGTTGGACAAGAACATATTACAAGAACATTAAAAAATCAAATAATAGCAGGAAGAGTTGGACATGCGTATCTATTTAATGGAGGAAGAGGAACAGGAAAAACAAGTGCAGCTAAGATTTTAGCAAGGGCAGTAAACTGTTTGAATTCAATTGATGGAGAGCCATGCAATGAATGTGAAATTTGCAAAGCAGCACTTTCCGGTTCACTTACAGATATAGTGGAAATGGATGCTGCATCAAATAATAGCGTAGAGGATATTCGTTCAATACGTGAAGAAGTAAATTTTCTACCAACTCTTGCAAAATATAGAGTATATATAATAGATGAGGTTCATATGTTATCAACAGGTGCATTTAATGCACTTCTAAAAACATTAGAAGAACCACCAGAACATGTGAAATTTATTTTAGCTACTACTGAACCACAAAAATTACCAGCTACAATACTTTCAAGATGTCAAAGATTTGACTTTAAGAAAATATCAAATGATAATATTGTAAAACGATTGGAATTTGTGGCAAAAGAAAGTAATATAGAAATTACAAAAGAAGCACTAAATTTAATTGCAATTTTATCTGAAGGCGCAATGAGAGACGCACTTAGTATATTAGAAAGATGTTTGCAAGATGGAGAAACTAACATAGATGAAGATAAAATAAAGGATTTAGTTGGAATTCCAAAACTAACATATATTAATTCAATAGTAAAAGCATTTTTAGAATATAATGTAGAAGAAGCAATAAAAGCAGTAGATGTAGTAATAAACGAAGGAAAAGATTTAAATAATTTACTTTGGGAAATTATTAAATATGTAAAAGATATTTTAGTATATAAAGCAACAGGAAAACTTGAAATTTATTCTCAAAAAGAGATAGAAGAGATAAAAAGTTTAGCAGATGAAGTTGCTAAAGAAAGACTTCTATATATAATAACAGATTTATCAAAACTTGAAAATGATATGAAGTGGTCATCACAAAAAACTATTTTATTTCAAGTAGAAATTATAAAGTTATGTAGTGAAGAGGTAATTGAAGAACCAAAAAAGATTAATAACAAAAATGAAACAGAAGGTATAAAAACAAGCAATAATGCACAACAAACAGATAAAAATAAAGAGCAAAATATTTCTCAAAAAGAAAATTTGATGCAAGCAATCTCAAAATTTGATTCTGCAAAAGGATGGAAAAATATTTTAGATGAATTAAGACAAAGTGGAAAAATTATGCTTTACTCTAATCTATTAAAAGCAAAACCAATTGAAATTAATGATATGACAATAGGTATAACGTTTCCAGAAGGACTAAATGCATTTGGAAAATCAATACTTGAAAAACAAGAAAATATAATAGAACTTTCAAAAATTATTTCTATGGAATATGGAAAAGATATGAAAGTTCGAATAATTGAAAATGCTGAATCATTACCTAAAAAAGAGGAAAAAAGCGAATTAGAAAGTATGGCAGATAATTTGGACATTCCACTAAATATAATTGAAGGATAATAAATTTTAAAATGGCGCGAAAGGGACAGTCCCTAACGCGACAAAAGAAAGGAAAGATGTATTATGGCAAAAAGAGGAGGATTCCCAGGAATTGGCGGATTTGGAGGTATGAATATAGGTCAATTAATGAAGGAAGCAAAAAAAATGCAATCAGATATGGAAAAATCACAAGAAGAATTAGCTTCTAAAGAATTTGAAGCAACAGCAGGTGGTGGAGCAGTATATGTAAAAGTATCAGGAAGTAAGGAATTAAAAGAAATAAAAATTCAAAAAGAAGTAGTTGACCCAGAAGATGTAGAAATGTTACAAGATTTAATTTTAACATCAGTAAATGAAGCATTAAGAAAAGTAGATAGCGAACAAGCAGCAGCTCTTGGAAAATACAATATACCAGGATTAATGTAGAGATAATATAAAATATTACCACAAGAGCAAACTATAAAAAGTTTGCTCTAATTTTAAATAAAGAGGAAGAAATTATGTCATATTATTCACCATCAATAGAAAAATTAATAGAAGCTTTTGAAAGATTACCTAGTATAGGAAGTAAAACTGCAGCAAGATTAGCGTTTTATATTTTAAATGCTAGCAAAGAAGAAACAGATGAATTTATATCTGCTATACAAAATGCGAAACAAAATTTAAAATATTGCTCAAAATGTTTTAATATTTCAGATAATGATCCTTGTGAGATTTGTTCTAATCCTACAAGGGATAATTCTATAATTTGTGTAGTAGAAGATGTAAAAGATGTTGTTGCAATGGAAAGAACTCACGAATTTAAAGGAGTTTATCATGTATTGCATGGTAGCATTTCACCAATGAACGGAGTGGGACCAGATGATATTAAAATAAAAGAATTACTTTCGAGACTTATGGGAGGAGAAGTTAAAGAAATAATATTAGCTACAAATCCTAGAGTTGAGGGAGAAGCAACAGCAATGTATATTTCAAAACTTGTAAAACCATTAGGGGTAAAAGTTACTAGAATAGCACATGGAATTCCAGTAGGAGGAGATTTAGAATATACAGATGAAGTTACTTTGTCAAAAGCTTTAGAAGGAAGAAGAGAACTTTAATTAATATCTAAATTTCATCTATTTTCCCAATAGAAATCAAAGCTAGAATATCAGCAGTAGCTGTAAAAAAAGCTACAAATTTTTCAATATCTTCTGTTGAATGATTTTGGGATATATATAGCAAGAGAATTTGCAAGAGCTGTAAGTTCAGCACCAGAAAGATTAGATATACAGTTCATAAGAAACCTCCAATTCTTATGCTATTATAAAAAAGCACATGTGGCAAAGCTACTTTTTAATATAATATGAAAAAAATAAATTTATTTTACAAAAAATAGTTATAATTCACAACTATTCTGAAATTGGTTTTAAAGATTAAAAATAGTAATTAAAAATTATTTCGAATATGTCGGTCAAGCTGAATTTTTAACTTCAAATCACATTCCATATTCTCATAATTTTTAATTACTATTTTTAGCTTTTTATAACATGCGTTAAGCAAAGTTGTAAATTACAAAATATTTTCTACTATGATTTTACAAATGTCTTTAGTAGAGTTCTTTTTAGCAAGAAGCTTTGTATTTTGTTTCATCTCATTTAATTTTTCAGGATCATTAAATAAATTACATATTACTTCATTAGGATCATCTTCTTTTTTTAGCCATATAGCTACATTGTGAGATTCTAGAAATTCAGCATTTTCTTCTTCTTGACCAGGTATTGGATTTATAACAAGCATAGGTAGGGAAGAAGCTAGACTCTCACTTGTAGTAAGTCCTCCAGGTTTACTAACAACTAAGCTGGATATACTCATTAACTCAGGTACTTTATTTGTATAATCAAAAACTTTAACTCTGTTTTCTACATTTGATTTTGTAACTAAATCATTAAAAGCATTGTTCATTTTGGGATTTCTGCCAGAAATTGCGACAATTTGATATGTTTCTAAATTGTGGATAAGTGCTTTTAAAATCTGAACGGTCCTGTCTTTACCAAGCCCAAATTCTCCACCACCGAAAAATAATATAACAGGTTTAGTTTTGTCTAGTTTAAATTCATCATATATAGAGTTTTTGTCAAATTTTTCAAAAAATTTATCTGATAAGGGAATTCCAGTAACATAAACTTTGCTTTTCTCAACCCCATATTCTATTAAATATTTTTCTATTTTATTATTTGATACAAAAAAGCCATCTGTATATTCATGACCTATTAGCCACTGATCATGTGGTGCAAAATCTGTTAAAACAGTACAGAGTTTACATGAAATTTTACCTTTTCTTTTTAAATAGCTTATCATTTGACTACTAAATGGGTGTGTAGAAATAACTAAGTCTGGATTTATTTCTTTTATTAAATTTTTTAATTTAATAGCCATTACTTTATTTGTTCTAGAACTTACATGACCTAATATTCCCTTTTGAGAATTTGCGTAAACTTTTCCCCAAAGACTAGGTACTTTTTTTGCCATTTCTTTGTATGCATTTGTCGTTAATTTGTTTAAAACCTTATTTATATATTCAATACAGTCAATAATTTCGGTTTGAACTTCATAATTATCATCTAAATATTTTTTTATTGATTTTGCAGCAGAATAGTGCCCTCCACCATAAGCTGCATATAGTATTAATATTTTTTTCATAAGATCCCCTTTGCTATATTTATTAGTTTATTTAGCTATACTATAAATATTACTATTTTCAAAATTTATAAAGATTTTATCATAAATATAAAAAAAAGTCTAAATTTTAAGAATAATTTAACAAATTTTACACAAAATATGAGAAATAGAGATGTTAATAATATTTTTTATTTAATACATAAGTTTCCGTTCCATCTTTCTGCATGTATTCGAAAGAAAAGTACAACATGCACGTGGAACTATATACATCTAAAATTAAGAAACAATTATTTTAAAAATATTCTTAAATACAAAGATTCAAATTGGAGGGGATTTAATGGGAAAGATTAAAGCTAAACTAATTGATTGGAAAAACAGATTAAAAGATAGACACATGCTCAGCATTATTGTAGTGCTTTTTTCTATAATAATAGTTATGGGATTATACACATACAAAAAACAAAGAGATTTTAGGCAAGCATCTGAAAACTCATACAATATGGCATTTTATGAGCTAGTTGATTATGTACAGAATGTAGAAGTTTTTTTGGCAAAATCTATGATATCTAATTCACCAGAAAGTGGGGCAGAGAGTTTAACTAATGTATGGAGAGAAGCTAATTTAGCATTAAGCTATTTAGCACAGCTTCCTATAGAAAGTAATGAACTTGAAAATACTTCAAAATTCTTAAATCAAGTAAGTGACTACAGTTATTCTTTATATCGTAAAAATTTAAAAGGTGAAGAATTATCAGATGATGATATGAATAATATTAAAAATTTACATGAATATAGTGTAGAACTGGAAAATACTTTAAACCAGTTATCTGCGGACATTAATGAAGGAAGAATTAGTTGGGGAGAACTTACAAAGAAAGGAACTATAGCTTTTGCACAGCAAGTAAGCAATATTTCAAAAGATAGTTTTAGCAATTTAGAAGAAACATTCCATGAATATTCAGGTTTAATTTATGATGGAGCTTTTTCAGAACATATAACCAGAAAAGAGAAAGTAGGATTGACTGGAGACAACATAGATGAGGCAAAAGCACAAGAAAAAGCAAAAGAGTTATTTGATAACAATAACATCAAGGAAGTTACATCCTATGGAAAAAGTGAAGGAGATATAAATTCATATAATTTCGGAATAACATTTAATGATGATACAACAGCAACTGTTTCTATTTCAGAAAAAGGTGGACATGTAATTTACATGGATAGAAATAGAGAAGTAGAAGCAGAAATAATATCTCAGGAAGAAGCGGATAAAAAAGCAAAGGAATATTTAGAAGCAAAAGGTTTTGAAAATATGAAAGAAACATATTATTTAAAACAAAGTGGAATTGTAACAATAAATTATGCTTATCAACAAGAGGATGTAATAATGTATCCCGATTTAATTAAAGTAAAAGTAGCATTGGATAATGGAGAAATATTAGGAATTGAAACAACAGGATATTTGAATTCTCATACAGAAAGAAAATTAGAAGAGCCAAAGGTAAGTAAAGAAGAAGCAAAGGAAAGCTTAAATAGTAACTTAACAATTGAAAGCGAATCTTTGGCAATAATACCAACAGAATGGAAAACAGAAGTTATGTGTTGGGAATTTGAAGGAAATGTAGATGGACTAGATTTTATTGTATATGTAAATTGTGAAACCGGAAAGGAAGAAGATATTTTAATAATAACTAATACTCCTAATGGAACATTAACACATTAGAAAATAGAGAAATAAACACCCCAATACAAGATATTATCTTGTATTGGGCTTTTTAGATTATATATTGTCAAATTATGCTTGATAAAAAGTAAATAATAAAATATAATATCTTACAGAAAACAGAATATAATTAAAAATAGTTAAATGTTAAATGAGTATTAAATTGATAGAAAGGAAGAAATATAAGATGAAAGAAATATTAGTAAAAGATGTAATTAATATATGCAATGGGAAATTATTTTATGGAAATGAAAACGAAACTTTAGGAAATTTTGTAAGAGATACAAGAGAAATAAAAGAAGGAGATACATATATTGCTTTTAAAGGAGAACATAATGACGGAAACATTTACTATGAAGAGGCACTAAAAAATGGTGCTAGAGTATGCATTTTACAGAAAAACAGTGTGGAGAATATAATAAAAAAAGAAGAAATTGAAGAAAAGTATAAAATAGCAAGCATAATTTTAGTTGAAGATACTATAAAAGCTTTGCAACAAGTTGCTTCATATAAAAGAAGTCTATATGATATACAAGTAGTCGGAATAACAGGTAGCGTGGGCAAAACAAGTACAAAAGATATAATTGCAAGTGTAATGGCTAAAAAATTTAAAGTACTAAAAACTCTAGGTAATCTTAATAGTCAAATAGGAATGCCCTTTACAATGCTAGGACTTAAAGACCATAATGCAGCAGTAATAGAAATGGGAATGAATCAAGAGGGTGAGATAAGTAATTTAACTAAAATAGCAAGACCAAATGTTGCAGTTATAACAAATGTAGGTACAGCACATATTGGAAATTTAGGCTCAAGGGAAAATATATTAAAGGCAAAATTAGAAATATTAGAAGGCTTACAAGAAAATGGCACATTAGTTATAAATAATGATAATGATATGCTACATAATTGGTATGAAGCAAATAAAGATAACAATTTTAAAATAGTAACATTTGGAATAGAAAATAAAAGTGATATTATGCCTTATGATATAAACTTAAGAGAGGATGGAAGTACATATAAAATAGATATTGATGGAAAAACATATAATGTTAATATTTCAGTTGGAGGAAATCATTTTGTACTAAATAGTTTATGTGCAATAGCTATAGGAAGATTATTTAATATAAAAATGGAAGATATATTAGATGGAATTGCAAATTTTGAACTTACAAAAAGAAGAATGCAAGTAGAGAAAAATAAAGATGGAATAACTATTATTAATGACTGTTACAATGCAAATTATGATTCAATGAAGGCGGCAATAGAGTATTTAGGTAAAATTAATGCAAATAAAAAAGTTGCAGTATTAGGCGGTATGCTAGAATTAGGAGAATTTTCAAAAAATCTTCATGAAAAAGTAGGAGAAGAAGTTGTAAAAAACAATATAGATATATTAATAGCTGTTGGAGAATTAGCAAAGGATATTGCAAATAAGGCAATAAATGAAGGTATGTCAAAAGAAAAAATATATACATGTGAAAACAATAGTGAAGCCATTGAAACTATTAGGAAGATTGCAAAAAGTGGAGATGCTATTTTATTAAAAGCATCAAATGGTTTGAACTTCCAAGAAATTTTTAATGAAATTTGTAAATAGAAAGGATTTGAATAAATTTGAGCAAATTAAAATTAGGTGTTATTTTTGGTGGAATGTCAACAGAGCATGATGTTTCAATTACATCAGGGACATCTGT
This sequence comes from uncultured Clostridium sp., assembly GCA_946499885.1. Lineage (GTDB taxonomy): Bacteria > Bacillota > Clostridia > TANB77 > CAG-508 > CALXVA01. Next base: position 8,318 of record CAMMTN010000026.1, on the reverse strand, counting down.
TATAAAAAATTTAGATAAGGAAAAATATGAAGTTTACCCAATTTATATAGATAAAGAAGGAAAATGGTATGAATATACCAAAGATATAAATGAAATAGAAGTATTAGAAGTAGGAGAAGGAGTAAAAGAAAAAACTCTAATTCAAAATCCAATAGAATATTTATTAGAGTGTGATGTAATATTTCCAGTTTTACATGGACTATATGGTGAGGATGGGACAATACAAGGAATGCTAGAATTATTAAAGAAACAATATGTAGGTTGCAAAGTATTAGCATCAAGTGTATGCATGGATAAAGTATATGCAAAACTTGTATTTGACAGAGCAGAAATAGAACAAGCAAAATACATTTATGTAAAAAAAGAAAATGATAAATACATATATGTTGATAATAATTTTGATGAGTATATATATAACTTAGAAAAAATTGCACAAGTAGTAAATGAAAAATTGGGGTATCCAGTATTTGTAAAACCATCTAACTCAGGTTCATCAGTAGGAATAAAAAAGGCACATAATGAATCCGAATTAATAGAAGCAGTAGAATATGCTTCAAATTTTGATAGAAAGATACTAATTGAAGAAAATATAAATGGAAGAGAAGTAGAATGTGCAGTATTGGAAACAGAAGGTGTAAAGGCGTCTTGCGTAGGTGAAATTTTACCAGCAGAGGAATTTTACACATTTGACGCAAAGTATAAAAATGCTGAATCAAGAGTAGTAATTCCAGCTGATATTTCAGAAGAATTATCAGAAAAAATAAGAAACTCTGCAGTAAAGGCATTTAAAGCAGTAGATGGAAGCGGTCTTTCAAGAGTAGATTTCTTTATTGAAAATGGAACAAATAGAGTAATTATAAACGAAATAAACACAATGCCTGGCTTTACACAAATAAGTATGTATCCAAAATTATGGAATGAAATGGGATTAGATTATACTAAGTTACTAGATGAATTAATTAAATTAGCAGTAAAATAAATGTTTATCTTTATTTAGTTAAATTGTAATTCTATAAATTAATAAACAAGAAACGGAGAAAAGAATGATGAATGAAAAAACTGAACAAAACACAGAAAATTTAATAAATAAAATAAATGAAGATATAAAAAAAGAATTATCTGAAAAAAGATATAATCATTCAGTAGGTGCAATGAAAAAAGCAGAAGAACTTGCACTAATATATGGTGTAGATGTAAATAAAGCAAAGTTAGTAGGCTTAGCACATGATATAGGAAAAGAGCTTTCTAAAGAAGAAAAACTAAACTATGTAGAAAAAAATAATATTGAAATTGATGAAATAGAAAAAGTAAATGTGGGTTTGTTACACGCGAAAATAGGAGCAGATATTTGTAAGAAAAGATATGGATTTGATGAAGAAATGCAAAATGCAATAAAATATCATACAACAGGAAATGAAAATATGAGTTTACTCGCTAAAATAATATTTGTTGCGGACAAAATTGAAGAGAATAGAAAATATGAAAAAAATGAAAGTAAAAAGCAAGCAGTAGAAGAAGCAAGAAAACTTGCAAAAGAAGATTTGGATAAAGCTATGCTTTATTTAATTGATGAATCTTTAATATATACTATTCAAAAGAAAGAACTAATTCATCCAGATAGTATAGAGGCAAGAAATAAACTTGTACAATGAGAAAATTAGGTTAGTTATTATACTGTACACCTTAATTAATTCAATATTATACATAAGTCAGAAATAATTTTTTTATTACTATTTCTGGATTTTATAACATAATTATAAATTAAACTGTAAAGTGTAACTACTGACCGAATTTTCACATTTTATTTGAAGATAAGTATTTATTTTATATGCAAAATATGATATAATAATTTTGCTTTAAGGGGGAGAGGCTAGTGGTATTTAAGGATTATTATAAAATACTTGGTTTAGAAAATAATAAAGTAACACCAAATGAAATAAAAATAGCATATAGAGAACAAGCAAAGAAATATCATCCAGATATAAATACATCAAATAAATTATCAGAAGAAAGATTCAAAGATATAAACGAAGCATATAAAGTATTATCTACGCCAGTTTCAAAGAGAAAGTATGACAGAATGTGGAATTCAAAAGTAGGTAAGAAGCAAAAGTTTGAAGAAAGTAAAAGAGAAGAAGGTTCTACAGTTAGCAATTTTTTTAATATGTTTTTTGGCGAAAAAGTAGAAGATGAAAAAAAAGAAAGTAAAAAAGATAAAAAAGTAGCTATAAAAGGAGAAAATATTGAAACAGAGATAGATGTTTCAATTGATGAAGCTTTTAATGGACAAGATAAAAAAATTTCTTTAAGAGCTCAAAATGGAAAAATGAAAACTTTTACAGTAACCATTCCAGCTGGAATAAGAAATGGGGAAAAAATTAGATTAATAGGTCAAGGAAAAAAAGGAGAAAATGGTGGAAAAAATGGTGACTTATTAATTAAAGTAAATATAAAAGATGATAAGAAATTTGCTTTAAAAGGAATTGATTTACATACAAACCTATATGTTACACCATGGGAAGCAATGCTAGGAACCAAAGTTTCAGTAGATACTATAGGAGAAACTATATATTTACATATTCCACAAGGAATAGAAAGTGGAGAAAAAATAAAAATTCCAAGTAAAGGATATAAAGATGGAAAAGGTGGAAGAGGAGAGCTTATTGCAGATGTTAAAATAATGATACCAAAAGTACCAACAAAAGAAGAAATGGAATATTTTAAAAGACTAAATGAAATATCAAAATTTAATCCAAGAGTTGTATAAAATATATATTATGTAACAGTAACTGATAGTTTGTTGACATAAGAAGTAAAAACTATTGACTTATGGAAGAAAATGCTATATAATTAATTATAGTGGTTCCAACTAAAGACAAGCTATGGCAGTGAAAACACATAGAAAGAGGGTAAGAAATATGGAGATTGTACAAGGTAAACACTTTAGTATAACCGATCCACAAGGAGTAAATACAGTAATATATAAAATTAATGAAACAGAAAAAGAATATTTAAAAGAATCACCTAAATATACTATAGAAAGATTAGACTTTACAGAAGAATTAAGAGGAGATGCTAAAAAAAAGACTTTTTTTGTTGATGAGCCAAAAGCAGAAGAAGATTTAGTAATTCTTTCTTTTGGGAAAGATAGAGTAGTTGTTAATATGGGAATTTTAGAAGAAGACAAAGTAACAATTTCTAAGAAGCCTACATCAATAAAGTTTGATACTCTTTATTCTGAAAAAGAAACAGAGTTTAAAGAGTTTAAATATACACCAAATTTAAAAAGGCCAATAACTATTATTGATCCAGAAACTACAGAAGAAGTAAAACCAGTTTTATATTTTGATAAAGATACAAATGAAGTAAAAGGAAAATGTAAATTGAAGCCATATAAATCTTATTTTACTTTTGAAATAAGGGACGATAATAATAACTAGAAAGGGGAAATATAATGAGTAGTACAAATGTACATTCAAATAATATGCATATATGTGCAGGGCAAGCTATACCTACAGAGAAAGGGATGGATGTGCCACCACAAAATGCAAAGAGAGGACCAAGAAGAATACAAGTAATAGAAGGACCAAATGCTAGTATAACAGCTTTTGATAATTTGATTGTAAGAGAAGGAGAAAAAGTAATTGGTAGGGCAACGAAAAATGGAGAAATTCTATCAGGAGATAGCCTAAAGGTTAAAAATGCTCTTAATAGTAGGGATGTAGGAAGAGAATAAAAACAAAAGCGAAGGTGAAATTATATGGGATATAAAGCAAGTAAAACCTTAAAAGACAACAAAACAAGTTTAATAATAATAGCGGTACTATGGGTTATTTTATCCATAGTACTTGTTGCGCCTATAGGGTATTCAATAGGAGTATCTACTATTGCTGCAGGAAAATTTAATTTAACAATATTTTTAGAAAATGTATTTACAGAGCTAGCAAGTTTTTCATCAATTACAAGAGTTTTTAATGCAATATATATAGGATATTTTGGAAAGACATTGCTATATTTTACTATTTTATATTTAATATTTACATTCATAGGCTTATTTAAATCTAAACCAAAACATCAATATACAGATATAGAGCATGGTTCTAGTGATTGGAGTGAAGGTGGAGAACAATACAGTATACTTAGTAAAAATAAAGGAATTATACTTTCAAAACATAATTTTCTTCCAACTAATAAAAGAGGAAACATAAATGTACTAGTGGTTGGACGGTTCAGGTTCTGGTAAATCAGCATCATACTCTATACCAAATGCCTTTCAAATGCTGGGTTCTTATGTATTTACAGATCCTAAAGGAGAGCTTTATGATAAAACAGCAGGTTATTTAAGGAAAAATGGATATGAAATAAAAGTATTAAACTTAGTAAATCCAGCAAATAGCGATGGATATAATCCACTTTTACATATAAGAAGTGAAATAGATGTTGACGTTATAGCAAACACAATTGTTAAAGGACAAAAAACAGAAAGCGGTAGTGATCCATACTGGGACGATATGGCAGAAATGCTATTGAAAGCGTTAATTTATTATTTAATGGCAACAAGACCAGAAGAAGAGCAAAATTTAGCAAGTTGTTCAGAATTAGTAAGAGCAGCAAATACAAATGGTGGAAGCAACTTACTTACAGAATTAATGAACCAACTTCCTTATGACCATCCAGCAAGAATGAACTATAAATCTATTGAAATAGCACCAGAAAAAACTTACGGGTCTATACTAAGTTCACTTCAATCTAAACTTGGTAAATTTGATTCAAAAGATATTGCAGAAGTAACTTCTACAGATACAATAGATTTTGATGAAATAGGTTCAAAGAAAACAGCAGTTTATGTTATATCATCAGATACACATAAGGCTTATGATTTCTTGCTTACAATATTCTTCTCGCAAATGATACAACAATTATATGATTTTGCAGATAAAAATGGTGGAAGATTAAGAATGCCAACATTTTTCATACTAGATGAGTTTGCTAATATTGGTCAAATACCAGACTTTGATAAAAAAATATCTACATCAAGAAGTAGAGGAATATCTTTTAGTGTTATTTTACAAAACTTAGACCAATTAGAAGCTGTTTATGAAAAATCATATGAAACTATAATGGGTAACTGCGATACACACGTATTTTTGGGAAGTAACTCATTTAAAACAGTTGAGTATTTCTCAAAAGCATTAGGAGAAAAAACAATAACAAGAGAAAGTTTATCTGTAAATAGAGATAAGCAATTCCATAGACAAGGTTATAGCGATTCAGATCAGGTAATGGCAAGAGCTTTAATGACACCGGATGAATTAAGAAGAATGGATAATGATTTATGTATTATTTATGAAAAAGGTTTAAAACCTATTAAAGATGATAAATATTACTATTTTGAAACACCAATGGCTAAAAAATTAGCGGAATTTACATTAAATCACTTAGAATTTGAAATAGGAGATAGAGGAAAATGGAGGAAATTTAATCCATACAATCCTTATACCGAAGATGAAAAAGATAAACCAAAAGATTTAAAAGTTGAGTCATTAGATGATTTATTTGAAGATGATGATAAAAAAGAAGAAGTAAAAGATAATCAAAATGAACCAAATAAAGAGGGAGCAAAACAAGAAAATGGAGAAAAAAATACCAACAAAAATGAAATAAATCTTGATGATGCACCAATTTTGCCACAGGAAGAAGAACCTGAAAGAAAAGATGACGAAATAATGTCAGTAGATGTGCAAAAAGAATTAGAGGCAAAATTTGATGAACTATTTGGAGCATTTGATGAGGATAATAAATAAATTAAAAAGAGGGAGCTTTATTACAGGCTCCTTCATTGGTTTTAGAAGTACAAAACAAATGTTCATAAATCTATTGACTAATTTAAATGAATAATATAAAATTATGTAATAATTTTTTGGGAAAGGAAAGATGAATTTGAAATTTATACACATGGCAGATATGCATTTTGATGGACCTTTTACGGTCTTAAATAATAGAAATAAACTAGGAGATAAACGTAGATTAGAACAAAGAGAAGCATTTAAAAAAGTAATAGAATATATAAAAGAAAATAATATTGAATATTTATTTATAGCAGGTGATTTGTATGAAAATGAATATATAAGAAAAACAACTATAGAATATATAAATAATTTATTTAAAGAAATACCTAATACAAAAATATTTATTACTCCAGGAAACCATGATCCATATATAAATAATTCTATGTACAAAGATTTTAATTGGAATGGAAATGTACATATTTTTACTTCAAAAGTAAGTGTAATTGAGGAAGAAGAATGTGATATTTATGGAGTCGGATTTGATGATTTTTATTGTAAAACTTTAAATATAGAAAATATTAAAATAAAAAATAAAGAAAAAATAAATATATTAATAACACATGGTACATTAAATGGTGGAACAATAGAAAATATGGAATACAATCCATTAAATAAAACTATGTTAAAGGAGTTAGGTTTTGACTATATTGCTTTGGGACATATACATAAATTAGATTATAATAACGAAAAAAATCAAAGAATCGTATATCCAGGTTCAACAATTTCTATGGGATTTGATGAATTAGGAAGTCACGGAGTAATATTAGTAGAAATTGATAAGGAAAATATTAAATTAGATTTTTTAAAAGTAGATAATAAAGAATTTAAAGAAATAGAATTAGATATTAGCAATGTAAATTCTATTGAAGAATTAATAGAAAAAATAAATAATTTAGAATTAGATGAAAATGCATATTATAAATTAATATTAATTGGAGATAAAAATTTTGAAATAAATACATATAAGTTAATTGATTTTATTTTAAATGAAAATATTATAAAAGTAAAAAATAAAACAAAGATAAAAATTAATTTAGAAGAGATATCAAAAAATAATAATTTAAAAGGATTATTTGTAAAAGAAATATTAGAAGAATTAAATAAAGATAATTATAATAAAGAGCTTTTACAAAATGCTTTAGAAATAGGGTTAGAAATAATAAATAATTAAAATAAATAATAGTTAAAAATAATAAATAGAAAAATAATATTTAAAATATATTTCAAAAAATAAATGATAAAATAAAAAATTAAAATAAAAAACAATTAAATAATAATTTATTATAATGTTTGAATAAATTATCAAAAATTAGAAAAATAATTTTAAATGATAGTTTTTTAGAATGAATTAAATTAAAAAATAAAAAATTAATTAAAAAAGGAGAATTAATTTTGAAAATAAAAAATATAAAAATAAATAATTATGGAAATTTAGAAAATAAAGAAATAAATTTAGAAAAAAATATAAATATTATTTATGGAAAAAATGAAAGTGGTAAGTCTACATTATTAAATTATGTAAAGAATATTTTTTATGGAATTTCAAAAAATAAAAATGGAAGAGACATATCTGATTATGATAAATATAAACCATGGGGCAAAGAAGATTTTTCTGGTAAACTAAAATATGAATTAGATGATGGAAGAGAATTTGAAATTTTTAGAGACTTTAATAAAAAGAAACCAAAGATATTTAACGGTGAATTAGAAGATATATCAAAAGAATTTGATATTGTCAAAAAGGAAGGTATACCGTTCTTCTATGAACAAACTAATGTAGATGAAACAATGTTTACATCTACAGTTTTATCAATGCAACAAGAAGTAAAACTAGATAGTTATAATCAAAGTATATTAGTTCAAAAACTTGCAAACCTTGCGGGAACAGGAGAAGATAATTTATCATATGCTAAGGTAATTGAAAAACTAAACAAGAAACAGATGGAGGAAGTGGGCACTGATAGATCGCAAGGAAGACCTATAAATGTAGTAAAGGAAAAACTAAAAAATATACAGCTTGTCTTAAAGGAGTTAGAACAATACCAAAATGACAAAGAAAATCTAAAATCAAGAATAGATGAATATAATAGTAAAATAGATGAACTTGAACTTGAATTAGGATTAGTTAAAAGGTACAATGAAACAATATTATGTAACCAACAAGAACAAGAAAAAGTAGACATAAAAAAAGAGTACGCCAAAGAAAAAAATAAAAGAATCGAAGAATTACTTTTGGAAAAAAATAACTTATCTCAGAAAAATATTTTCAACATGGAAATCAATAACACTAAACAAAAAGACAAAAACAAAAAGATAAAAAAATATATTTTAATTTTATTTTTTATTTTGTTATTAAGCATTTTAATTTTTATTTTAAATAAAAATTATTTGAAAAATAATTTAATAAATATTTTTAATTTTTTAATAATTCCAATTTATTTAATAATTATTTTTATTTTAGAAAAAAAT
>CAMMTN010000025.1 GCA_946499885.1 uncultured Clostridium sp. | reverse complement strand
ATTTTTTTTTAATTTTTTCAAAAATCTATTGACTTTTCATAGTTGGTCTCCTTATCCTTCAATCTCCAATAGAAATTTAACCATCTATATATTCTAGTTGGAGGCAATGTTAGTCGTCTTGGAATAATAAATTGATACCAATAACCACTTGCATGTCTTTTCACTCTCCCAGCCTCCTTCCGACAAAACATACAATAGTCAATATCTACATACCTGCATCCATAGCCATTGTCTATCATAAGTCCTGCTTTTTTATCATTTTTAAGTTTTAATATAAACATTTCTAAGAAATCGTTTCTTTTTTCTGGCGCTTTATAACCTGCTGTTTTTTGCCATTCAAAAGTTCTAACAGGCTTGCCACTCAATATTTCTCCTTTACTATTTGCATCACAAAATTCACACATTTTTATTCTAATCTCCTTCCACACATTGGGCAGTATTTTATTATTTGATAACTGTCTACTACCTGTTTTTCGAGGTTATAGCTTTTTATAGCTAAAGCATTAAGTCCATTATTTTCTATTATTCTTAAAGCAACTATTGGTGTATTTATTATAAGATTTCTTTTTCTTCTTTTGTCCTCTTCGCAATATTTACACATTTCTATTTTTCTCCTTCCTTTCATAGAATTGTTTAAATTCAATATGTTCTTTGCACTATATAAATCAGCTTCTTTAATATTTTTATATCATTTGCGACATTTTTGTCGCTTGTTTTATTACTCATATCTTTTCTTCTCCTATCTTCCAAATATATTTATTTTTGCTTTTATTTTTATATTTATATTTTCCGTTTATACAAGTGCTTATTTTAGAAATACTTACTCTACTCTGCTTTGAAGCTTCAGTTAGGCTATTATATTGCTTAATAAATTTTCCATTTAAATCATATTGATTTACTTTTATTTTATTTTTACTCTTTGCTAATCCCATTTTATATGCGTGTTTTACATTTTCTTGATTGGTACACCACTCTAAATTATTAACACAATTGTTTTCTTTATTACCATCTTTATGATTTACTTGTGGTAAATTTCTAGGGTTAGGAATAAAAGTTTCTGCCACTAGCCTATGTAATCTTATATTTTTACAATCTCCATCTTTGCATAATTGTACATATACATAACCATTTGTAGAGTTTGTGTATCTTAATATTTCCTTTGGTTCTACATATTGTAATTTGCTATTATTTTTCTTATATCTAGGTAAAGATATTATTTCTCCATAATTAGAAATTATATACTTATTTTCATATCCTCTAATTTCTTTCCATTCTTTTTTTAATTCCATCCGCAACTCCTTACATTTAATATTTATTGCTTGTAGTTCTTGCATATCAAATTCATGCCAAATGTTTGACCAATATCCTTGCGAAGCATTATATTTATCCCATTCATTTTTAAATTTTTTCGTGTACCACGCATCATCATTTGCAATCCATAAGCCTTCTGTTGCATAAAATGTTTTTTTGAATAACCTTTTATCAAATGTAAGACTTACTCTAAATGTTTCTCTGTCATATTTATAGATAATTTTATCTTCATCTTCTGAATACTTTATATATCCTAATTCATCTAGCATCTTATCCGCTTCACTCATCTTCATCACTCCCCACTATCCTAAAATGAAATACAAGAGGAAGTAGTATACATAGCCACCAGTTTTTTATTATTGCTACTGCAAAACATAATGCTATTAAGATAATGTTTGCAACTACAATAAGTATGTTTAGTATTAATTTGCTTTTATTCATCTATATCACTCCTAAACTTTTAAATTTAAACTTTTTAAATATTCTTCAGCTCGTTTAATTTCTTTTATTAAATCGTTTATACTATTCTCATCTTCTCTAGCTATAAACTCTCTTGTAGTTATTTTTAAAATTCCATTCAATAGACTTTCTAAATTTGTGTAATAGCCTAAGTCTTTAAATATTTCTTGCCCATAATTTTTACTTTTTTCATCTTGCACTGTTGTTTTTTCTTTTAGTACATAACAATTCGTATTTGCATCTATATAAAATCTATCTGTTACTTTTATCATCCTATTCTCCCTCGCTTTCTATGGCTTGGACAATGTATTTAATAACACTATCTTCACTCATTAATTTTCTATCAATTACTTTGTTAGCATATTTTTCTAATGCATCACAATCTTTATAATTTGCTTTTTTATTTTTATCTGCCTTTTCTATTTTTATTAAAAACCACTTAAATGTTTTTAAAACATTCTCGTTCGGCTCGTTCTTTTCTTGCTCTTCTAGCCATTTACTTAATTCTTCCTGTATTACTTCTGACATATTACCTCCTTATCTTTTATAATATCTAATTAACACTGAATAATGTACATCACTGCCTATTACGTCTTTTCCTAAATCTACCATGCAAGTTGAATATTTATAATCTATAATTTCTATATCTGGATTTTCTTTAATGAATTTATTAAGATTATTTTCAAAATCGTCCTGATTTGTATCTTCTATTAATATAAATTCCATAATTCTTATAATCTCCTTTATTTATTTTTTTTGACTGTCACTACCTTTGTCACTATCTACGTTTTTTCTTAAATTCCTACAGTTGTAAGGCTGTCACGAGTGTACCTTGTCTTAGATAAATCTTATTCTCATATTTTTTATATATAATTATTTAATATATAAATATATATAATATATATTTTTACCTAGTGACAGTAGTGACAATATAGAAATATAAGGAATAGAAACAGTGACATAAGTAGTGACAACCTAGTGTCAGTCTAGTGACAGTTGTTTAAAATTGTCTTCTTTTACATAAAATCTTTTCCTTGTCCCATTAACTCTGTATTGTTTCGATTGATATCCTAGTTTCTTCATTTCTTTTCCAAATGTTTCTGGTGTAAATCTTGACCTGTAGTTGTTGTCTAATGCCCATGAACAAAATGACTTAAATAGTTCAGTACTTACTATGTCTTTTATTTCCTCAGAATTATTATCATAAACATCATATAGAAATGTGGCCACAGGATTATTTTCCCTCACATATTCTTCTGTTTCATCTTTGACCTGTTGAGGTATAGTAAATTCTTTTTCTGCCAAAACTCTATTAATTGCCTGTATAGATTTATATAAAACATATTCTAGATTATCTTTCTTCTTTAGTTTTTCACTTATGTATGGGTCATAATTAGGTAATCCTTTTTTAAATACTGCATTAAGTGGTATTATTACTAATCTTCTAGTTAATCCGTCTGTAGTATCATTCATTCTTGGAATTGTATTGTAACTTAGAATTACTTTTGCATTAATTTTTGTGCTAAAACTATTTTGTCCCTTAAACTCTATACTTGTATAAGTTTCTCCTGTAATACGTTTTATCACTGATGTATCTTCTAAATAACTACTGCTACAATCGTCTGCTATATTTGCTAACTTTCCATATAACTCTGCCTTTCCAAACCTATTCCCAGCAATTTCTTTTAGATCTACGTGTGAGACATTTTCCTCTCCTAGTAATTTCGTAACCATATTAAGTAATGTTGATTTACCGTTTGCTCCGTTACCAACTAAAATAAATACTCTCTGGAACGGCATTCCTCTATAAATGCAATATCCAATCATTTCATACAGTAACTGAACTATATCTTTATCTCCAACTGCTAGATTATTCATTATTGTATCTATTTCTTCATTTTCTGTTTGCTCATAGTAATCAATATCTATTTTGTTTCTTATAACTACTTCTGGAGTATGACTTTTAAACTCTAATGTTTTTACATTAATTAAGCCATTTTTTATACATACAATTTGTTCTGGTGCTTCTTCTTTTTCTTCGCATTTGTCCTTAATATAGTCTTTTACCTCTCTTTTTTTGTTCATTGATAAATTAGGTATTAAATTTACTATAATCGTTCCTAGGGCATCCTCGCATGAAACATAGCTACCATCTTTGTACATATAAAGTCTTTTTTCTATTTTTACAATGTTATACTTTCTAATTAAGTAATCTCCAAATGCATCATGCAAAAATTTATCTTCATTATAGTATTGCATCTTATTAAACTTAATTTCTTTTTCTGCATTTAGATATTCTTCTTTATTAAATTTTCCTTGTGTGTGTAACTGCGATACATCTTTGCAACAAAACTTTTTACAACTAATTAATCTGCACTTTTTGTTATCTATATATCTTAAAATTGTCCCTACAAATGTTTCTCCACCTTGGTCTTCTTCATCTTGTATATATATCGTTTTAAATCTATCTAATAAATACTTATACTCTTCTTTAAAATTACTAGCTCCTGGAACACCTATAGCTTGTACACCATAGTACCAAAGTGTTTGCGTGTCTGACTCTCCTTCTACCAAAACTATATAGTCGTCTGTATATTGTTTTAGTCTCCATAAGCCGTATAATATTGTCTTAGAGCCTTTTTTCCAGGTAAATCTTTGTGGATTGTTGGGGTGATTTCTATATCTTGTTGCCATTATTTTTCCATTTTCATCATAGTAAGGTATCATTACATTTTTATTGCCATTTCCTAATCCGTAAAGATGTTAGAAATTCGATTGGCAAATGTTTTTCTCTTGCATACTCTGTAACTGTATAAACAATAGGCTCTATATCATTTAGTTTCTTCCATGCTTCCTTTGTAGTTATATTTTCTATTTTAGCTAAGAAAGTAATTGCATTACCTTTTTCTCCACAAGCAAAACAATTATATTGTCCTGTCTGCAAATCAGCTCCAAAACTGGCATTGTGGTCATCGTGAAAAGGACATAACCCATTTATATTTCCTTTATCTACTTTTGCATTTTTAATATACTGCTTATAAAATCGTTCATAATTCAATTTGTTCACCTGCCTTTTCTTTAGAAAATAAGGCATCATAATTCATTAACTATGATGCCATCACTTATTAGCCCCAACCTAAATCTTCGGCTTCTAAACTATTTGAATTATCAGTAGTAGTATCAAATTTTTGTAGAATTTTAAATGTTTTATAACCTTTTTTGTTTTCTTGATAATCTAATTCATATTCATTATTAACAATCTTCTCGTATACATTTAAAATTAATATGTTATATTTTGCATAACCTTTAAATTCTACTGTCTCGTCAGTCTCTAAACTTCTTAAAAACTCATTAGCTGTATGTATTTGAAATCCTTGCAATACTACTTGATTCATAAAAATAAATCTATCTTTTTGTTCTCCATTTATTATTTGAAACCATACTGAAAGCATAGGATCTCCTTTTTTACTTTGTGTTAATTCTAATTTTGTTATTTTAACTTCATACCTTCCATATGGGACTTCTGCAAAGTCACCATAATCATTTGTTGATGCTTTCTCAACATCCTTTTCTAAATTTTCAATATCTACATCTTTATCAAATTCTTCCCAATTAATAGCCATTATTTGTTACCTCCCATAAATACTTTTTTAAATTCTTCTACCTTTAAAGGTATTTTAGTTTGTTGCAATCCAATTCTGTTGCCCCCAAATACATAATCATTATAAGTAAAATCCATAAACCTGTTGTTATTATCATCTAAAACTACTCTTGCAGTTATATCTACCATTCCAGCTAATTTCTTTGCTATTTTTTCTTGTAAATTTACTGTATAACTTGTAATGCTTGTACCATTTCTTAATTTAACTTCTTCTATTTTGTCATGACTTAAAAGTATAATGTTATAATCACTATTTATAATCCTTTTTATTGTTGTCAAAAATTCTGTTTTAATCATATCGTAACCTTTACCATATCCTGCATCTGATTCATGTTCTATTCCTAATTTATCATACATATATACTCTACAAGCCTCATAAACATCTTCAATTAAATCTATAACAACTGTTTTAAATGTATGTTGTCCTGCTATAATCTCATCAACTGCTTCTTTAAATACTGTCCATGCAAATTTAGTTTCTTTTATTCTTCCATTCATTTTTATTTGGTCACGTATTGCAATATATGGACTATCCACATATTGAATATTTCCATCTGTATTTAATATTAATGGTTCTGGAAATCCACTTGCAAATGTTGTCTTGCCTGACATTGGACTTCCGTATAAATATAATTTAACTTTTTTAGATGTTTGTACATCTCTTTTCTTGTTTTCTGGTAACATAATTTATTCCTCCTCTATCATATAATCTATTTTTTCATCAGACTGGCAATACTCTTTATAATCACAATAACTACATAATTTTGTTTCGTTTTTCTCGTAAGTAGTATCTTTTTCTAATGTTTTAATTTCTTCAAAAAATTCTTTTACTTTATTCTCGTCATATTCAACTTTTTTAAGTTGTAATTTCTGAGTTTTTAATGTTTCTTCTAGTCTTTTCCTAAATTTATAGGTATCTTCATCTTTCTTCATTCTAATATTTGTTTTAGGTATAAATAAGTAACCTAAATTTCTTACTTTAAATCCTTGTTTCTCTAAGTAGTATTTATACAAGTGTACTTGTTTTGATTTCAAATAGTTATCTATATTGTTTGAGTATTTGAAATCTACTACATCTACACTTCCGTCTGGATTATGTATCATTAGATCCACATATCCTACATATTCAGTATTTTTTATTTCGTATTCATAAACAAATTGTGTTCCTAGATTTTTTAGTTGTTCTCTTACAATTGGTATCCAATATTCTAACTTCATTATTTCTTCTATGTGTTTGTCTGTTATTCTTGGAAACTGTTGTTTATAATACATAATTGCTACATCTAATCCTTGTTCTATTCCGCAGATGTATAGTTGTTCCAATTATTAACGCATTATCTGCTTCAAAGTCATCGTATACTTTTAATTTATCTACATATCTATACTTATATTGTCTAGGGCAATTAGAATAAGTATTTACTCTGCTGTAACTATACAATCTTTAGCACCTCCTCTTTAAATTTTTCAAATTCTGACGGTCTTAATATAAATGCTTGTCCTCCTGATTGCTTAATTTTTTCTATGTTATAAAGTTGCAATGCTGATGGCTTACCATCTTCATTTTTTAATTCTATTGCTACAAACTTTCCTTTTAAACATAATATTAAATCTGGGATGCCGTGAGCGTTGATATCCTCCACCGCCATATTTTTATGTAATAAATATTGTGTTCTTTTAGAAATTTAATCACTTGTTTTTGAAAATCTCTCTCAAGCATCTAATTCATCCTCTTCAAATAATTTTTCTGTATAATCTCGTCTTTTTTGCAATGTCTTAAATATGTTTTTTTCTATTGACTTATCTGTAATTAAATAATAGTAAAAACATGTATTTTTCTGTCCGTATTCTATGGATACGCTTTTTTGATTGTTCAAATAGTTCTGAGCTAAGTGGTAAACTGTAATAAATAATCTTATTTGCTTTTTGTAAATTTACTCCAGTAGCTCCTGCTTGATACTGAACTAATGTTACAGAATTATCTTTGTTCTCATAATGTCTTAAATCTTTCATATCTCCAGATAGTACACTTATTGGTCTATCTAAAATATCTAATATTTGTTTCTTTTCTTCATTAAAGTTGTAAAATATAATTAATCTATCTGTTGTTGACTCTATAATATCTTTCAATGCCTCTAATTTATTTTTATTGTATTGACTTGCTAGTTGTCTTAGATATAATAATTTTGTTAGTGATGTATCTCCTACTAATGTCTTATCCTCTAAATCTACAATTCTGTCTTTCTTAAATTTCTTGTACTTTTCTGTATTTTTTACATATATGACATTATCCATTTGCTCTGGTAAGCTTATTGCCTCTTCTGTCTTCATGAATACTGCTCCATATTCTGCAAGTCTATGCCTTAAATGTTCTACATTTTTGTAGCCAATTATCTTCGGAATTTTAAATCCTCCCATATTTACTAGAATATAATCTATATACATATTCCAATATGTTTTTTTAGTTATACTCCATCCTAGTAACTTACATTGTGTTAATAATTCTTCGTATTTTCCACCGTGTTGGTGTTCCTGAACATAAAATTATATTTTTAAAATTTAGTTTCATAATAAATTTAGTTCTTGCAGCTGTTGTGTTCTTTATAAATTGTGATTCATCTAAAATTAATGTATAATTCTTTAGATTTAGAAAATCTTTTTTCCTCCAGATTAGATCATAATTTATTATGATTACTGTTTTTAATGTAAAATCTTTTGGCATCTCATATTTAAAGACTTGATACTCTGGATAATATAATTTGATATGTGTCTCCCATGTATCTACTACTGATTTCGGGCATACAATTATATTTAGATTTTCATTTAATTGTTTCATTTTTTCAGATGCTACAAATGTCTTACCGTAATCCCATGTCTAAATATAATGCACATTTATTTTTATCCTTTATTTTTTCTAGTACTTGCTTTTGATGTTCATATAGTTCCATTAGTCTTCACCTGCAATTCTTAAAGTATTGCTTACTACTATGTCATCGAAACAATTACAACAATAAATTTCATTATCTAGTTCATGATAGCTATCTCCTTCATAAATACCTGCTCCACAATATTGACATTTAAGTATAACTTTTTTCTCTTGCTGGTCACATCTTATTCTTTCTTCTTCTATGTATTTATCAAAGTTCATCTTGCTCTCCCTTCCCATAATTTTGCTTCTGCTTGTTCTAAAGTAAATCTATTGTTATTAATTCCTCTAAAGATTGTTCCTACTGTTTTAAATACAATTCGTTTTATGTCTCTTCTTCCTTCTAAATATTCGTTTAATAAATCTGTACATTTTTCCATCAAGCCACACCTTCTTCCCATTCTTTTTTCCATGCTTCTATTTGCTTTTTTCTATTACGTCTAGCACGATTGATAAGTTCTTCTGCTCTATAACTATCTTTTATGCTTACCATTACGCCATATTCTTTGTTCTCTAAATCAATATAAAAATGTGACTCACCTAGCCAGTTAATATAATTTTTTTCCATTTCCCCTTCTTTCTTGCATTTTTCTTGTAAATATGTTAATATATAATACAAGAATGCATATATTTATATGTTTTAAAGTGTACTATTTTCTGATTGGTCGTCGTTAGATAGTATACTTTTTATTTTGTTCTGTAGATTTTCTACACTGCCATATTGTTGCTTATTTACTGCTATCTTTATTTTTCTTAACTTATACCTTTGTTGCTGGATCAAATTGTCTTTCTCACTTATTGGCTTTATTTGAAAATACCATGATGTCGTTAGTCCTACAAATATACCTGCTAAACACCCAAATATTCCTTCCATTTAACATTCCTCCTCTCTAAAATATAATTCTTAATACAAACATTGTTGCGAATACTGCTCCTACTAAAATGCATCCTAGTATTTCCTTAACTGTTACTTTTTCTTCTGTTTTCATTTAATTCACCTCCTTCAACCCTACGTATTTCAAAAATTTGTCTTTAAATATGATGTAATTCCATTGTCCTGTCTTGCTTTCTACAGCTGTGCCAAAATCAAATCGCCCTTGCCTTAAACCTGCTCTTACAAATTCTGCATTTTTATGTATTATTCTTCCTGCCTCTGCTGGCGTCATTGTCTCTACTTCCAAATTAATCCCTCCTTTATCTTAAATTTTCGTGATAGGCTGCAATTATTTTTCTAATCTATTATTTACAATCAATTACATCACCTCTTTCTAAAAATTATTTACAAAATCTTTCTTTTTGTTTATTTTTTTTTGAACAACTTTAGTTAAAAAAAAATATAGTTTCTGTAATTTTTTTTCTTTCTTTCACACCATTTAATAATTGCTAAACATAATTTGCTACTTTTTGCACTTTTCTTTTTATTTATTATTTCACTTAAATATGAAGCATTAATTCCTATTTCTTCCGCAAACCATGTTTGGTTTCCCCTATATTCTTTCTGAATTAATTCTTTTATTTCTTCAATATTAGCTTCCATTATTTTCGCCTCCTTTTTTGTTTATTTTTTTTTGAACAATATGATTGTACAGTATTTATTTTTAAAAGTCAATACTTTTGTTCAAATTTTTTTGAAAATATTATTGATTTTTTCAAAACTCTGTTGTATACTATATTTGGAGGTATTAAACTATGTTTAATAAAGAAAAATTTGCTCAAATAATAAAAAATATAAAAGAAATGTATAATTCTCAAGAAGAATTTTCAAAAAAATCTGATATAGGAAGGACTTATCTTTCTCAATATATGAATATGAAACTTGAAGAACCTCCTAAACCAAGGATTTTAGAAAAGTTGGCAAATGCTTCAAATGGAACTGTAACATTTAAGGAATTAATGAATATTTGTGGTTATTCTGAAAAAACATTAGAGAGTAAAGTTCTCTCTATTTACGAATTATTGAAAAAATATCATAAATATATTAATAATGGTAAAAGTGATAAGACTAATAACTATGAAATTGAAGGTTTTATAGAATATTTTCAAGAGTATCTTGATTTATTAAACAAAAGCATAGATCTTGATTCTAACGTACCCGTTATTTTAGAAGATATTTTTAACTTTTCAACCGCTATAGAGGATTATATGTATATAGGTGGTTTTATTTTGCTTTACAATCAGTTTATTTTATCATTAGAAAGTGAAGATTTAATTGTTGTAAATGATTATAATTTTATTGATTGTTTTAACATTGAAGATATTTATAATAACTTGAATAAATTACAAAATTTAGAACTTTTGTCTTATTGTAGTAAAAACATATCTATTAAAAATAAAAATAAAATGGGAGATTTTATAGAATATATCGATTCTTTTTCTCGATGTTTATCTTTAGCTCATTTAAGTGAATACAGTAGTAATTCATTGATAGACTTTTTCAAGAAAAAAGCTCGCAATACGTCTTATGAAGCTAACGATATACAAAGCAAAACAGATACAGCTAATTCTTTGTCACCTTACAATCAAAGCATTTATATGTGTCCAGTGTATGGACGTATTGCAGCAGGGCAGCCTAATTGGGCTGAAGAATGTATGGAAGGGAAAATGCCTATTGATCCAGAGTTGATGAATATAATTAATCCAGAAGAATGCTACTTTTTAAAAGTAAATGGAGAAAGCATGAATAAAGTAATAAAGAACGGTGCTTATGCTCTAATTAGGAAAACAGATTGGGTAGAAAATGGCGAAATAGCTGTAGTTCTTGTAAATGGTTTTGATGCTACATTAAAGAAATTTACTAAACAAGGAGACTTGGTTATTTTAGAGCCTATGAGTGATGATCCTAACTATACAACACAAGTCTATAACAAAGACACTGAAATAAAAATAATTGGAAAATATATTGGAAAAATGGAAATGAACTAATTTTATCTTGACAAAACACTCGTTTTGTTTTAATATAGAAAAAAAAGAGGAAAATGTGTATTAGATTGCAGCCTATCACATTTTCCTACAACACAAATACCTTGAAAGATATTTACATTCTTATTATATACTAATGTAAATCTCTTTTCAAGTACTTTGTGTAAATTTGAAAGGAGATTTTTATATGAAATTTAAAAAGAGAAAAAATGGAATGGGCTCTGTTGTTTATCTAGGAAAAGGAAGATATCAACCTTGGGCTGCTAGAATAACTGTAGGAAAGGATATGAATGGACTGCCCATCTATTATGATATTGATACTTTTGAAAATGAATTAGATGCTTTAGTATTTTTAGAAAACTATCATAAAAACCCTACATCTCTTTATATCAAAGAAGATAAATACAACAGAATAGTAACTTTTCCAAAAGTTCCATATCCGCTAGTTCCAGTGTCTAATCCTAAAAATGAAGTAGTCGAGAAAGTAAAGAAAGACAATTATACTTTCAAGCAGTTATATGAAGAATTTAAAGAGACAAAAATGCTCACTAAGGAAGAGGAACAGCAAGAAAAGAAATATCATACTAGACCTAAAAATAAGCCTTTTGGACGTCATTATTGCCACTGTTTAATTACTGCTTTTCATAATTCTACAGCGCTATATGATAGAGTATATAAAGATTTGAGAGCATCAGACTTTAATAAGGTGTTAAAGGAAAGTAAAAAAGGTCCAGACCCACAAAGACAAATGGTTAACTTGTATTTAAATTTAGATAAATATGCATTAGAAGAAGATATAATTAGTAAAGGTTATGCTCAATTCATTCCTAGTGTTTCGTCAAAAAAGGAAATTAAAATTGCTAAGAACAAAGCAGTAGAAAAAGAAAGAGTATTTAATTATGAGCAAATTGATTATTTATGGAAACTTACTCCTAGAAGCAATGGCAGACAAAAAGATTTACAACAAGAAAGAGAAATGTTTATTAGAGATTTTTGGTTAATGCTTTTATATTCTGGTATGAGAGCTGATGAGATGCTTTCCATTTATACAGACAATATATTTTTAGATGACAATTGTTTAATTGGTGGATTAAAAACAGAGGCTGGTATAAATAGACAGATACCTATTCATCCTGCAGTTAAACATCTCTATGAAAAATATTATAATTCTAATAATGAGTTTTTATTTATGCAACCTAATGGCAACAAAATGGATTATGATTATTATTTATACCACTATCAACATAATTTTAGAGATTTACATCCAGAAGTAAGTGGACATACTGCACATGATGCAAGACATACATTAAGAAATGAATTAAGAAAATTAAACATTAAAGATATAATAATTAACGCAATAATTGGTCATAGTAATGATGATGTAGGAGAAGATATATATTCGCATGTTTCACTTGAAGAAAAATTAGAAGCAATAAAATTAGTTACTTATAAAGAACAAAATAAGTTATATATTTTAAGAAGAAATCAAGAAAAAATCTCTTAAAATCTTGTTAAATTTTTCGGGGTTAATAACAAATTAATAACAAATAGATAATACCAAGACTGCAAAGCCTTGGTATTACTGTATCTTTCTACACTTCCATTATAATTGGTAGTATCATTGGATTACGTTTTGTTCTTTGGAATATATAATCTCTTAAATCATCTTTTAATGTTGATTTAATAGTTGACCAATCTCGCACTCCCTCATCTTCAAACATTTTAACTTCTTCTCTTATTACTCTTTTTACATCATCCATTAAAGTTTCAGATTCACGGACATATACAAATCCTCTTGATACTACATCTGGTCCTGAAATAATTTCACCTGTTGCCCTATCCATTGTCATTACAATTACAATTAGACCATCCTGTGATAAATGCTGTCTATCTCTTAATACTATATTTCCAACATCTCCAACTCCCAAACCATCTACTAATATTTTTCCTGATGGTACAGATGTAGTTATTTTAGCTTCTTTTTTATTTATTTCCAATGTTTTACCATTTTCTAATATAAATATATTTTCTGATGGTATTCCCATCTGCTTTGCAGTTTCTGCATGTGCTTTTAGTTGCCTATACTCCCCGTGAACTGGTATGAAATATTTAGGTTTTGCTAAAGAAATTATTAATTTTTGTTCTTCTTGGCATGCGTGCCCTGAAACGTGAACATTCTCTAGAGCACTATATATTACTTCTGCACCAATTTGCATTAAATCATTTATTACATTAGAAACTAATTTCTCATTTCCTGGTATTGGTGTTGCAGAAATAATTACCATATCATCAGGTGTAATTACTACCTTTTTATGTTCTCCTGCAGCCATTCTAGTTAATGCAGACATTGTTTCTCCTTGGCTTCCAGTTGTAATTATAACTAGTTGGTCATCTGTATAATTTTTAATCATATCAATATCAATAAACATATTTTCTGGCGCATTAATATATCCAATCTCTCTTGCTGTTTCAATCATATTTATCATGCTTCTTCCACAAACTGCAATTTTTCTTCCATATTTTTCTGCTGAATTTACAATTTGCTGTACCCTATGCACATTTGAGGCAAAAGTTGCTACTACTATTCTTTTTGGATTATTTTGAAAAAGTCTATCAAATACTTCTCCAATTGTACTTTCTGACATAGTGTATCCTTTTCTTTCAGAATTAGTACTATCTGCCATTAATGCAATAACACCTTTATTTCCTAATTCTGCAATTCTTCCTAAATCCATAACTTTATCATCTATTGGTGTAAAATCAACTTTAAAATCTCCAGTGTGTAACACTACTCCAACTGGTGTATGGATAGCAAGCATAACGGCATCAGGTATACTATGACTACTTCTAATAAATTCTACCTTTATATTTCCAAAATTAATTGTTTTTCCTTGTTCAACTGTAACTATCTTTGTTGAAGCTAATAATTTATGTTCTTCTAATTTGTTTTCTATTAATCCCACTGTTAACCTAGTAGCATATATTGGAATATTTATTTGTCTTAATATATATGGAATTGCGCCTATATGATCTTCATGTCCATGCGTTATAACCAACCCTTTTATTTTTTCTCTATTTTTTTCTAAATATGTTATATCTGGTATTACCAAATCTACTCCTAGCATATCATCTTCTGGGAATTCTAGTCCACAATCTACTAATACCATTTCATTTCCATATTCAAATACTGTTATATTTTTCCCTATTTCATCTAATCCACCAAGTGGAATTATTTTTAAGTTATCTTTCTTAAATTCAAATTTTGAATTTCTTCTTCTATCTCCAATTGTATTTTTTTCTATACCATCATCTCGTATAGTTTTATTGTCTTCAATTTTTTTGCTATCGTTTTTTATTTCTTTTATTTTTTTACTGATATTTTTTTCCTCTCTTTGAAACTCATTTTTATTCATCTGAGTGCTTGTTTTCCTAGTGTTTCTTTTAGGAACTCTCTTTCTAATTTGTTCTGTTTCTTTTTGAACAATTTCTTCTATTGTTTCATTTTTGTTCATTATAATTAAATCTCTCCTTTTCTAATAATTTAATTTATATATAAAAATTTGTTTAACACTTGTATTATATTATCCTCCTATTTTATTATAATTCATTATTAAATCTAATTTTTGTTAAATAATTTATTTATTATATAGATTAACTATATTAATATTCTTAATAATAATTTCCGTTATATATAATCCTTTTTTTCAAATAATGATTTTAATATGTTTATTTTTAGCTAAAAAATAAACATACACAAATTAAAATTTTAGTATCTATAACTATTTTAAATTATATGAAAATTTGATAACTTATTATTAAACTCAAAAAAGCAGTTTATATAATTATAAACTACTTTCTAGATAAAATTGATATATTCGCAACTTAATATATAACATGCTTCTATATTCCCGTTCAAGCATATTTATACACTTTCTATATTTTTATTATCCGCTTAATAATTTACAATATTATAATATATTTTTATATATAAATCTCTTCTTTACCTATTTTGGTAACAACTGTAAATTATTATACTATTTTTTTTTATTTTTGTCAAATTTATAAAACTGCACCTATTATCCCTGCATCATTTTTTAACTCTGCTAATACTATTTTTGGAATACAATTTTTGTTAAATACATATTTTTTTATGTTCATTTCTTCAATCAGTTCCTCATAAAAAATATCTTTAAAAAACACAAAACTTCCTCCAATGCCAATAGCTTCTGGCTCAAATATATCTATTATATTAGACAAACCAATTATTAAATTTTCTATATATACTTTTATTATTTCTTTAATTTTAGGATTATCTTTTTCTTCTATTATTTTATTTACCAATTCTATAGGTGAAATTTCTCTTATATTTAAAATTTTACTTACATTTTCTTTAAATCGCTTAATAGAACAATATGTCTCAAAACATCCTTTTTTACCACAATTACATTGCAAACCATTTTTATCTATTATCATATGTCCTAATTCAAATCCTACATTTTTATTTGATATTAACAATTCATTATTTAGAAAAACTGCTGAACCTATTCCAGTACCCAAACACAAAAAAACTGCATCTTTATAATTTATTAAAGAACCACATTGTTTTTCTGCTAGTCCAGCTGCTTTTGAATCATTTTGTATTTTTAATGGTATATTATATTTACTAGCTATTTTTGAAAAGTCCATTTTTTCTATTCCTAAATTAAATATATTTTCTGCGACTAAATTTTTAGTTGTACCAGGAATAGCTATTCCTATTAAATCTATCTTATAATTACCTATAATTTTACTTACATTTTCATCAATGTAATTCATAATTTTATTTTTTACATAATACGATTTTTCTATATCTTTTTCTATTTTCTTAATTATATTATTGTTATCATCTAATACTCCAATTCCTATGTGGCTTCCCCCTAAATCTATTCCTATTTTCAAAATTACTCTCAATCCTTTCTTATTTATATTTGTTTAAAAAATAACATGTATTGTTATTTACAACAAATAATATGAAATAAAAAAATATATTATTTAATATATTTTTAATGGATAATATATTAAAAGAATACTATTCATACAGTTTAAAACTAACTACTGCATGAATAGTATTTATTTTATATTGGCAAATCAACTGAATCAAATACCCATGTACCCATATAAAGTTGTATACAAGGTACAATTATTATTATTACAAGGAATATTAAAAATACGCCAACTATTGAATATACAACTTGAGGTAATACTGCCATTACTTTTTGCATTAAATTGTTTATATCAATATCCATATATTCAACCAATTTTCTCATCATTTCTGGTAAATCTGTTTCCATACCAATTTTAAGCATTTCTGTTTGCATAGAAGATGATAATCCTGAATTTTCAAATGGTTCTATCCACGATGCACCTATTAAAATATTATTAATAGCTGTTTCTATTATAGAAAGCAATACATAATTTTTTACTATTGATTTACTTACTTCAAGAGAATCCTGTATTCTCATTCCATTTTCAAGATTTAAAAGCATTGCTCTCATAAATCTTGAAAAATCTATTGCATATATTAATTTTCCAAATATCGGCATTTTATATTTAAAATAATGAAAGTTATATTTACCTTTTGGTGTATTAATATATGTTATAACTATCGCAACAACTCCTGCAATCATCATTACAGGTATATACCAAATCTTTGTAAATGAATTAATAAAATCTAAAAACCACATAGTTGCTGCTGGTAATGTTTGAGTTGTACCAACTGCTGAAAATGTCTCTTGTATTAATGGAATAATGTATGCCACACCAAATATTAGTATTCCTAATATTGCTATTAATTGTAATACATTTGGTAATATTATTTTTCTTAATTTTGAATTTATATCATCTGAATCTTCCAAATATTTTACTGCTTGTTCTAATGATTTAGTAAGTGAACCTGATAATTCTCCAACCTTTATCATATTTATATATATATATGGAAATATATTAGAATAGTATTCCATTGTAGTATGCATATATTCTCCTGATTCTACTCCTGCTAATATATCTTGCAGGATTCCTCTTAAAGTTAAATTTTCTGTACTATCTATTATAGTACTTAATGCATGTATATTATTAAAATTAGCTTTTTTTAGTAAATAAAAGTTTTGTGTAAAAATTATAATATCTCTTGTTGTAACTTTTTCATCTCTTGCTAATGCTAAGTTTATTCTTTCCTTCATTGATGGTTTAGCTAGAGCTCTTCCTTGTAAAATATTTGCTGAATCTGCCTGTTTCATTATGTCATCTATTTCCATCATATTTCTTCTATTTACCTTATTTCTTTTTGATTTATAACTTACTTGTACAATACTTATTGGAAGTAAATTATTATTCTTTAATTTCTTTATTAAAGAATTTTTATTCATGTCTTCAACTCTATTTCTTACAATCTGTCCTTTTGAAGTTACTGCTCTATAAATATACTCTGGCATATTTTCCTCCTTTCTATATTTACTTTATTGTTCTATTTTATTAGTTCTTTCTTTTTTTATTTTTAATTGCATGATAGTTCTATTTAAAATTTCTATATTCTTTTCTTCAATTTGAGCTTTTGCTTGATCTAATGTTATTACATCATTTACGAATAACTCAGCAATTGAATTTATTAAACCTATACTTCCTTTTTCCAAATTACTTTGTATTGCATCTTCTATTTCAGATACACTTATTTTTTCTTTTCTTATAATGCCTGAAACTATATTATCTACAACCATTACTTCTGGAACTAAAACTAGATTTCCTTTTTTTGATGGTAATAATCTTTGAGATATTACTAATTTTAAAAGAGATGATATTAAATATTTTATTGTTTGTTGATCCCTTACCTCATAAAAGTTTACCATTCTATCTATTGTTTCAGCACAAGACTTTGTATGCAATGTTCCTATAACTAAATGCCCTGATTCTGCTGTCTCTATTGCTGCTTCCATAGTTTCTCTATCTCTAATTTCTCCAATTACTAATATATCACAGTCTTCTCTTAATGAATTTTTAACTCCATCGCTAAAAGTTAAACAATCTCTACCAGCGCCAATTTCTTTTTGGACAATAATGGATTTTTTGCTTGTATGCTTATATTCTACTGGATTTTCTAGTGTTAGTATCTTTTTATTTTGATTTTCATTTATTTCATTTATTAAAGCATTTAGAGTTGTAGTTTTTCCTGAGTTAGTTTTCCCTGTAACTAATATTAAACCTTGTGGTTGGTAAGTCATTCTTCTTACTATATCTGGAACTCCTAATTCTTCATATTTTGGAAGTTCATTTTTTATAAGTCTCATCGTAAATATTGGAATCTCATTTGAAAGTGAAATATTCACTCTTAAACGTATATCTTGAAATACAAAAGATGTGTCTAATTTTTTTGTTTCTTTAAATACTTTATCTTTGTCTATATTTCCTCTTACAAAATAGTCATATATTTCGTACATATCATCTTCTGTTAAAATTGAGTCATCTTCATATTCAATTAACTCTCTTCTTATTCTTAATATTGGTTTTAAACCACATATTAAATGAACATCTGATGCATCTTTCTCTAATGCTATTTTTAAGACTTTATCTATATCTATCATTAGTTACCTCCATTTATATTAATATATAGCAAGCTTATTATTTAGTTCTTGTAAATTTGTTGTTCCATTTATTATTTTGTTAATACCATCTATAATTAATGGTAAGTACCCATTTTTTAAAGCTGCATTTCTTATTTCTATTGAAGATTTATTGTCAACAATTAAAGTTCTTATTTCATCATTTAATATTAAAACTTCAAAAATTCCTATTCTTCCATAATAACCTGTATTATTGCATTTTTTGCATCCTACCGCATCATAAGTTTTTTTGCCCTCTAAATCAAATTTTATATTATATTTTTGGCCAATTGATGTTATAATTCTTTTTTCTTCTTCATTAAACTCTCTTTCTTTTGCACAATTAGGACATAATTTTCTTACAAGTCTTTGTGATAGTGACGTAGCAAGCGTTCCTGATATATCATAATTTGATACTCCTACTTTTCTTAATCTAGTTATAACTTCAATTGCATCTATTGTATGAATTGTAGATAATACATAATGACCAGTTTGTCCAGCTTGCATTGCAATTTCTGCTGTTTCCTTATCCCTTATTTCTCCTACTAGGATTATATCTGGATCTTGTCTTAATACTGTTCTTAATGAATCTGCAAATGTTATTTTTGGATCTACTTCAATTTGATTTAGTCCATCTATTCTTATTTCTACTGGATCTTCTATTGTTGTAATATTTATTTCTGGTCTATTTAAATAATCAATAATACTATATAATGTTGTTGTTTTACCTTCTCCTGTTGGAGCTGCAACAACTGTTATACTATTTTTCTTATTAAAAGAATCTTTTACTAGTTGTTTATCTTCTGGAAAACCTAAATCAAAAATAGATCTTACATCTGCATTCTTTTTTAATAATCTTAAAACAAATTTTTCTCCATAGATATTCTTTTGTGATGATACACGTATATTATAATCTGGATACATTATAATTCTACCATCTTGTGACTCCTGCTTTTCTTGGTGCATATTTGATATAGCTTTTAATCTTCCTACAATTTGGGCTTCTCTTTCTTTGCCTACATTAGCTTCATTTACTAATACACCGTCTATTCTATATCTTACTCTTAACCCATCTTGCATTGGTTCAATATGAATATCACTTGCTCTTTTTTCCATAGCAGTCTTTATTACACTATCAATAAATCCAGAAACATCTGCATTAACATCTATTGCTTCATTACTTCCTGCAAATGAATTTAATATTAAGTCAACATTTGTTTCAAATGTAATATATTTTTCCATTATAAGACCTTTATTTAATAATAAAAGTCGTACTGTTTCGACTGCTCTTCTATTTGATGTATCTGCAAAGCAAACCTTTATTCTTCCACCTGTTTCTTCAAATGGAATAGCCTTATGTTGTTTTGCTATATCTAAAGAAATGTAATCTAACATATTTATTTTTATATCTGCTTCTCTAAGATATATTGCTTTTTCTTCAAGTATTTCTCCCATAGCTTTTATTAATACATATGGGTCGCATACTCTTAATATATTTAAAATATCTCCTATTTTCTTTTTAGGTTCTGCTTTTTGGTAATCTAATGCTCTTTCTATATCTTCTTCTGTTACAATTCCTTTTTTTACTAATTCTATGCCTAAAGGTTGTCTTCTTTTTGTATCCATAGAATCTCTCCTTTCATTAGTTATATATATTATTCTTTACATTTTTACTAATATTATTACCAATATTTTAGGGTGAAATCAATATTTTCTTCAAAAATATTATTTTCAGTTTTACCCATTTTTATATATACATTTATAATATTTTTCGTTACTGAATTTACAGTATAAGGCGTATTTAAAGAAAACTTACAAGCTGAAATATTTTGTGCTATTAATAAATCGTTTCTATAAATACAATTATTTTCATATTTATATATCAAATCATCAGTAAATTTTATTGTATCAGTTGTTACTGTAGCTTCCGAATTGTTTTTTACATCTACTGCAAAAAACATAATAAATTTATTAAATTCTGAAGCATATTTAGGTTCATTAATTACATTGTTCATATTTCTAAAGAAAAATGAACTTATAGTTGACATTATTCCTATGATCAATATAAATATAACAATATATACTATTAATGCTACTAAAGTAACTCCTTTATTATTTTTTATATTTTTCACATAATCACATTCCCTTCTAAAATTAAAACTAGTAAAAAGAGGGTTTTAAATTTCTTTTATTTTTAATCTAGTAACTACAAATTCTTCTGTTTCATTTACAAATGTATATGATAATTTTAAGTTGACTACCTTTATCACATCATTTATACTATTAGAATTTTCTGTGTAATTTGATATTTGGATTTGAACATTAAATTCATCTGGTATAGAAAATTCATCTTTATATTCATCAGCTGTTTTTGTTTGAACTTCTTCATAAGATATTTTATCAATATTTTCTAATATTTTTACAGCATATACAGTCATTTGAGACATTAGTCTCGCTTTTATATTGGTTTTATATACTGTATACATTAAAGAAGAAATAGTTCCAACAAAAATAATAATTATAAAACATGCAACTAGTAAATCTTGTATAGTAAAACCTTTATTTGAATTTATCTTACTTTTTATCTTTTTTTTCATTTTATCACCTATAAAAAATTATAAAATTTGTTAATATTAATATAGTTATGTTTGAAATGCATAAATAAAATCCTATTGGCATTTTTTCATTTTCTAATTTGATTGTTTTAACAAATTTATTTTTTGATATATACAGTTTATTTAGTATTAAATGAATGATAATTGCAATTAATGTAACTATAATTGTATATATACATACGACTTCATATGTAAATAATAACATAAATATTATTAATATTAATATATCCGTTGTATAACTATTTTTTCCTTTTTTTCTTAAGTAAAAAATACTAAATAATAATAGTAAGCATGAAAGTATTAAATAAATAACATATCTATACATATTAGTATCATGTTCTAGTATATATAGATATATCATATATATCCCAACACAAATAAAGCCAAATAATAGAACTGGCTTTTCTATTTTTATATTTTCTTTATCAATTCCTGCTATTAAAAATATTGATACAAGATATAATATTCCAAAAATAAAATATACTAATGTTTGATATTGAACATTAACTATACTTAATTTTATTGATGCTGTAAACATTACAAATACAATTCCAGATAAAACTTCTAATAGTAAATATCTAATTCTTATTTTTTCTTTGCAATATCTACATCTACCACCTAAGAATATATAACTTAATATTGGAATCATATCCCAAAAACTTAATTTATGATTGCATTTTGGACAATAAGAACGAGTATGTGTTATATCTTGTCTAATCGGAATTCTATAAACTGCTAATGTGAAAAAACTTCCAAATAATGTTCCTATAATAAATATTAGTATATATAGTATGTAATCCATATTTGTTCACATTCCTCCATGAGAATAAACATGGTTGGAAAAGAATTAAATTTTGGCTAGGAAAACGGAATTTGAAATTTATGAAGCGTACTCATTGTACGTTGATTAAATTTCAAAAGAAGTTTGTTAGCCACCAATTATAATTATTTTTCAGCCTTGCTCCTTATTTTAAAATAGAGGTCATACTTAAAATATAATTAAATATTTTAAATTATATTTAAAATGTATAACCTCTTAATATTATAGTTTAAATAAATCTTAAACCGTTTAAAATTTACTAATTTTATTCAGTAATTCCGGCATTTTCTAATATTTTGTTAATAAATGTTGTTGTATTTGTTGTGAACTCATTAAATTGCGCATCAGCATTTGCTTGGAAATCTTCAGCTTGTTCTGCTCTTGTTATTAGTCCATTTCCTCCAAAAGCAAAAGTAATAGCCACTGTTGCTAAGATTATTAATATAACTATTGTTATAACTAAAGCAACTAAAGTAATACCTTTTTGATTTTTTAACATAAAAAATTCCTCCTTTTAAATTTATTTGTATATATCTATATGAATTATAAATATAACCTAATTTTTATTTAAATTAAATATTTTATTATTTAATTCCTTCATCATTCCAAAATGTATTTGTTTGTTCATTTGTTTCATCTTTTTGTTCATTACCATTTGTACTTTCATTTGTATCTTTATCATCTTCTGTATTGGTTGTTTCATCTATAGTTTGTCCCATTGCAAATGGATTTGCTTTTCCTTCAGTGTAACTACCGCTTTGTTTATATATATTTAAATCTGAATCTGTTACTTCATATGTCACTTCCACTTTTTCTGACTCTGATATAGTTTCATCTATTTCGCCTTTTACAGTATTTGGCGTAACATATGCTTCTTTTGTAGGTACTGTCTGATTAATAGGAATATAATCATAAAAAAGTATTCCTAAAATTAATAATATAGCTATACTTAAAAGTAATATTATAATGATTTCTTTCATTACTGATTTTAGCATATTTACCTCCATTCCTATTGGTCTACTGAATTAGTGTTATTAGTTGTACTTTCAGATGTTGTAGTTGTTTCACTTGTAGTAGTTACATTTTGTGTTGTATTTTCTACTTTTATCTTAATATTTCTTACATTAAATGTTGCTTGCAAATTTTCTCCTAGTGGAACCATCTTAAAATCATCGATTCTAAAATTTAAATCACTATCATTTTCTAATACAGAAACAAAATCAATAATTCCATAATATTTACCTTCCACTGTAAAAGATAAATCTTTCACTAAAGGATCTCCTGTAGTTCCAGTTTTTACAGGCATATTTAAAGTTACTCCTTCTTTTCTTGCATGTCTTCCTATTTTCAAGAATAAAAATTCTGTGTTGTATATTTCTTCTGTGTTAGCTTCATTTATTTCACTTTCTGTACTAACATTTGCTAATTTATAATAATCTTCTTTATTTTTCAAAAGTGTCTCTACATTATCTGACAATTCTGTTTCTTTTGATTTTAACTGATTTTTTATTTTACTATTTGTTTCATCTATCTTTGCCTTTAATTCATCATTAAGTTCTATAATTTCTTTTACACTTGATACATTAAAAGTTCCTAAAGAAATTCCTTGAAATATAGTGAAATATGCCAAAACAATTAGTAATACAATCAATACCGAAATTAATATTTTTCTCATGGCAAATCCCCCTCTATAACAATTTTAACAAATTCTCCTTGTTTTTCACCTTGAGTAGATACAATGTTATTTAAAATTCCTTCTTCTTTAAGCTTTGCTTTAAAATATCCAAGATCATCATAATATTTTGACTGTGCATTAATTATTATGTGCCTATCATTATTATCCGACGTATTTTCTATTTGCGTAATCTGAACATTTTGTGGTATTACATTTGAAATTTCTACTAATAAATTTGGTATTGAATTTTTTAGACTTAAATCATCTTCAATTTTATCATTTATATCCTTTAAATTATTAGTCATTTCTTGATATTTATTAGCTTTTTCCTTTACTTTGGTAATATCACTTTCAGCTAATGCTATTTGAGAATCTGTATAAGAACTTACTTCATTTGTTTCTTCAATTTTTTCGTTAATCTTACTATTTAAGTATATAGAACATCCTGAATATAAAACTATAAATATAATAATGCCTGCTGTCCCTCTTAATAGCCATCTCTCTGTAGCATCTAATTTACCAGATAAACTAAAATTTATTTTTATATTTTTCTTTTCTTTTTTTCCAAGTGAAATATCTAATTTAAACCAATCTGGCAATTGATCTTTGAGACTTTGCTTTTTAAAGTTCATCGTTTTAATACCATATCCTAAACCTTGCATAGCAAGTGATATTGCAGAATTTACTTCAATATAATCTTTAACATTTAATTTCATATTATCTGAAATAAAATATGGTTTTAGTATTTCGCACTTAATATTTGGGAAAAATTCTTGGAAATATAAATCTATATTATTTACCACTGACATTGTACCGGTTATATATATTTTCTCAAATTTAATTGTTGAATTTGATATATAATCTTGTAGTTTTGTTACTATTTTATACAAAACTGGCATAATATAGTCTAAATATTCATTAGTTTCATCTTGTAGTTCTTGTCCTTCCATTGTATATATAGTAGAATTTTTACATATCTCATAAGCTTTTGAATATGAATTTTCCTTGCTTGAGATTTTTTCTAAAACTTCACTTGAACCTTCTTCTAACTTTTCTACATTATATATTTTCTGGTTAATAACTACTGTTATTGTAGTATTTTCCTCCATATTAACTATAATCATGTTTTCCTTAGGCTTAACTGCGGCAACATTTGCTATACTTATTCCTATTGGTGAAATAGTTGATACTTTATATTCTTTCATTGTTTGCATTTTTTTTGCTATTGAAGACTTATTAGCAGAAACATGAATTATTTTTAGTTTATCCTTATCACTTATCTCATTTGATATTGCATATCTTGTTTCAAAAGCATTTTTATTCATTTTTTTATCATAGCAATAAGATTCATATTCTGTATCTACTGCTTTTTTCAAATCATTTTTATTAAGCAAGCTAAACATATAAAAGTAATTATAAGTTTCTTCTGAAAGATTGATACTTATTGGTATATTGTAACTAAAAGTTTCAGATATAATTTGTTCTAAAGTTTCTCCTATTTTTTCATAAAACTTTACACCAAAAGCTTCAATTTTTAACAATTCATGGTCCTTTGTCACTTTTGCATATTTAATTACATTATTTTCTATATATAATCCTAAACAACTTGGCATTTTATTCTCCTTCGTTTTTTATGTCTTTATTATGTTTTGCAAAATGTAATAAATAATACTTGTACTTTTTTCCTTTTTTAGTATCACTATATTTCTTTTAATATTTTATCTTTTTTTTTAAAAAAGTCAATATTATTTTAAATTTTTAATGTAAATGTAATATTTCTGTAATATTTCTGTAATATTTCTGTAATATTTTTGTGATATTTTCATATTTTGCAATGTTGAAAAAATGAATATTTTTAAACACTACATTAAAAATATCCATTTTCAAAAAAATATTATTTATCTAACAAAAGTTATAGCAATCACAATTATTCCAAGAATAATTCTATAAATTGCAAATACTTTAAAACTTCCTTTTTTTAAATAATTTAGTAAAAATTTTATTACTAATATTCCTACTAAAAAGCTAGCTAAAACTCCAGCCAGAAATGCAAGTGTAAATTCAAAATCAGAAATACTTACTAATACTGCTGCTAAAATTATTGGTGTTGAAAGTAAAAAAGAATATTTTGCAGCACTTTCTCTATCAACTTTTAATGCTCTTGCTACTGTCATTGTTATTCCAGATCTCGATGTTCCAGGAAATGCAGCAGCTATTGCTTGAGATAAACCTATTAAAAATGATTGTTTAAATGATATATCTTCAAATTTTATTTTAGATGCTGATTTTTTATCAACTATATATAGTACAATGCCTAATACTATTAATGCAATAGCAATTAGTATTGTCTCAATTTGAAATTTGTCACAAATATATTCTGATAATTTATCTAACACTAAACTTAAAATTCCAGTTGGTATTGTTACTGCAACTATGTACCAAAAGATTCTTCCTTCTGTGCTTTTTTTCTTTTTTACAACTTGCTCATATCCACCTTTTATTAATTTTATCCAATCTTTAAAGAAAAATAATGTTATTGCAAGTAATGTTCCTAAATGCAGTGCAACATCAAAACTTTCTGGCATCTCCCAATTAAATATCCATGGTATTAATATTAAATGAGCTGAACTAGATATTGGTAATAATTCTGTTAATCCTTGCACTATTCCTAAAACTAATGCTTGTAAAACTGACATTTTTTCTCCTTGTATGATATATTTAATAACTTAAATAACCATACACTCCTTTCTTCATTT
>CAMMTN010000024.1 GCA_946499885.1 uncultured Clostridium sp. | reverse complement strand
TCATAGCAATACAATAAAATTAACAAATAAAATAGAAGTTCCAATTCCAGTAGGAGATGGACAATATGGCACTTCGTGGTGGTTAGATAAAAAAGATTATAGTAAAAATTTTAAATGTAATATTTTAGATAGAAATAAACAATATAATGAAGTTTCTTTTTCTTCAGGTGGTGTTATAACTAATTTTGAAAGAAAAGATAATATAGAAAAATATTACTATATTGATGATAATGTTCATTTAACTATAGTAGGAAGTTCAGGATCAGGGAAAAGCAGAAGTATTATAATACCAACAATAACTATGCTAGGTTTAAGTCGGAGAAAATATGTTTATAAGTGATGTTAAAGGAGAACTATATTTATATACAGCTACTAAATTAAAAGAATTAGGATATGATGTAATAGCTATTGATTATATACAGTTTTTAAAAAGCAATAAATACAATTATTTAGATATTGTCATAAATGCAGTTGAAGATGGAAATATAGCTTTGGCAGAAAGTTTAGTTAATGATATTGTAAATGTATTAGTTACTAAAAATGATAAAACAGAACCTATATGGGTAAACGGAGAAATGTCAGTAATTAAGACAGCAATAATGGCAGTTGTACTTGAAAATAAAGGAAAAAGGAAATATCAAACACTTGCTAATGCTTATTACTTTGTTGCAGAAATGTTTAAAACAGCAGAAGATGGAGAAATGTTAATTGATAAATATATGAAAAATAAAGATGCGGATGATCCAATTAAGAAGTTTTTTGCAGTAGCAGGAACAGCACCTTCAAAGACTCGAGGTAGTTTTGTTGCTGCAGCACTTTCAACTTTGCAAATGTTTATCAATGATTATGTGGCAAATAATACTCAAAAATCAGATTTTGATTTAAGAAATTTCGCAAAGAAAAAGACAGCAATCTATATGTTATTACCAGATGACAGAGATACATATCATAAATTAGGAAGTTTATTAGTACAACAAATTTACACATCACTTGTTGAAACAAGTAGAACTGAAGGTGGAGAACTAGGTATAAGAATGAATTTTATATTAGATGAATTTGCAAACTTTACCAAAATTGATTCATTCCAGTCAATGCTAACAGTTTCGAGAAGTAGAAATATTAGATTTATAATATGCTTACAAAGTTTTGCTCAATTAGAAGAACGATATGGAAAAGAAGGAGCACAAAATATTTTAGATAATTGTGCTTGGATGTATTTGAAAAGTGCTAATATAGATACAGCAACAAAAATATCAGATAAATTAGGAACATATACAGCTCAAAGTTATGGAGAAAGCAGTAATTCAAATATAAAAAATGATAGAAGTAGTAGTAGCATGAGTCTTGTTTCAAGAAAACTATTAACAGCAGATGAAATACAAAGGATAGAAAGTCCATATATTTTATTAATGATAGCAGGAAAACCACCTGCTATTTTAAATGTACCAGATATTTCAAAAATGTACTTTAACCAAATTAACTGTATGGGAACAAAAGCAGAAAATACAAGATTAAGAATTGAAAGAGAAAAAGATAGAAAGGAAAGTAAACTAGAAAAAATAAAGATTTGGGAGATATGGAAAAAGTATTATAATTTAGAACTTGAAGATTATAGTATTGAAGAAAATGAGGAAATAGTAAATATGATAAAGAATAATTTGGAAAGGAAGATAAAAAGTTGAAACTAAAAAAGGAAAATGTAAGAAAGATTATTAAGATTATATTTAAAATTATATTAGTAATTATTTTGTTAAATACAATGCAACAAGTTGTCAATGCATCTAGTTTAGAAAGTACAAAATTAGTAATTGGAACTGAAAAATTAGTAGATGCAGTAATAAGTTGGTTGGTAGGAATAGGCATAACGATTTGTGGAGGTTACTTCATCTATTATGTGTATTGTTTAAAGACAAATGATGAAGGAGAAAGACGAAGAAATATGCAAAATATAAAGACAACATTAATTGCTATGGTACTTATAACATGTGGATTAGCATTAATAGATACAATATTAGGATTCTACAAGTAAATATAAAGAGAATTTATATAAAAAGAAGGTGATACATATATGGCAGATATGCTTGTAGAACTCATAGAAAGTTTTATTGGAGGCTCTGAAGCAACATTAAACTCTCTTTTTAAAAGCATGGTAAATTTAGTTTTCCATATAGAAAGAGAGCTCAGTAATTTAAAATTAGCAGATGGTAGTTTTATAAATTTTAATAAAATTTATGAGACTATTTTTAGTTTCGCAATATATATTCTAATTATTGTTTTTATTAGTAAAGCTATAAAAATTTATTTTATGATGCGAGAAGGAGATGCAGAAGAAAATCCTATTCAATTAATGATAGGAATGATTAAAGCGGTAATTATTATGATATGTTTTAAAGAAATTTATAACATATTTGTAGGAATAGTACAAGAATTTTTAAATGGAATATTATCCAATATGACTGTTCAAGGAACAAATTTAGCAGAAATTTTAACAGGCAATATGGGGGGAGGAATATTTACTGCAGTTGCTTGTTTAGTATTATTGATTGTATGGCTTATATTAATTTGTCAATTTATTATGAAAGGAATAGAAATTCTTGTAATGAGACTAGGAATACCTTTTGCATCAATTGGACTTTTAAATTCTGATAATGGTGTTTTTACAGAGTATGTAAGAGATTTTCTACTTACTGCTTTTACTCTTGTTGTTCAACTAGGCTTATTAAATTTATCAATATTAGCACTTGTTAATGGTCATTTAATTTATGGAATTGCAATAGCAATCGTATCTGTAAATACACCAATGATGCTAGGAAAATTTATGATAAGACCAAATGGAAGTCTAATAAACAGTATGGGAAATACTGCAAGATCAATAAGAGCATTAATGCCAAATTGGAGAAGGAGGAGATAGAATATCGAAACTTTACAAGAATTAATAGGAATATTAAGAAATATAGGAATTGGAATTGCAGGGGTTACATTTATTATATTATTAATAAAAATGAGTATAGAGCCAGATGAAAAAAGTAAATATATAAAATTAACTAAACATTTACTAATTGCAACAATATTAATAACAATTTCATTTAGTCTAGTTGATATACCTAAAATGTATTTTGGAAGTACGGTTGAGATAGTAGATGAAGGGGCATCTGATATGACAATAGAAAAAGTAGAAGATAAAGATTGTCAAGATAGAGAAGTAGTTAATTTAGGAGGAAAAAGGTATGTCGTAACTGATACAGGAAAAAAATTGGCAGCACTTACTGATGATGAGCCACTACATTATGCGTTTGGATTATATTCAGAAGGTAAAGTAGTAGATAATGTTTCGTATTTAAGGTTATTTAATGAGTGCCAAGATTTTTGGAAAGGATATTATGCAGATATACAATATTACAGAGATGCAGATGGATTTATATTTCCCACTACATATACTTATCCAGAATACATTAATGCAAAATCAAATCAAAATAATAATATAGAAACAGGAGGAAATGATAACAATGGAAAGTAAAAGATTATTAAAAATACCAAGTCAAATAAGATTAAAAACGGAGTTTTTTGAAGGTTTTGGTACACAAGAATTAATAAGAACAATAATATGTGGTGTAATTGCCAGTGTTATAGCTTATATTATTTATTTAATATTTAAACAAGCATTAATATCGACACTTATAGTTATAGGAACAATAGTAATGAGTGTTATTTTTTTTACAAAAAGCAGAAATAATTTTTCAATGTCAGATTCTATAAAAAACATATTAAAATTTCAGACAATGCAAAGAGAATATAAGTATGTCGGAGGTGATTTTTATAATAAAAAAGTTGTTAAGTAACAAAAATGATATATCTTTAAATGAATTTTTAAATATAGCAGATATAACAGAAGAAGGCTATGTAATTACAATAGATGGTTATATATTAATGTTTTTAAATATAAAACCACAAAATTTTGATCTGTTATCTGAACAAGAACTTGAAAATAAAATGAATTATATGAGTGTAGAATTTTCGAATGAGCAATATCCATATAAAATATTAATTATGCCAAAAATATTAGATATTTCAGATAATATAAAAGAACAAGAAACATTAAAACAAATGATAAACAATGATAAATTTATACAAATAATTAATAACAGAATACAATTTTTATTAAATTTGGTTACTAATAAAGAAATCATAGAAAATGAATTTTATTTAGTCATTTGGGAAAAAGAAACAGAGAAATCAAAAATAGAGTTACAAAAGAGAGCTAACAATTGGATGAATAGATTAAGAAATTGTGAATTACAAAGTGAAATATTAAGTAAAGACGATATTATTTATTTAATAAAATTTTTTAATTTACAGGCATATAAAGATGAAGAAAATGATTACGAGAATCACATCACAAAAATTAAAAGAAAGGAGTTAAATGTTAAAAACAAATGAAATATACAATATAGATTGTATGGAAGGATTAAAACTAATTAATGATAATAGTATAGACCTAGTAATTATAGACCCACCATACCTACTTAATATTAATAAAGTAAAAAATGTTTCCAATATGAATAAATATGCAAATGATTTGTTAAATTTAAAAGATGGGTTTGATTTAAAAGTATTGGATTTACTAATTCAAAAAATGAAGAAAATTAATATTTATATTTATTGTTCAAAAAGGCAAGTAAAAGATTTACTAAATTACTTTAGTAATAAAAACTGTAATCATGAAATATTAACTTGGCATAAACAAAATCCATCTCCACTAATAAATAACAATTATTTGCCTGATACAGAATACATATTATTTTTTAGAGAAAAAG
Organism: uncultured Clostridium sp.; assembly: GCA_946499885.1. GTDB lineage: Bacteria > Bacillota > Clostridia > TANB77 > CAG-508 > CALXVA01. Next base: position 23,458 of record CAMMTN010000024.1, on the reverse strand, counting down.
GAGTTAAATTATATGGGAATTATCATACTAAAAGAAAGTATTATATCTCATTAACTAATAAAGTTGATAAACAAAAATATAAACATCCAACAATAAAACCGTTGGAATTAATAGAATATCATATAGAAAACTCTAGTAAGGAGGGAGATTTAATATTAGATTGTTTCGCTGGTAGTGGAACAACACTTGTAGGAGCAATAAATAAAAATAGAAGATATATAGGATTTGAAATTGATAAAAATTATTATGAAATAGCAAAGAAAAGAATTGAAGAGGCAGTTCTTAAAAAGAGAGGTAATAAAACTGAAAAAGACACAATATAATTATGATTTAATAAATCTTTTAACTCCATGTCGGAGGTTTTAAATTTGATAGAAATAAGATATATTTAGGAGATAAATTTGCAAAGATTTATACAATAATACATTATCCAACTAATGTTGAACTAGGATGGCTCGGAAAGATAGTAAATGAAATCGGAGCAGTTTTCTCGATAAATATAGAGCCAACTGATAATTCAGAATTATTAGAAGGATTAGATAGAAGAATTAGAGATGCAACAGCACTTGCAAAGTTAGCAAAGAATGAATCTAGTAAACAATTAAAAGAGAAAGAAATAAAAGAAGCTAGTGAAATTATTAGTAGAATACTACAAAATAATGAAGTTGTTTCATATTTAAGCATTTATATTTTAGTAACAGATGAAAATGAAAATAACTTAAATAAAAAGTGTAAGGAGATTGAAAAAGAAGTAATAAAACAAAAATTGAAAATAAGACCATTGACAAATTTTTTATTACAAGAAGGCTATAAATCAATTGCACCATTTTTCACAATACAAAGAGAAATAAATAATTATTTTAAAAGAAATATTTTGACATCAACAGTTACAGGAGGTTTTTTGTTTAACAAAAATACATTTATTGATGAAAAAGGATATTATCTAGGTATTAATGAAAAAGGAGGTATTGTAATTTTTAATATGTGGCAAAAAGATTCTGATAGAACTAATAGTAATATGGTTATTGTTGGTAGTTCAGGATCAGGAAAAAGTGTTGCTGTAAAGCATATTGCATATAATGAAATACCTAGTAGTAAAATATTAATTATAGATCCCGAAAATGAATATTCCTACCTTTGTAAAAATTTAGGAGGAAAGATTATAAATTGTAATGGAGGAGAAAAAGGAGGAATATTAAATCCACTACAGGTAAGAATAGATAGAGAAGAAGATTCAAATTCATTAGCATTACATTTTCAATTTTTAAGAACATTTTTTTCAATTTTATATCCTAGTTTACAAGATATGGAGTTCTCTGCACTAGAGTTATTACTAGAAGAACTATATAAAAAGTTTAATATAAGTAAAAATACTAATATTGCTAAATTAAAAAATACAGATTTTCCTAAATTGGAAGATTTGTATTTTTTTATAGAAGAAAAAAACAAGCAAAAATATAATGTAATATACGAAAAGATTTTGTCATTAATAAGACCAATTTGTGTTGGTCAATCATCAGATATATGGAATGGTTATACTAACATTGATATAAATACTGACATGACAGTATTTAATACAAGCAGTATGCATAAGTTCCAAGAACAATACAAAAGAGCACAATATTACAATATAATGTCATACTGTTGGGATTTCTTGAGCAGAGATATAAATGAAAGAACAATTCTTATAGCAGATGAATGCCACATGTTAATAGACCCTAATATTCCACAAACTCTTGAATATTTAAAAAATATTAGTAAAAGAGCAAGAAAATATAATTCAAATATTATTGTTATAACCCAATCAATTCAGGATTTCCTAAATGAAAAAATTAGATTATATGGACAAAGCTTATTTACTAATAGTACATATAAATTATTCTTTAAATTAGATGGTCAAGACTTAAGAGATGTACAAGAAACATTTAAGCTGACGGATAAAGAAACACAATTAATCTATAATGCTAAAATAGGAGAGGCTCTGTTCATAGCAGGTATTAGAAAAATATTCATTAATATGTATATAGACCAAGAAGAGTTAAAAAAGATAGATGAGAAGTTCAGGAGTGAGCCAATATATGCATAAAATATTGTATTTATCAATAGGAGTTACTCTTTTTATAATTATAATGGGTTGTGCATTTTTAGAGTTTGGCAATAGTACATCTAAAGAAAATAACAAATATACAAATGATATTGAAATTGAAGACAATATACAATATAAAGGAAAATTTCCAATACCAGTTGCAAATTTTCAAGTTGTAACAAGTGCATTTGGAAATAGAGAAGGTGGTGGAGTAGTATCATCTAATCATAAGGGAATTGATTTGGTAGGAGAAAAGAATAGTAATATTATTTGTGTAAAAGTTGGGACAGTCACATGGGCAGGATGGCAGAATGGATATGGAAATTGTGTAGAAATAAAGCACAAAGATGAAAATGGGAATATATTTTATACATTTTATGCTCACATGCAAGATAATTCTTTAAAAGTAAAAGAAAATCAAGAAGTAATTGAAGGTCAAATTATAGGAATACAAGGAACAACAGGAAATTCAACAGGTGATCATTTACATTTTGAAATAAGATTAGCAAATAAAGTGCAGATAGATCCTGCACCATATTTATTTGAAGAAATGGAGTAATTGATGAATAAAGATTTTGAACATAAAAAAGAATTAGTACATTATGTGTTGATATTAATAATTATAGTTATTATTGTTATTTTTAACAATACTTTTTGGAAAATTGGAAAAAGTGAAGTAGAAAATAATAACATAGAATTTCTAAAATCTGGCAATATAATTTATAATGTACCATTTGAAGAACAATGGTTTGATTAAGGAGGTGGTAAATGTGCTTAATTATATTGCTAAAAATGAAACAAAAAATATAATACAAAAGATATGTGTAGAAAAAAATATATTAGTTTTATATGAGACTCATAATGATATTAATATAGAAGAATACATAAAAAGAACGAATGTGAATTTTAATGTATTAAGATATTTTATAATTGATTTAGAGTGCATTATAGATTTAAATAATTTTCCTAAAATTATTAGTCAATTAAAAATAATGTATCCAAAAATAAGAATAATTGTTATGGCAAGTTATAATAATAATTATCTGTTGCTTGAACAATTGTATCAATTAAAAATATATAATATTGTTGATACAGATTTAGTACAAAATATAGAAAAGCAAATGTTAGATGCACTTTCTGAAAAAGGAATACAAAAGAAACAAGTGAGAATATTTGATAAAAAAGAACAAGAAAAGATATTGAAGAAAAAAGAAAATAAGAAGAAACTAAAATTTAAAACAAAAAAGTTAATAAATTTTGTTATTAAGAGAAATACGCATAAATCAAATAATGTGTATTTCTTTTTACTAGAATTAATTACAAAAATAGTAAAACTGATAATTGGAATATTGTTTTTTATATTAACAAGTATTGGAATTACAGTTTTATTCAATGAGCAATTAAGAAATTTGTTAATTCAAATTTTTAATAATTAGGAAATATGCTTTTATGAAAGTAAGGAAAGGAAATAATTTTATGGAAAATATGAAAGTTTTAGCAATTAAAATAGATGAAGAATTGCAAAAGAAAATAAAATATCATTTATTAGAACACAATATAACCCTTAAAGATTATGTTACAGGTCTAATAAAAGATAATTTAGAAAAAAATATGAAACAAAACAAACAAAAGGAAAAAATAAGTGAAGAAACCAAAGAAAGTACATTAGAAAAAAAACAAATTTCAGAAATTAAAGAAGAAATAAAAAAAGTAGTTGAAAATGAGACAGAAAAAATAAAAGTGAATGAAACTTTAAAAGAAAATAAAAAAGAAGAAACGAAAGAAACAAGTAGTAAAGAAACAACAGATAAAAAAGAAAATAAAACAACAATAGAAAACAATAAACAGAAAGATATAAAAAAATTAAATGATGAAAACAATAAGGAAAAGTCGAGCAAAAAGGAAAATAATATAAAAGTTACAGCTGATTTTTTAAAAGAATTAAAACAAGAAAAAACAAAAAGAGATTTAGAAAAGAAATTATCTAAAAATAAATTAAAAGAGGAGGAAGAAGAATTTGAATAAAGATATAAGTAGTAAACATGTGTGTTTTTCGATGAATGGGAATATACATAAATTAATGAGACAATATTTAATGAGTATAAGTCCTGATGTAACAATGAAAGATTATATTACAAATTTAATTGTTAAAGATTTAAGAAGTAAGAATATTTTAAAGTCAAAATAAGGAAGGTGAAACTATGGTAAAAAGAAAAATAGTACCAATTATATTATCTGCTACGATTTTATCAGCAATAATTGGAAATATGGTAATAAGCAATGCAACAGATAATAATTTAAAAACATTTGAATATGAAAAAACAGTAAAAGTAAATCAAATTGAAAATTGCAAAAAGGAGTTAGAGAAAGAAATAAATAAGGACGGAATTACATATAAGTTAGAAGATATTATAGAAAAAGAAAGTACGAAGATAGTATCTAGAAATAAAGAAATAACAAAGGAACTACTTGTTAATACTAATGATAAATATAAAGTTTTGAATATGTTTAAACAAGAATTAAATGTAAAAGAAGATGGTTATACTGGAACATTAAAAATAGATAATAATTCTGTAACAATTAAGCCAAATGATAGTTATAGAGAAGAATACAAAGTCTATTATGAAAAAGAATATAAGAATGTAAAAAGTAATGAACTTAATAATATTCCAAAAACAATAAAAAAAGATAATGTAACATATTATTTAGTAGATCCAGTATGGACAGTTAGTAAAACGCAAATAATAGATGGACGAGATGTACCAGTCTTGTATAATGGGATTATGAAATATGAGGCAATAAGAGAAAGAACAGTTGTAACTAATTATATTGCTACTGTAAAATATAATGGGAAATTGAAAAAAGAAGTTGTGGATACAGTTACATTAACAATAAAATATACTGAAGTTGCAACAGAAGAATCGAATATAGAAAAGAAAACTGAAGAAACAAAAAATAATATAGTTGTACCAACTGTTGCTACTGGAACAGGAATTATAATATTTAGTGGAATTATTCTTATAAGTAGAAAAAATATTTTAATATATAACTATCAAAATAATAATTGGAAATTAATAAGAAAGATAAAAGCAAATGGAAAGTTAATAGATATAACACCACAAAACAATGAAATTTCAAGAAAATATAAAATAGTTTTAAAGAATGATTTATACAATAAATGGTATGGTCAAAACATTACAGTAAAATATTTTGATAGACAATTTATCTGTAATATAAAAGAAAACGAAATTGAAATAGTAGTATAGGAGGATATAATGACAAAGAGTAAAATTGTAATTTTGAGTATCATCTCTATTATTATACTTATCATTACCATGATAGGTATTTTTTTGTATAATAAAAATACTGAATTAGTTGATGTGAATACAATTGTTACAGACAAAAATTATGAAAATATTATATATGAAGAAGTAGAAAATGTTTGGAATGAAGAAGTATTAGGAATATTAACTATTGAAAAAATTGGTCTAAAAGCAACAGTTCGAGAGGGAACAGACAGTAATATTTTAAGTAAATATATAGGACATATAGAAGAAACAGCTACTTATGATGGAAATATAGGACTAGCTCGGACATAATAGAGGAAATCAGTATTCATACTTTGCTAGGATTAATGAATTGGAAGAAGGTGATATTCTAACTTATAAAACAAAATTTTATACAAGAAATTACAAAGTAGATAATATAAAAGTAATTTATGAGACAGATTGGAGTTTATTACAACCTACTAAAGAAAATAAACTAACATTGATAACTTGTATATCAGATAAAAGAAACCAAAGACTTTGTGTGCAAGCAACGGAAATTGAGTAAAATCTATTGCCAAACCTAAAAATTAATGTTAACATCAAATATAGAAGGTGATGTTTTATGAAAAAGAAAAAGGTACTTGTACTTGTTTTTATTTTGATTATTTTAGTATTAATAGTTGTAACAGTTTTATTAAAAAAACATAGATCTAAAACAACAATATCAAATAGTAATACTTTAGAGAATGCCATAGTAATTGAAGAAAAAGAAAATATTACAAATTCTTTATTAACAAATGCAATTTCATATGATGTTAGTGAAATTAAAAAAGAAAACAATAATATAATAACTAAAGAGAATACAAAGGATTCAAATAAAAATAGTCAAACAAAAGAAGATAATAATTTGAATAATAAACAAACAAGCAATAATACCAATAACAAGACAGATGATAAAATGAATATTACAACAAACAACAGTAATAAAAACGATAGTGGCACAAATAATAACAACAAAAATGATAATAACACAAATAATAAGGTAGATAATGATAATAAGCATCCTAATGTAGATAACGAAGGAAATAAAGAAGACAAAAAAGAAGAAGAACAAGAAGAAATAAACAAAGATTTAGCAAATAGGCATTTTACTAAATATAATTCATCTAAAACAGCTCATGCAGTTTCATATATAAATAATCTAATGAAAAGTCAGAGTGACTATAATGAGTTTGGAGGATATGCAGTAGCAGTTACATCAAAGCCAACTAATTATTGGTTTTCATATAGTGGTGACTATAAACTTAACGGAGTAGCATTAACAGGTTGCATAGTAAAAGTTTATATAGAAGATGAGTATAGATATAATAGTAAAGGAACATCATATTATTTATATGATACAAAAGCTTATGTTCATCAAGAAGTTTTAGAATAATTAAATATAAAATTTTAAAGAAACCTAGTGAGGTTTCTTTTTTTAAGGAGGATTTTAAATGATAAAGAAAATTAATAAAAAAATTATAGCAATATTTATGATTTTAATAACAATTTTAAATATTAGTGTTCCTGCTTTTGCAACATTGCAGATAGGAGATACTAGCCATTTGTATGGTGAAAAAGAATTGCCACGGTTTTTTAGAAATAAAGGATTCAGGTGCAATTAAATTAGTTGTCAAGGTTTATTATAAAGACCCAGATACAAAGCAAAAATTACCTGCATTCTGTATTGAACCTAGCAAACCACGGTGTAGGATCAGGAGCAACAGATTTTGATGGATATGATTCATATATAAAAGAAGTATTAAAAGACCAAGCAATATGGAGATGTTTATATGAAGGATATATGGGAGTAAACTGGAAAGAAACAAGTGTAGAATGTGATGACGACTGGTATTTCGTAACAAAAGTGGTTGTGCATTGTTTAGTAAATAATGAATCTCCTAAAAGTACATATAAAGTAGCAGACCGTATTCTTGGATCTGATTTAGCACTAGGACTTACATTAAAAGATTTACAAAGAAGAGGAAAGAAGATATTAGATGAGGCAGAAAATTTATATTGGAAAGCTAAAAATGGAACTGAAAAATATAGAGAGGCTACAGTGGAATTACAAAAGGATGGCAATTTGTATATAAATGATAAATATGTAATTCAAGAATATAAATTGAATGCTAATAAAGAAATAGGAAGTTATGATGTAAATTTAAGTAAATTTCCATCAGGAACAACTTATGAAAAGAGCGGAAACATTGTAAAGATTAAAATACCAAAACAAAATATTAAAGATGATATAAATGGAACAATATATGTTATGAATGCAAAAGTAAAAACTTGTCCTGCTTTTTATGCAGAAGCGGAAAGAGATGATTACCAAGATTATGTAATTGCAGCAGATCCATTCGAAAAAACATCAACTAAAACAAATTTGAAAATAAATTCAGATACAGCAAATTTAAAAATAATAAAGACAGATGAAAAAACAGAAGAAAAACTTCCAAATATCAAGTTTAATATAAGATACGAGAATGGAGAAAATATTGGAGATTTCATAACAGATAAAAATGGAACAATATTTATAGAAAATCTAAAACCACGGAAAAGTTATTATAACAGAACTAGAAACAGATGAAGAACATATATTGGATACTACAAGAAATAATGCAACACTTATCTATGGAGAAACAAGCACTGTGAATATTGATAATAAAAGAAAAACAGGATCTTTAAAAATTTACAAAGTTGATTTAGATAATGAGAAAATACCAGTATCAAATGTTGAGTTTGAGATTATAGATTCAGATGGTTTCAAATACAAAGCTACAACAGATGAAAATGGTATTGCATATATTGAAGGTATAAGAACAGGAATAGTTTCTATAAAAGAAACAAAAACAAATGAAATATATGAGCTGTCTAATGAAACATATAATGCAGAAATAGAGTGGAATGAATTAGCAGAAATTACAATAAAAAATGAAAAATTAAAAGGTCAAATTGAAATATTAAAAGTAGACGCAGAAGATAAAGAATATAAGATGGAAGGAGTAAAATTTCAAGTAATTAATTCAAAAGAGGAAGTAGTTGAGACAATAATAACAAATAATGAAGGCTATGCGAAAACATCAAGAATACCAATTGGAGAATATAAAATAAAAGAAATTGAAACCGATGATATGCACATTTTAAATGGAGAAACTATTAAGGTTGATGTTAAAACTAATGAAACAATTAAATTAGTAATAACTAATGAAAGAATAAAGGGAAAAATTAAAATTGTAAAAACTTGTGAATCAGACAATAATATTACAGGAGACAAAGCAGGTACACCAATACCAAATGTTAAATTTGAGGTATATGATTCTAATAAGCAATTGGTAGATACAATTATTACCGATGAAAATGGTATTGCTATTACAAGAAAGTTATATAAAGGAAATTATACAATAAAAGAAGTAGAATCAGGAAAATGGTATTTATTAAATGAAAATGAATTTGCAACAGAAATAAAAGAAAATGATGAGATAGTTGAAGTAAATATTACAAATAAACCAGAAGAACCAAATGTAGATATAAAAAAAGAAGGTTTAATTCAGACTACAGCAAATGAAGAAATTAGATATGACTTTCACATAAAGAATACAGGAAATACTAAATTAGATAAGTTTACTTGGTACGATTATTTACCAACAGAGTATGTAAGAATTACTAAATTAATAACTGGAACATATAATCAAGACTTAAACTATGCTATTTATTATAAAACTAACAAAAATGATTATAAACTATTAAAAGATAATTTAAGCACACAAGTAAACAACTATATTGATTTTTCCAATTTAAAACTAAAAGATGGAGAATATGTTACAGAATTTAAGATTGATTTTGGAACAGTTGATGTAGGATTTGAGTCAGTAATAGACCCATATATTTTTACAACTGTAAATAGTACAGTAGAAAATGAGGATACTTTTACAAATAAAACAAGAATTGAAGGATATAATGATACTTATCTAGTTTGGGATGAAGATGATCATACAACAAAAGTATATGAAAAAGAATTAAAAGTAAAGAAATTGCCAAGAACAGGCTACTAAAATTTAATATTTAAATAGGGAATAAATAACAGAAGATTATTTATTCCCTATTTACTGATGTAAGAAAGGAGAAAAAATATATATGGATGAAACAAATAAAACAAGATTAAAACAAATGCAAGAAATAGATGCAAAAATAGAAAAAATAAATTATGACTTTTTAGGTATAGAATCAAGAAAAAAAGAAATGGAAGATAAAAAAGTAGAGAAACAGAAAGAAATTGAAAAATTAGAAAAGGATAAAGATAAATTAACAATGAGATCTGAAGATATGAGCAAAGCAAGGAAAATTATATACATTGTAATGAATTTACAAAAAGATATAAAAGAAATAGATATGATTAATAATAAAATAATCAAATTAAAAAGTGAAGTGGAAGAAATACAAAATAAAATAGAAATACAGAATAAGTTATTTTTAGATGCAAAAAGTGAAAAAGAAAAATGTCTAGAAGAAAGAAGAAAACTATATTTAGGAGAAGAAAAACCAAATATAGAAGAAACCAAAAATAGTAATCAAAAACAACATGAGGAAACAAAAGAGGATAAATTTATGATGAATTTAAATAGGTTGATAGAATTAGAAATAAGCAGATATATGGAAAATAAATCAAAGAAATTAAACAAAGAGGAAGAAGATGAAATGCAGTCTTAAAAGAGGTGATAAAAATAGAAGAGAATTTATTGGAAAATATAAACAATTTAGTAAAAGAGACATTTAACGATACTAACAAAATGAAAGACTTTTTGGAAACATTATCTTTAATGTGTAATATAAGTTATAGCAACATATTAATACTAAAATCTCAAAGACAAGACATAAGCTTGATAATCTCAAAGAACGATGTTGAAAAACATAAATATAAAGTAAAAGAAAATGAGAATCCACTTAAAAAAGTAGCAAGAATAAGAGACAAAAATAACCAATACAAGTATATCACGCAAGAGGTTTATGATATAAGCCAATTAAATATATGCAATAAATTAGAGAGCAAGAAAAGTATTGAATATATTGAAAAAATGCTAAAGGGTATGTGTTCAAGAAGAGGATTACAGTATGAAGAAAATAATGCAATGGCTAATATTGAAAATATAGTAAATGATATAAAAAATAACTGTAGGCAAGAAAATTTATCTAAATATAATCTTGATGGATATTTAAAGCAAATACAAATAGAAAATAGTGCTACTACATTTGTTATTGCAAAGAAATTAGGTATAAATACTAGAAATTATAATTTAAAAGATATTTGCAAATGGGGTATAGAAAATGATGTTAATACCTTAAAAGAAAGTATGAGATATATACAAAAGTTTACAAATTATTTTATATTGGATTATAAAACACAAGAGAAGATTAATCGAATTGAAAACACAAATGAAGATGAAGAAGAATTTGAATAGATGAAAACTCCAGTTATTGAAGTATAACTGGAGTTTTCTATGTTAATTGTAGAAAAACGAGAGATGCCATAAACTCGTTTAAAAATAATAAAGAGATAGGTGTTATGAGCCGACGCAATAAAATTCATTCGTATTAGTGTAAACAGTCTATTTGCACAAAATGCGTAAGTGAGATTTCGTAACGCAAACTCACAATAAACAAAGAGTTTCAGGAGGCAAAACTTGTTTGAGGATATGCAGATGTAAAAAGTGTGGGCAAGGATGCACAAGGTTAATAAATAACAGCATCTGCAGTAGAAATTTTCTACATACTAGACTATCATAAATGTAAAGCGACGGAATGATGGGGTTAAATTATATGATGTATTATTTTGAATATAAAGGGGATAATACATCATTTTGATCTGCTCAAGAATTTCAAGGGTTAATGTAAAAATAGATGTTTTTTTTACTAATTATGTGTTAGAATGTATCAAAAGGTAATTAGATGACTTATAATTTAAACATTATTAAACTAAAAAATGGAGGAAGTATGTGTCATAGAAATTGGAAAGAAAAAATGGAAGAAAAAAACTGGGAAGAAATGCAAAAATATAAAGAATTTGATAAAGAAAATTTTAAAGGAATAGAAAAATTTTCAAAGATATTTAGTAGAATATTTAACTTTTTTAGGTTTTCTACATTGGGAATTTGTATAATAGCTATTGTACTAGGCTTAATAATATACCTATCTTTTGTAGCAAACTTGAATGCAAGATATTTATGATTTATTAGATTGACTAAAATACTAAGATATAGTATAACTTTAGTAATAAATAGAAAATGAAATAAAGGGGGATTTCTATGTTATTAGAACTAAAAGATGTATCAAAGTTTTACTATGGAAAAGAAACAGTAGCAAGTGGAATTACAAAAGTAAATGTAAAACTGGATATTGGAGAATTTGTAGCAATTACTGGTGAAAGTGGAAGCGGAAAATCAACATTATTAAATGTACTATCTCGGGCTTGATACTTATGAAGAAGGGGAGATGTACATTAAAGGAGAAGAAACATCAGGATATACGGAAAAAGATTTTGAGAATTATAGAAAAAAATACATAGGAAATATCTTTCAAAACTTTAACTTAGTTAATAGCTATACAGTTTATCAAAATATTGAACTAGTATTGTTAATTAATGGATATAAAAAGAATAAAATAAAAAAACAAATATTAAAAGTAATAGATGAAGTTGGACTTACTAAATATAAAAATACAAAAGTATCTAAATTATCAGGTGGACAAAAACAAAGAGTAGCAATAGCAAGAGCATTAATAAAAGAAACACCTATAATTGTTGCAGACGAGCCAACAGGAAATCTAGATAGTCAAACTGCAAATAGTATTGTTGAATTATTACATAAAGTGGCTAAGGACAAGCTTGTTATTGTTGTAACACATAATTATAATCAGATAGAAAAATATGCTACTAGAAAAATTGTAATGCATGATGGCAAAATAATAGAAGATAAAAAAATAGAAGTAACAGAGCCAATAGAAGATATAAAAGAAGATATAAAATATGTAGGACTTTCTTCAATTCCAAAGGTACAAAACAAAAAGAAAAACATAGGAATTTTAAATAAGTTTAGATTAGGAATAAGAAATGCTTTTAATATTAAAATAAAATTTTTATTGCTATTTGCAGTATTTTTATTTATAACTACATCTGTATTTGCAGGATATACTTCACTAAAAAAGAAGGAATATGATCAAAGTAATACTGGATATAATAATTATTTTTTAGATACAAGTGATAAGAGAATTATAATAAAGAAAAAAGATAATTCAGAAATAACTAAAAAAGATTATGAAAAAATTGAGAAATTATCTAATGTAGATTATATAGTGAAAAACGATTTATTACTAGATGCAAGGGTTAATATGGAAATAGATAATATGTCTACATCTGCACAAGTAAAGGATATAGGAACTTTTGACAAGAAACTAGTATATGGAAAAATGCCAACAAAAGATAATGAAGTGATATTATATGGTAGTAAAGATAGTTTTTATTTGACAAATCCAGAGCAGAGAATACTAAATGCTAAATGCAATATTAGAGATTACTCAAGTAATAACCTTACAGAAAGTGCAAAGATTGTAGGAATTGCTTTTAATGAAGATAATTTATATGTAGAACCTACTATTTATGTTGGAGAAAAAATAGCTAATGAAATAAGAAAAAATATAAACATAAATTCTAGTAAAATACAAACTGAATATAATGAAAAAATATATGTTTCAGATCCATACCAAGCACAATATAAAGTTGTACCAAATAAAAATGTTCCAAAAGGTTATGCATATGTTTCTAGAGATATGAATTATTTAGCAGACTATGGTTACTGTGTAGGAGATACTTTAAAAATAAGTGTAGAAAATATGTATTTTAAAGATAATTTGAAAGTGGAAATAGATAGAACTTATACAGAGTATAATTTTGAGTATTTAACAGGTGAAAAAGACTATAAGACTAATAATGGTGCAATATATGTAAATCAAACGGAATATGAAAATCTATTTAAAAAAGGAAATTATCAAAGCAGTATATTTATCAAAGATGTAGAAAAACTAAATAATACACTTGATGAATTAGAAAAAAGCGGATTTACAACATTGTATGTAAAAGATTGTTTGCAAAGTTATATGGGTGGATATGAACAAATCATAGGAACTATAAATGTAGTAATATTAATTGTTGTAGGAATTATATTATTTTTCATATCTTACTTTATTATAAAGATAATATTAAAATCAAGAAATGTATATTTTTCTACAATAAGGATATTGGGAGCAACTAGAAAGAATGCAAAGAGTTTATTAAAGATAGAACTATTTACAATTTTAAATATAGCTTTTGCTTTTGTTATAGCATTAATAGTTTTAATAAATAAAAATATTATAATCAATGAATATATACAAAATTTGATATCTTTCTTAAAGCTAGGAGATGTTGTAATAGCATATATCATATTAGTAATAATTTCATTATTAATTGCAAATACTTATTCAAAAAAATTATTCAAAAAATCAGCAATGAATACTTATAGAGATGAGGAGGTGTAGTAATATGATTAAATTAGAAAAAGTTAATAAATATTTTAATAGATTTAAAAGAAATCAAATCCATGTTATAAATAAAACAAGTTTAGAAATTGGGAATAATGGATTAGTTGCAATTTTAGGAGATTCAGGCTCACGGAAAAACTACACTTCTAAATGCAATAGGTGGACTAGATAAAGTAAATAGTGGAAAAATATTTATAAATGGAAAAAGAATAACTAGAAAGAGAAGTTCAAGAGTAGATAAAATAAGAAACTTAAATATAGGATATATATTTCAAAATTATAATTTAATAAATGATTTAACTGTTTTTGAAAATGTTGCACTTGCTTTAAAAATGAGTGGAGTTAAAAACAAGAATGAAATAAAGAAAAGAGTTAATTACATATTAGAAAGACTTGGAATATATAAATACAGAAATAGATATGCAAATATGATTTCAGGTGGAGAAAGACAAAGAGTTTCTATTGCAAGAGCTCTAGTAAAAAATCCAGATATAATAATTGCAGATGAACCAACAGGAAATTTAGATAGCAAGAATTCACTTGAAATAATGAATATTATTAAATCTATTTCTAAAAACAAATTAGTAATTTTAGTAACACATGAAAGAGATTTAGCAGAATTTTATGCCTCAAGAATTATAGAAGTAGTAGATGGAAAAGTAGTAACTGATAGAATAAATGAACATGATGAAGAACTAGATTATAGATTAGAAAATAAGATATATTTAAAAGAGTTTAAAGAAGTAAATAATTTAAGCAAAGACGATATAGATCTAAAAGTATATTCTGACAATAATGAAAAACTAAATGTGAAAATAGTAGTAAAAAATGGTAATTTATACATACAGGCAAAAGAACAAAAAGTAGAAGTTGTAGATGAAAATTCATCAATAGAGTTTGTAGATGACTACTATAAAAAAATGTCAAAAGAAGAATATGAAAAATATCAGTTTAATTATGATGAAATAATTAATAAAAAATATAAAAAGAGATATACATCTATTTATAATCCTATTACTCTACTTGTAGATGGATTTAAGAAAATATATAATTATTCTATTTTAAAAAAGTTGTTATTACTTCGGTTTTGTTGCATCTTCAATGTTTGTACTTTATGCTGTAAGTAATATAATAGGAGTTACAGATATAAAAGATGAGAAATTTATAACTAGAAACAAAAATTATCTTACAATTACTGAAGATGAAATAAAAGTAAAAGATTATTTAAAATATGAAAAACTAGACTTTATAGATTATATAATGCCACGGTGATTCACAAATACAACTAAATATAAAATACGATGATTATTATCAAACAAAAGAAGCATTTGATAGCTTTACTGTTTCTCTTGCTAATATAGATATTATAAATAAAGAAAATATAATATTAGGAAGAATGCCAAAAAATGAAAATGAGATAGTTATAGATAAAATGGCATTAGAAAAAATATTAAACACTGATTTTTGTAGAGCTAAATCTGTCGGAATCAAAGCTGTAGATGGTTTTTTAAATAGAGAAATATCTTTGTATAATGTATATGGACAAATACCTAATATTAAAATGGAAGATTTCAAATTAGTAGGAATTTGCGATTTGAAGACTCCGTCAGTATATATGGATAGTAAAATATTTGTAAATGTGCTTTCATCTTCTACTAAAGGAGATCCATATAGCGACTTTATAGTTTTAAGTGATTCAGAAAACAACGATTATTTATCTCATAAATTGTATGATGTAGAACTTGCAAAAAATGGAATAGAACTTACAAAAGGAAGAATGCCAAAAAATGATTATGAAATAATTGTTAATGAAACTAATAAGTATGAGATGGACTTATATGAAACAATAAATGACAAAATAAATGGTAATGAATTAAAAGTAGTAGGATATTATACTAGTAAAGAACAAATAAATGATTTCTTTACAACAAATAATACAATTAAGTACAAGCTATTACAAGATAGTAATAATATAACGATATATCCAAAAGATAAGCAAAAAACAATTAATTACTTTAATGAACAAGGAAAATATATAGAAGATACATATCAAAGAGACAGAAAAATTTATGTAGATTCAATAAAAGATAGTATAAAATCAAGTATTATCTTAGCAAGTATAATTTTAGCAATTTCTTTAATAGAAATATTTTTAATGATACGCTCATCTTTTTTATCTAGAGTGAAAGAAGTTGGAATATTAAGAGCAATTGGTTTAAAGAAAAAAGATATATATAAAATGTTTCTAGGGGAAATAATAGCTTTAACAGTCGTAACTGCAATACCTGGATTATTAATTATGACAAATATATTAAAAGGATTACAATTAATACCTTATTATCAGGATCAGTTTATGCTTAATATTAATGTAATTGGAATTAGCATAGTTATAATAGTTGCATTTAATATAATAATTGGCTTGTTACCAGTATTTAATGTGATAAGAAAAACACCAGCACAGATATTAAGTAGAAACGATGTAGATTAGGCTGATAAAGCAAAATATAAGACAATATATTTTAGAATTAAATTTTTAAAACTAAGAAGATGATAACAAAACTGTCATCTTCTTTTGTTATTGGTAATATGAATACTTATAAAATAGAAACAGGAAATAAGTTGAAATTATATTTTATATAGTATATAATCGTGGTAAAAGTTAGCAAATTATTAGGGTAGCAGTAGATTGGTGAAATGTTAATATGCATTGCTTGTAGCAACGAACAATTCTTTGTATAATATTTGTAAAGAAAGGAGTTGTTGTAAAATGTTAAAAGAAAACATTAAATTAATAAGAAAATCAAAAGGACTTTCACAAGAAGAACTTGCTATAAAATTAAATGTCGTTAGACAAACAATTTCTAAATGGGAACAAGGTTTGTCAGTACCTGATGCAGAAATGTTAATCTCATTATCAGAAGTTTTTGAAACACCTGTAAGCACATTGCTTGGAGAAAAGATTTCTGAATTTAAAGTAGACGACTTAAAAGCAATTTCGGAAAAATTGGAGATAATAAACCTACAATTATCACAGAAAAAAAAAGATAGAAGAAAAATAGTTCATTGGATGCAAATTTCATTATGTATAGTTATAATTGTAATTTTTATAACTTTAAATCTGTTAAATAGCCCATACTTAAATTGGGATTATAGTAATCCTGAATATGCTGTTTTAGGAGTTACTTTTCATTCATTTGAATGGTTATTTATTAGAATAGTACCAGTTATCATTATTGGATTAATCATTGGGATTTTCTTGACAAGAAAGAATGATTAGAGAATATTGTAGATTAAAAATTATTTAATTTAATTAAGAATTATCAGATAAGAACATTAACATAGTAATAAAAGACGGTTTTATAATCGTTTTTTATTATTATAGATAAATATTGAAAAACAATAAAAAAGTATTGACATTCAAAAAATAAAGGCATATACTAATTTACAGTAAGGAGGAATTAGAATTGAAAATTTTAGGAGAGAAAAGTCTTTCATCAAAAGTAGAAAAAGGATTAAATATTTTATTTTTTGTAATAACTTTATTAGATATTATTGTATTAGGAGTAGCTGGTATTACATTATTTTCTGAATTTAATAGTTCTACAATGAGAGATAATTACCTATTTAAGATAGTTTTAGAAGCAGTAATCAGCTTTATATTTATTGCAACAGGAATTGTTGCATTATTTATTATTTATCAATTTATTAAAATATTTACGAATTTAAAAGAGAGCAAATTATTTGAAAAAAAGAATACAAACTATCTTAATAAAGTTTCAAAATTATCAATTATTATAGGATTTTTATATTTTATGTGTTTAGTAGGAATTAGTATATTTTTGAGTAATTACAATTCACTTGACTTGTTAACTGATTTCTTAATAAAAACATTAATTTTAGTGTTTTCAGTAGCTTTTTTTATATTTGGAATAGGTATTAAAATTTTAAATGAGGTTTATAAAAAGGCAATTGAATACAAAGAAGAAAATGATTTTACAATTTAATATGTGGGAAAGGAAGAAGAAGAGTGACAATTATTGTTAATGTAGATGTAATGCTAGCTAAAAGAAAGATGTCGTCTGGAGAACTAGCAGAAAGGATAGGAATAACTCCTGCTAATCTTTCAATATTAAAAACAAACAAGGCAAAAGCAATAAGATTTTCAACTTTAGAAAAAATATGTGAGGTTTTAGATTGTAAACCTGGGGACATTTTAGATTATGAAAAAAGTAAATGATTTAGGAGATATATGAAAAAATAACTTACTGAAAAATATAGAAAATTAATATAAATAAAAATATTTAATAGGAGAAATTGTGATATGAAAAAAAGAACAATTATTATTGTAATAATAGCAATAATTATAATAACTATTGCTTTATTAGCTTTGTTTTTATATAAAAATAATAAATCAAATAGTCAAGTAGATACTACTCGTATTTACGACCAAAATGGTCAACTAATAGCTGACTTTTCTAATATAAATGAAGTTACTGAAATAAAAGAAAATCTTTCAATTCAAGGAATAGTAGAAGTACATCATAATGGATATATTTATATATTCAATGGTCAACATTTTGGAGAATATGGTTTTGAAATGGAAGAATATACTAGAGCTAATATTGATGATAAAAATCAAAAATGCATAGATTATGTAACATCTAAAGAATATGATACAAGATATATAGAAGAAGGAGATATAGTAATTTGCAAAGGAGATCTAACTAGTTACTCTATTAAAAATGATGATTTAGATACAAAGGATAATCCAATTATTGTTTTAAAAGCAGATGATTATAATAAAATGCAGCATGAAGCAATAAAAGAAGAAAGAACAGCAGTTGTAACAATAGGAGAATATTTTGATTTTAATGGAGAAATATATTTAAAATATGAAATATCTGATAAAGAATACAAATTACCTTTTGTACTAAGATTTAATGTTAAAGAAGATAATACAAATATAAAAGGAAAACTAGAAAAAGGAAAAAAAGTAAAAGTAGAATATAAAAATCCAAATATATCTACAGAACAATTAGTATTAAAATCAATAGAAGTTATTTAAAAAGGATGTAATTTTAATAAGGAGAAGTGATCATGAAGAAAGCATTTGCAATTATATGTACAGGAATATTGGTTGTGATTTTTAGTTTTTTGTTAATTAGAATAATACAAAGTTTTTTTACTATATATTTTTATTATGATTATGTCATTTGGTGTGGAAAAGAAGAAAAAGAGTATATAGAAGAAGAAACAGGATTTATTGAAATCAAGTCAAATATAGCAACATTTAGAAATAGTTATAATGATGGTGAAATTATTTCTTTATTGAATGGTTTTCCTAGTATATTTACGAAAGAAACAATTATAGGAGGATATGAAATATCAGAATACATAAAAGAAAGAAGTAATAAGTTTGAGGCAATGGTAAAATGCAGTCTGCCATATATTGTAGTGTGTATTGTTATATATATAATCTATTATAAAAAACTATTACCAATATTAACAGAAGAGTAAAAAGGTTACATTTTCTATTATTGAAAGTTAGTAACTAATAAAATATTCTGAAATTACTAAAATTAGAAGGAGATGTAAAAGATTGAAGAAATTAGATAATATCATATATATTATAATAAAAATATTAGGAATAATAGCTATAACTATATTGTCGTATATTATAATTTTTACAACAATGAGTTTAATGAATAAAATAGATTTTTTAGAAGTATTAACTGATTTATCTATATACAAAATATTCTACTCTATTACGATAAAAATGTTTATTCCTGTAATTTTAATTGTAGTTATTATTGCTATTCCATATTTAATTATATTTATTATTTCAATCATTATATTAATAATAAAATATATTAAATTTAAAGGAAAAAAGAAAAAACAAATTATAACAATAACTGCATTACTCATATTAACAATATGTTTTACAATTAAAGGTATAGAATTATTTCCATTAACTAATGATTATGAGATAAAAGTAAATTCTAAAATAAATGAAATATCAAATATTGAAGTTAGAAATTTTCTAAAAAAAGAAATAGATGGAAATAAATATATATATGTAATTAAAATTAGACAAAGCTTTCCAGATGATTATAATGTGCAAATACATTATAAAGATATAACAAACAAAATAGAATATGCTTTTTTGTCGGATTCCAATTATGATTTTATAGAAAGAAATGCAAAAGACATAACAAATGAATTAACTATGAAATCTATTATTTTAATTTTAGTAGGGTACTTGCTTTGTATATATTTATTAAAATATGTTTTAAAGGAATTCAAAAGAATAACGATAATAAATGATAAAACAAATGAAGTAATATAATTTACAATATTAGCAATAAAATGATAGATAATCAGAATAACAGAACTGTATATTATAAATATGAATATGGGATAGTAACAGATGCAGACATAGAGAAACCAGATATAACAGGATATATAGTTATTGAATAATATTAAAAATAAGAATAGAAATAAAACTCTATTCTTATTTTTTTAATATAGAGTAATTTTTTTATTTATGATATAATGATATAAAATAGTAAGTTGTGTGAGGAATAATATGAAAGAAGAATTAGTGGATGTGTATGACAAAGACAGAAATAAAATTGGTAAAATAATAAATAGAAGTGATTTAAGTATTTTAAATAATGATGAATATATAATAACAGTACATTGCTTTATTATTGATTTATCTAATCAAATATTATTAACTCAAAGAAGTTTTAACAAAAATCGCGGTGGTAAATGGGAAGAAACACATGGCGGATTAAAAGCTGGAGAAAAAAGTATTGATGGAATTGTGCGAGAATTACAAGAAGAAATTGGAGTATCTGTTCAAACTGATGAATTAAAATTAATAAAAATTCTTAAAAGGAAAAATAAATTTAGAGATATCTATATACTAAGAAAAAATATTCCTTTATATTCCTTAAAATACAATGATGGGGAAGTAATAAATTGCAAATATGTAAGTTTAAATGAATTTAAATCAATGATAAAAAACAATGAATGTACTTTTGAAAATTTTGAAGAAACAATTTTTTACAATAATGATATAGAAAAGTTATAGGAGGAAAATAATTTGAATATAAAAATAGTAAATGATGCAAAAATTGCAATAGGATTAACGGTAGTTATAGATGTATTTAGAGCTTTTACTGTTGAGCCATATTTAATTAATAATGGTGCAAAAAAAATAATTCCAGTCAGTGACGTCCAAATTGCATACAATTATAAAAATAAAAATAATAATTATATTTTAATAGGAGAAAGAAACGGAATAATATTGCCAGGATTTGATTATGGTAATTCTCCTTCACAAATTGAAACAGTTGATTTTTCAGAAAAAACAATTATACATACAACAAGTTGTGGAACGCAAGGAATTGTAAAATCTATAAATGCTAAAGAAATTATAACTGGTAGTCTAGTAAATGCACAAGCGATAGTAAGATATATTATACAAAATAAAATAGATGATGTTTCGTTACTAACTTTATGCAGACAAGGAGAACTTCCATTTGATGAAGATGTATTGTGTGCCAAATATATAAAAGGCTTATTAGAGAATGTTCCACTAAATAATATAGAAAAAGAAATAGAAAAATTAAAAACAACTAGTGGTTCTAAATTTTTTGACAAATTAAAACAAAAAGACTTTCCTGAAAGAGATTTTTATTTATGCACAGAAATTAATAAATTTGATTTTGTATTAAAAGTAAAGAAAGATGAAGAAGGAAATCTATATATGGAAAAAGTAAATATATAAGATATTATACAAAACTAGAAAAACATTGTTACTTAAAAATTACAATTTTAATATAAGATACAAAATAATAAAAAGGGCATTTACATTTTAGTAGATGTTTTTTTATAAAAAAGGAATTTTTTTGTAACAAAATAACAAGAAAAGATACTAAATAAGTGAAAGGAGGAAAATGTTATGCAGAATATAGAAGAAATGTATAATAAGTATAGTGAAATTGTTTATAAATATGTATTCTGCTTAACTGGAAATGAAGATACAGCGGAAGAAATTGTCCAAGAAACTTTTTTAGTAGCGGTAAGAGACATAAATAAGTTTAGGGGTGAATGTAAAATATCAACTTGGTTATGTCAAATTAGTAAATATATATGGTATAAAAGATTAAAGAAAGAAAAGAAGGAAACACCTTTAAATATATTGCAAGATTCAATATTGATAGAAGATTCAATAGAAGAAAATTTTTGTGATAAAGAAAGTAAGATTCAATTATTTAAAAAATTGCAAGAGCTTGACGAAGATACAAGAAATGTAATGTATCTAAGAATATTTGGTAATTTTGAATATAGTGAAATAGCTGAAATTATGAACAAGACATCAAATTGGGCTAGAGTTGTATTTTTTCGTGGTAAGCAAAAGTTAAAGGAGGAAATTAAATGAAAAATGAGTGTGATATTGTTAAAGATTTGATATTTAGTTATAACGATGGCGTTTTAAGTGAAACTTCGAAAAATTTAGTTGAAAACCATTTAAAAAGTTGTAAAAACTGTAGTAATGTTTTAAAAGAAATACAACAAGAAAGTCATAAGAAGAGTGAAGAAAAAGAAATTGATGCTTTTAAAGGTATTAGAAAGAAAATAACTAAAAAAAATATAGTTATTTCTATTAGTTTAATATTTTTAATACTTATAATTATATTTAATATATTAGTATTTATAAATTATAATGAGGTAGCATCTACAATGATAATATATTTACAAGATGATATAACAGATGAGCAATTAGACAATATAAAAAATACAATAGCCCAAAAAGATGAAATGTCAGAAATTAAATATAATTCAAAAGAAGAAGAATTAGGAAAAGTACAAGACTGGATTGGGGAAGATTTAAAAATTGAAAATAATCCTATGAAAGCATCTCTTGAAATAAAAACAAATACCAAAATTATTCCTATAATAGTTGATGCTATACAAGATATGCCAGGTATAAAAAAGGTATATACATATGTAAGTCATAATCCATACGAATTATTTATAGGACAAATTTTAATTCACTAATAATTATTAAAAAATTGTGATTTTAATGAGAATAGTTGATTGATAACTATTCTCATTTATGATAATATGAGTATAAAAATAATAAAATATAATGACTGAATAAGGAGAAATATGAAAAGCATAAATAAACAAGAGCTACATTTAATATTTCAAGAAATAAAACAAGGAAATTGCAATAAACTAGATGATTTACATTGTAAATATAATAAGTTAATATATAATATTGCTTTCTCAATATTAAAAAATCGTGAAAACAGTGAAGATATTGTTCAAATTGTATTTATGAAAATATTTCAAATGGACAAGAATAAATTGCCAACAACCAATGAATCAACTTGGATATATTCTTTGACAAAAAATGAAACACTAAATTATTTAAGAAATAAAAAACAAGAAGTTAATTTAGACGAAATCTATTATATAA
>CAMMTN010000023.1 GCA_946499885.1 uncultured Clostridium sp. | reverse complement strand
ATTTTTTTTTAATTTTTTCAAAAATCTATTGACTTTTCATAGTTGGTCTCCTTTTCATTAAATAATGAATAATAGCATTCTACTCCATCAATATTGTATTTTTTTACTATATTTTCTATTTCTTCTTTTTGATTTTTAAACGGATATAAAAAAGGATGCGCTAAAAAGGCTAACCCTCCAGCTACATGAATTTCGTTAATTACTTCCTCTGGTTTTGGAAAGTTTTTAGTTTCATCTATATAAAAAATGCTACTTTTATTACTTTGACAATCTCTATAAAAATTTGTTTCTATAAATATATTATTTCTTTTTAATATTTCACTATTCTCTGGATATCTTTTTAATTCCCTTTCCAAGCAATCAGAAGCATATATAAAATTATCATCTATGGTTATCTCTTGATTAAAAATTAATCCTATTTTTTTAGCAATTTTTTTCAAATATTCCAGATATTCGGTTTGTATTTCTTTTAAATCCTTCTTTTTTAGAATAAAACTTTTTGAAAACATTTCTATATCAAATCCATAACCTAATATTTCTATTGGAATTTGATTATATACACTTTTACACTCACAGCCTGAAATAATATGTCCATCGAAATTAGATAAAATTTCTTTATCTGTTAATTCTTCATAAGCACTTATTATATCATGGTCTGTTATTGAAATAATTGATAATTTCTCTTGGTTAGCTTTTTTTAATAATTCTATAACTGTACAAGACCCATCTGAATATTTACTATGCATATGTAAATCTACTTTTTTCATTTATTCCTCCCTTTTTGTCGCGTCTGGGACAGGCCTTTTCGCGACACTTTACCATTTTGGTACATATTCTTCTTCATGTTCTCCCAATTCCTGCATATATCCATTTTTCAGATCTAGCGTATATAAAAAGTTTTCAATTTCTTTGTATTCTTTTTTATTTAATTTCCTATTTATATACTCATCTTGTTTTGCTTTATATGTAGGAAAATATTGAGCCATTAAACTAACATAAATATCATCCGGCATATTTTGCTTTATCCATTTTAATATATGTTTGCTGTTTTGTAAATGGTTTGGCAAAATTAAATGTCTTATAATCATACCTTTTTCTATTATTCCATTTTCATCAAATTTAGCTGTACCTACTTGATTATACATTTCTTTAATTGCCTTTGTTGCTACTTCAAAATAGTTATCTACTTTTGAATATTTTTTTGCTAAATCATTTGAATAATACTTTAAATCTGGTAAATATACATCAATGTATCCATTAAGTGCTTTAATTGTTTCTACATTTTCATATCCATTTGTATTATATACTATTGGAATTGTAAGTCCGCTTCTTTCTTGCAATTTTTATGGCTTCTATTATCTGATATGCATACATCGTAGGTGTAACCAAATTTATATTATTTACCTTTTTTGCTTGTTGACTCAAAAATATATCTGCTAATTCTTCTACTAAAATTTCTCTACCTTTTCCTAACTGGCTTATTTCATAATTCTGACAGTACATACAATTCAAATTGCAGTTAGAAAAAAATATTGTTCCTGAACCATTTATTCTGCTTATACATGGCTCCTCATATTGATGAACTGACGCAAGTGCAATTTTTATCTTATCATTACACCTACATCTGCCAATTTGTCCATTTTCTCTATTTACTCTACATCTATGAGGACAAATTTCACAACTTTCTAATTCTTGCATTCTCTCAACAACTCTCCCATTTGTCGCTATAGAAACCGACCTTTTGCGACATTTTTTTATTTTATTATTTATTTTTCACAGTTTGTCGCGAATATGCCTGTCCCTATCGCGACAAACTCAAATATCCTAATTCATTCCATCTGTTGTATGCTAAGTTTAGGTTAAATACTAGCTTTGGTTTTGCACCTGCTCTGTTTTTGTCTACTACACAAGCATAATATCTTTCGTCTGGATCTTCATATTTTTTTAATTTCAAGAATTTTGTGTCTACTTCTTTTAGTGAATATTGGTATTTATCCAATTCATCCCTTGGTATTTGTTTTATTAAGCATAATGTATCTAGTACTTCTTTTACTGTTCTACTTACTGCTAAATCATTTACATCTAAGTTTATTGGCAAAGTTTGGCTTTCTGTTAGTTGAAGTGTTGAGCAAATAAACATATTAAAATTTTGTGCTAGGTTTGAAAGTATTGTTGCTGTTCTTTTTATTTCCTCTCCATTTCCTATGTTTGCTGTATCTGTTTTTAATGTATCATAAAATACATATTCTATTTTTTCTTTATAGTAATAGTTCATTATTACCTTTTTTAATTCATCATTTGTATGGTCTGTTATATTTATAAAATAAATTGAATTGTTTATCTGATTATTTATCCAATCTGTTACTGCAATAGTCTGTCTGAATTCAGTTGACACTTTCTCCAATCTTTTTACAAATTCTTGTCTTGTTTCATTTCCTTTTTGTAATACAAATCCATTTTCATCCACTTCTACTTTTGCATCTTTGTCTGGTCTAAATTTAAATTCTAATAGTTCCCCTTCTGTTTTTGAAATTTTTTGCCCATGTAGTTTTTGTATTTCCGGATTATTTAAAACTGTTGTTATTAGGCAAAGTTTCATTTTTTCTTCAGACATCTCATTTGAAATTACAAGCACTTTTTTCTTATGCATAAATGCTGTATATGCAGAAAGATTAATAGTAAACCTACTTTTACCTGAGTTTGATGGCATTGCAAATGCCATTGTTTCTCCCTTTCTAATTCCTTTAAATACACTAGATAGTATTGGAAATGGAAGTTCTAGTCCATTTGTTAAATTGTTTTCACCTTTTTCTAAAAAGCTAGTTAAATCTTCACTTAATACTGATTGCTTAAATTTTTGTGTTACACTTACTTGTACTATTGCTGCTTTTACTTCATCAGCAGTCATTTTGTCATATAATTCATAATCTCTTATATCTTCTATCTGATTTTGTATTTCCTCTCTAGGTTCTTCTATATAACTTTTTCTTAACACACATAATTTGCTAAGCTCTAAATATATTTTTTCTGGATTGTAACTTTTTTGTTCAACTTCTAATTTTAATTCTGACTTTTGCTTATATGTTTCACTATTGTCAACTGAAAAATTAAATCCCTTTTTTGCTATTTCTGGTGTATACTTTCCACCTTCTGTAAACAAAATGCTTTTATATATATTAAGGAGACTTTGGTCATCAAAATAACATTCTTCAAACAAGATATAATATTTTGTAATTAATTTTGGATTATTTAAAAGCATTCCAATATATATTTTTTCTAGCTCTTCATCTCTTAATTTTTCTGGATAAATTGATTCCTGCTTTTTTACTTCCTCTTTATATACTGCTTTTTCTTCATTATTATTCCATTCATACTCTTCATCAATTTCATCATAGTCATTTTCGCTATATTCTTCATCTTCGATAGAATGTTCACTATTTTCTTGTTTACCATATTCTTCTGTTTCATCAATTTCTTCATTTTCATCTTCTTCAGGTTCATTCTTGCTAAAATAATCTTCGTCAGCATTTTCATCATAATAATCGGGCAAATCTTCATTTTTATCTTCTTCTAATTTTTCTTGTTCCATCTCTTCTTCTTTTTTTTCTTCTTCAATTATTACCTTTTTTCTCTTTTTAGGAGTAGTTTTACTCTTTGCTTCTTCTTTAATATTATTTAGTTCTCTTATTTTTTCTAGAGCTTCTGAAATTTTTCCTTTTCCTAACATAGTTCTTATTTTTTTTATCTCTTTTTTATCTTTTCCTGCTTTTTCAAATGTATCTAATACTTGATATAATTTATCTATATTATTATCTGCCATATCTTTTGTTTGCCTCCTTCTCCTATATTTCATACAAATTTTATCATAATTTTTACCTATTTACAATAAAAATGTCACAAAGTAGTTTATTTCTTGTGACATTTAATATATTTTTATTCAAAATAACAACTATATGCTTTTATCATCTTCAAATGGAGCGATTTTGAAACAGGTATGCGAAAAAATATATCTGCAAAGTAGTGCTCTTTTTATATAATTCGATTTATTGATTTAAATTTAACATAAATTTTAAGAATTATCAATAATTTTAGATAAAATAATAAAAATACCTAGAATCATTTTATGACTCCAGGTATGCGTGGAATTGTTAGTCAATAACATCCAATGCACATCGTTTCATTGCATTGAGATTAACAACTAAATAAAATATATCCTGTTTCTCAATTGTAGAGGTATTTACGAACTGTTTTAAAGGAACTACCTTAGAAATAAAAGGTTTGTCAAATTCTAAAGGTTCTTCTCCCTCAAGCATATTCAGTCCTACATTAGAGAAAAACTCGTGATAGTGTTCCGCATCTTTGATACCAGCAAAATATTCTGTAATATATCTTGTGGTTTCAAAGTCGGCTCTTACTTTTCGGTATGTTGTAATAATGTATAAATTATTTACATCATACAATTGACTTTTTCCCCGCTCTTGATTGGTTGTTGGTTTATTCAACATAATCAAATCCTCCTTAACAAATTTGTTTTAGAGATTTTACAACTTGCTATTCTTGTTATAGTTCGCATAGCTACGAATAATAGCAAAATTATTATACCATTATTTACATAATTTTTCAATAATTTTGTCTATTTTTATAATAATTCATCTTGTTTTATAGTATTATACAAATACAAAGCTACTTTATTTTGTTCTGTTGTTTCCATTTCCATAAGTTTAGCCATTGCAAACATTACAAGTTTATATTTTGCAAAGTTTATAAGTGTAGTTTTATATTCTTCATCAATTTCTTTTAGCATAGCATCATGTTTTTCATAGTTTTCTTTAGTATTGTATATAAATCCTGACCATTTGCTTTGACTCATACATATTGCTAGTCTTAATTTATCTTTTATATTCATATCATTTATTAAATATTCAACTTTATTATTTTCCATTTCACATTTTCCTTACTTTAATTCATAATTATTTTTCTTTTTAGTCTTAAAAGTATCTATATTTTCTTTTGGTTTTACTTTTCGTGCTAAATTGTTTGCAATCTCATTTTCATCATCAGTAAATATTCCATTTTTATATAGGTCATCGCTAACGTATTTGTATTGTTTATCTTTATCAAATCCAATTTTATTTTGAAAACGTTTCATTAATCTATGCCAAAAGTTTTTGAATTTTTGAAGTTCATTTTTTATTTTTACTATTTCAGCTTGTAAATTACCAATACGTTTATCTTTAGAAGATACTTCACTTTTTAAATTACTAATTTCTTTATCTTTTTCTTCTATTTGATTTCTTAATGAATAATTTTCTTTTTCTATTTCAAAAGCACTGTGTTCAAAATCTCTAATAGCTATATTTAAGTCATTAACACTTCTAACTGTTTTAGTGGTATCTTTTACATCTTTGGTAAAGTTTTTGATTTTCTCGACATCCTCGTTTGAAATAACCATATTATTTTTATTAAACTTAACGGATTTTAAATTGTCTAATATTTGATTTATATCTTTCGTTGTATTATCAAGTTTGTTAGTCTGTTTATTTGCCTTTGCAAGTTTTTTCTCTTTTTCAGCAAGTTGTTTTTTTATATTTCTATAATTACTCATATCTTTAACATTTATATCTTGATTTCTGCCTTTTTGTTTTTCTTTTAATTTAATATCCATATCATAAAATTTATTAAAAGACTTTATACATGCAGTTCTCATTTTGTCTTGAATTTTTGTTAGTGATTCCTTTGTAAAAAGTTGTGATTTTCCAACTTGTTTTTTCATTCCTCTAGTACAATTTTCTATTATAGGTACACCTACAATGTGCATATGAGGAGATGTTTCATCAAAATGAATTGTTGCATTTGCTATTTTAAAAGTTGGTAATATTTTAACTAAATCATTTACTTGTTCATTATACACATCAATCATTCTTAATCTATATTCTTTGTCCTTATCTTTCCAAAAGTCCATATCTCCAAGTTCAATTATAATTTCACAAGCAAGGTCATTTTGAGATTCGTTTATTTTCATAAAATAGTTATCTATTTTTCTATCATTTCTAGTTTGCTTATTGTTGTACTCTATACGAGCTTCTTCAAATTCTTCTAAATATAAATCTTTTACATCATTTACAATATCATTTGTACCACGAACTACTCTTATCAAATATTTTTCATTATCATAATCTCTTAAGTTATGCTTATTTACTTTTGATAAAGCATTTGCATTTTGAATAGCATTATTAGAAAGAGAAGTAGTACCAGATACATTTCCTTTAGAAACTTTTTTAGCTAATTTACTTTTGTTTTTATCACTTCCTAAATGAAATGAATAAGCAAGTTCTTGTTCCATTAAAGGCACCTCCTTTGAAATTTCTTCGTGCATAGGGACTTTGGCTCTGCCATAAGTCCTAACCCCCTATGAGTTATGACATCCTATCATAACTCGGGGGCTCTGCGAGGCAATAAAATTTATTTTACACAAATAAATTTTATTTAAATTAACTATCGCCACTTTCATTTTTATTTCATAAAAACCAAACGTGCCACGTTAATTTAATTGTTGCAGAGAAAAGAAAAGTGGTATTCCTGCAACAATTATTTATGCTTTTTCTTTGAAGTAATATGGGTAACAACACCCAAGCGTAATTTTCCTTCTGGCTTTGCCAAGAAGTTTTTTAATTGTTTTATTGCAACAAATCTTATAATCTTTTGATTTTTCTTAATCTTAAATTCTACAGCTCTGTTTCTAATCTTTGCAACTTCTGTTTTAGTATCATAATTTTCGTCAATCTTATCATCATAAAAGTAATATTCTCCTAAATCCATATAGTTAATATCTAGTTCTTTTTTCAGTGTGCCCATATAATCTTCTAATTGTTCTTTATTCATATTTACACTAACTTTTGCATCTTCAAGTTTTCCTTCTTTTTCTATCATAGCAGGGACATCTACAACACCTTTATCATATAGCTTGTCTATCTGTTCTATAAAGCTACTTCTAAAATTTACTTTTTCTATACAAAAACTGCCATCATCATTTTTCTTTAATGTTGCATTATCTATAAATTTAGAAATAAAGCTTTGTTTTTCATCTTTACTTTTCATCGTCCAAAGTTTTAATAAAACATCTTTATACATTTCGTGTTCAGTTAGTTTTTCTCTTTCAATATCTCTTTGAGCCATTAAGTGTTGAGGGTTATAACTTTCTTTATCAAAATCTAATGCATCAATTCTTTTATTTTCTAGTATAGAAAGTTTTTCTTCTATTAGTTTGTAATCTTCAGAAAAATCTTCCATCTCTAAAATGCCATTCATATATGCTTTTTTTAGTCTATCTTTTTGTTGTAAAAGTTTCTTCATTTCTTCATCAATTTTCTTACTTTCATCATCTTTCTTTTCAGCAAGTATAGGGTAGAAGTATTTTTTTACATAAAAATCATACTCTACTAAGTCTAATATATAATCAATTAAACAATTTTCAATTTCATCTTCGTTATAGTACAATTTGCAAGTATCACAGTAATAATACATATATTTAGATTTCTTTCCACCAGTCCCTTTACAAGTCATTATTTGCCCACAAGTAGGGCATACAAGTTTTTGGAAGAATATATAAACTCTGTTTCGACAATACGCTCTTTGATTTGTTTCCTTTTGATTTTGAACTTCTTCCCACATAGCTCTTGTTATAAGAGGAGGTACAACATCCATATAAATTTCTTTTTCTTTGTCATTATCATTTTTATATCTTTCATAATCTCCAATATATATTTTGTTATTTATAATTCTATTAACAGAAGAGTCAATCCAATGTTTAACTTGAGGATATAAAACTTTTTCTTGATTTAGAATATTAGCAATAGTCTGATAGCTTTTACCTTCTAAATACAATTCAAATATTCTTAAAACAACATCTTTAGTTGCATTATCTATTTTTAAAGTTTTATCTTGAGCTCTATAATAACCAAGAGGACATTTGCCTGGAATATGTCCAGCTTTTATTGCACCATTTAAACCAAATTTTGTTCTTTCAGATACTATTTCAATTTCAAGTTGAGATAAAACAGTTAACATTCTAACAAAGAAACGACCATTTGCTGTTGATGTGTTTACATCATCTCTATCACAAATTAAATAGCAATGATATTTTTCAAGTGTACTAATTAAAACCTCTAAATCACGAACTGAACGAGTTACTCTATCTAGTTTATAAGCTACAATATAGTTAATTAGTCCATTTTTCATATCTTCTAACATTTGTTGAAATGCTGGTCTATTTTTCATATCTTTAGCAGATATTCCCGCATCTTTATAAACTTTAAATATTTCAAAGCCTTTATATTTGCATAATTGTCTTAATTTTTCTTCTTGCTCTCCTAAACTAAAACCTTCCCTTGCTTGATCTTCGGTACTTACTCTAATATAAATACCTGCAATTTTCTTTTCTTTTGAAACCGGTGTACTTAAATTTTCCATTTGAAACCTCCAAAAAATACAATAAAGTGCTAGAAAGTCTTTGCTAACTAACACTTTAAAATCAATATTATTATTCATGTAATACTACTTGCTGAAACAAAAATAACTTTTAGTGCTAGTAACCTTTGATAATTTCTCGTAATTGAGATATAGGGTATTTATTGGATAAATTACCTATGTAAAAATAATCATGTTCATTAAAGAATAAATATAACTTATCTTTAATAATTACTCTATGTGGTTCTACATAAGCAATATTAGTTTTTTTGACCATTCTCAAATTACCATTCTTTATCTTTGGTTCACAATTACTAAAAGTGCAAGCCCATTCAATTTTAGAACGTAATTCTTTTTCTATTGATATTTCTCTTTTAACTATAGATATCATACCACAAAAACCTCCTTTTTTCAATATTTCGAGGCTGTTTTTACTTTTTTTACCAATATTTATGGCTAGAAGTAAAAAAATAAAGCCGACTAAATCGACTTATATATGTGAAATGATATTCACTTTTTGTTTTCTTCAAATTCACTTATATCAATAACTTTAAGTGGTTCGACGAAAACGCATTATGGAGCCACTAAGCAGAATCGAACTGCTGACCTACGGGTTACGAATCCGTTGCTCTACCGACTGAGCTATAGTGGCACATATTATTAGATACTAATTATACAAATTAGTATCTAATAATCTTTAAAAATGTTTTCCTTTTTTTCTTCCTGTATCTTCAACTGTAAAATCATTATGAGCAACATTTTCGCCAAAATTTTCTTCTATAACACTTTTTTTAATATTATTATTTTCTTTTTCATTATTTAACCAATCAACTTTGCCATCATATTCTTCAAACTTATTATCTCTATTTTTATATTTAAAAATTACCATAATTATAATCAAAACTAATACAAGCGCTAATCCAATTCCTGTATATAAATATAAATCTTTATTGTCAATTCCTGCGATTATTTGATTGTTTTCTTCAGTTTTTTGTTTTATATTAACTATAATTTGATATGTTGCTACATCTTTTCCATCTTCTGAATTAACAAGTATTGTAATAATATTCTCACCTAATTTCAAATCATCATTTCCTGCTATATCAATTTCTGTTCCCTCTGTAAATGACTTAGCATTTATATTTAGACTTGTTACAGTTTCGTCATCTATATCTAATTTATATTCATACACATCTGTGCTAAAATTTGGAGTTAAAGTATATCCGCTCAACTGATAATTCTGATAAGCCAAAATCTGCACTTACTGTTTCTTCTCCTCTCGTTACATTTATTTTATAAGTTCTTACTGTTCCATCTTCTGCAGTTACTTTTATTTCAACAGTATTTTCTCCCATAAGTAACTTATCATTTCCTTTAATTTCAACTTTTGCATTATTGTCAACTGCTTTTGCATTTATTTTTATACTTTCGACATCACTACCTACTGATAGGGTATATTCTGTTACATTTTTATCAAATTCAGGTGTAAGTTTATAATCCCCATCTATTGTTAATGACTTTAGATTTTTTTCGTTTGATTCTTCTGGTTTTTCTGTTGATAAATAACTACTACTTATGTATGCTGTTTTATTATTGTATTTAACTTTACTCCATCCATTGCTTCCTTTACCTATTCTTGTTACACTATCTCCTTTATTTAAAGACCCTATTACACTGCTACTTGTACTATAACTAGAACGTACATTTACACTAGATGTTGCATATACAGTTTCATTTACTGTTGTAAATGATGGTGCTTGTGTATTTTCTCCAGAACTACTTGATGTGCTATTACTAGAACTACTATTTGAAGAAGCTTCTGATTTTACTGTAACTGTATCTGTTTTAGAGCTTATTGATACTAATTCTTCTGTATTAACGTCAGTTATTCCTGTTGAGTCTGGTGATATAGTTACAGTGGCTGTTCCTTCTTTTTTTGTTGTAACTTTTATTGTAGAATCTGCTACCCCATTTTCTACCCAAACTGAACTTACATTAACTGATACATTTGAACTATGACTTATATTAAATCTTCCTGTTAAACCTTTTGCACTAATAGTTATTGTATAGGATTTTCCTACAGTTGTAGTTGATATTCCTGATGTAATACTAAAGCTTGCAGCTTCTACTTTATTTGTTCCTAATAATATCATAGAAACTGTTACCACTATTAAAAGAATTATTTTTTTAATACTATTAATTCTAATCTCCATAATTATCTTATCCTTTCGTTTTAGTTATAGTGCTATTTTACTTTTTCCCATAATAAAATTCTTGATTTTAACATAATCTGCTGATGTTGTTTTTCCATCCTTATCAACATCTGCACCTTCTTTTGCTATATTATTTAATGAATTCTTTCCCATAATAAAATTCTTAATTTTAACATAATCTGCTGATGTTACTTTAGCATCACCATCAACATCCCCTAGCTTAATTACAGTATAATTTGCCCCATTATATTTTATTGTATATCCTGTTCCAATATTACCAGAAGTTACTTCTTTTCCACTTGCATTTTTTATTATTGCTCCTGATGCTTTTTTTAATACTTCTTGTACCGTTATATCTGGTTCACACATTAGTTTTGAGCCTGTTGTTTTAAAGCCCTCTCCGCTTATTGATGATGATCCTGTTGCATTTATTGGTTCTATATAATTTTCATCATCATCGCCTCTTGCAACATAACCAGTAAGTCCTGAATCTGTAACTATTTTATCCCAAGTATATCCATTTGCGGTTGATGAATTTTGTTCTATTCTTGTTAGATAATCTCCTTTATCTGCATATCCTAATATTTTTGAACTTGTTCCTGGTTCTCTCCTTATTGTTAAACCTCCATTACAAACTACTTTTACAATATCTTCACCAGTTCCTGTTGTTCCGTCTTCTTTAACTTCCTCTAAATATCTGGCTACTATAAAACCTTGTGTTCCATCAGAAAGTATTATTCTTGACCAATCATATCCATCAATATTTTTGTATACATCTTTTTGTATTATTGTAACTCTTTGTCCTACTGTTAAAGTAGTTAGGGTAGTAGTTCCAGAAGTTCCTGGTCCATTTCTTACATTTCCAGGTTCTACTGCTATTGCTGTAATTTCACAATTAGTAATATCATCTATAACTTTAAAACCTTTAGATATTACATACCCCTTAGTACCATTACTTAAAACAACTTTATCCCAAACATATCCATTTTCTTTATCTGAACCTATTTCTATTCTTAAAATCTTTTCACCTTTTTTTAATGTTGTAAGCTTTGTTGAAGTAGTGTTCTTTGATTTATATACTACAACAGATGAATCTGTTATTTCTATATTTTGTGTTACTATTGATTGTGTTCCTGGCATCTCACATTTAGTATCTGGCATATTTTCGAATACTGGTATAACAAAGTTAAAAGGCATATCTAATTTGCTATCTATTCCTTTATATGTTTGCATTATATCCATACTTTCTGTTTTAGCTGCAGAAACATTTTGTTGGTATTGATGCCAGTATAAATCTCCATCACTATCATCTACATCAAATTTTTGTAAATATAATGTATTTTGCCCATATTGTATATATGATTCTGACAAGAATTTAGCTCCACCTTTTATTGATTTTTCTGGATCTGTCCAACCTTGGTTTTTAGCATATTCCAATGCATTTTTTATAATAGTTGCACTTCCACTTCCTGATGCATTTACATTTAAGAAATTATAGTATCCATTATAATCTGTATATTTCCCAGTTGCTGTAGCTGAAGCATTTGTTCCAGGACCTTGCTCTTGTCTTATTCTTGAAGCTAAATGATACGGACTTATTCCTGCATCTTTTGCAGCATCCATTATAACTTGTGCATAAGATTTATTTAAAGTTTGTGACTTTCCATTTGTATCTGTATATGTAATTTTGCTTCCTTGTAAATATTTGCAATCACTTATTATTTGATTTATTCCATCTAATGTATATTTTCCATCTACCCATTTTAAATTTTCAAATTGGAAAATATAATCCTCATATAATGAATTTCTAGGGTCCATATAATATGAAACCGTTGATGCTGAAGCACATCTCCAACTTCCGTTATCATAAGCCTTATCTCCACAAACAGAGCATACCCATTCTCCTGATTTATTTTGTACTAAATTTCTTCCATGTGTTACAGTTGTTTCATTTTTTATAACTGTATTCCAGTCCAATCCAGTATATAATATTGTAAATGTCCAGTTTGGATGTTCTTTTAGTAAATTATCTAGTAAAGTAGAATAACCTGGATAGTCATCTAGTATGTTGCTTCCTTTTTGATAATCCTTAGTATTTTGTGTTTTTGCTTGTGATTCATTTATAAAAAGAATATTTGAACTTAAAATTATTGTTATAATCATAATTAATAATATGCTAATACATTTTATTAATTTACTGCTAATAATCATTTAAAAACATTCCTCCTCATTCGTTTTCTCGACATTTTTTTCATGTAAAAGTATATCATTAATATTTTTCGACGTCAACCCAATTTTTTGTATTTTTTTGTTACTATACACTCACAATTTATAGGTTTAAACTACAGTTCTATAACAAATGTTATTGTAATAAAAATATTAATTTTTTTAAATAATGAACTATTTAACATTTCTTCTATTTCAAACTAGAAGAAACTACATTTTTAATTTATTCTAAAAACCATAATAAAAAAACACAAGATAGTAAATAATCTCCTGTCTTGTGTTTTTTTATTATTTGTAAAATAAATCATTATTTTTATTATGTGTCGCGAAAAGGCCTGTCCCTCTCGCGACAATCACTATTCTGACAAATATAACTCTGGATTTACACTATTGCTGTCTTTTAATATTTCGAAGTGAAGATGTGATTCATCTGCTATCTCAAATGTTGCAGTATTTCCAACTGTTCCTATTGTTTGTCCTTGTTTTACTTGTTCTCCTTCTTCAGCAAACTCTGCTGTTAATAAGTTTGAGTATACACTTGAAAATCCATTTCCATGCTCTATTACTACTGTTAATCCATATCTTGGATCATTTTTTATGGATTTTACTGTTCCTTCTGCTGATGCTTTTACTACTGTTGTTTTTTCTGCTGCTATGTCTATTCCAGTATGTGTTATCCATTCATCTAATGTTGTAGAGTACACTAAACTATCTTTTGCATATTCTCTTAAGATATCTCCTTCTACTGGCATTTTAAATTCTGGATCTTTTACTGTTTCCTCCTCTACTGTTTCTTCTTTTACTTCATTAACACTTTTGCTTTCTGTTTTACTAGTGTTTACCGCATATTTTGTATTATCACTACTAGATTCTTGTACTACTGAGTCTATTTCATTAATAGCTGTATTTTCTACTTCGTTTGTTATATTATTCGATACTTCATTTTGCATTTCATTGACTGTTTTTCCCATTTGAGTACTAGTTTGTTCTGTATTATTATTGTAATTATCTATTACAGAAGTATTGTATTTAGCAATTTGTTTCTCACTTTGCTTACCTGATCCATATAAAATAAATATTGCAATAAACGCAATAACTGTTAATGATAAAATTCCTCCTGCAATGTATAATACTCTCTTCATGTTTTCATCATTTCTATTAAAACTTCTTTTTTCTCTTCTCATAACAATTCCTCCTAAATTTTTAATTATTTTAATTATTTACAATTTTGAGAGTTTTATACAATTTTGTTATACAATTTTACATATTTTCAATTTTAACTCCTGTATAAAAATGAGTTATTATTTCCTCGTAACTTTTACCTTCTTTTGCTAAACTATCTGCTCCTGTTTGACTCATTCCTACACCATGCCCATAACCTATAACTTCAAATTTTATTTTGTCATCTTCAATAGTTATTTCAAAATTTGCTGACCTTAGTCCAAAAATATTTCTAACTTCTACTCCTGACAATTCTAAATTTCCTATTTTTACATTTTTAACTCTATTTCCTTCTGTATATTCTTCTATTTTAATACAATCTTTTTCCTTATAATCTATTTTAAAATCACTATGTAATTCTTTTATTTTTTCTTCAAATTCTTCTTTTGTAAATCCAGCTTCTGAACTGTACTGACTATATGCATCTTCTCCTGATGTAGACACAGATTGCAAATATGGATATCCGCTTCCTCCCCATACATTAATTGGAGCTTCTGTTGTTCCTCCACTATTTGAATGAAAGAAAGCATTTATCGGCTCCCCTTCATAAGTAATTATTTTCCCAGCAGTACTATTTACTGCATTTACTATTTTGTTCCAATATTCTTCTCTTTCTTCTTCTTTCCATTTTTCTAATCTATCTTCTTTTGAAATCCATGCTTGACAGCAGGTAGAATCATCACATATATCAGCCTCATCATGTTTTCCGTCATTATTTACTATTTTATATATTGTATAAGTTCTTGCTACAACTGCTTGCGCTTTTAAAGCCTCTTCTTCAAAAGAGGCTGGCATTTCTGCTGAAACTACTCCATACAAATATTCATCTAAGTTTATTTCTTCTATTTTTTCTGTATCTTTATGTAATAATTTTATTGTATTATACTTTTTATAATCATAACTTGATTCTTGAATATCATTTTCCAGATTATTTTGGTTATTATCTGCAATATTAGTATTTACTCTTTTAGAAAATTCTGTTGTGAATATAATCGGTATAGAAAAACAAATACAAATTAAAATTAGCATATATGTTAAAATTTTTTTCATTAATCTTCTCTTTTCCTTCTATATAGTTATTAGCTTTTATATCAATGACAAAACAATATATTTATAATCTTATGCTATAACTACGTCCCTATCACTTAGCTTTTTTTTCATTGTTTCAAGCACCCTTCTTTCTATTCTAGATACTTGGACTTGATTTACTCCAATTATACTTGCAACCTCTGTTTGAGTCTTTCCTCTAAAATATCTAAGCAAAATTACTTGCTTTTCTCTATCATTTAACTTTTTAATCAAATCAGTTACAGCAATTTTATTAGTAATTAAGTTTTGTTCATCTACTCCTGTACTTATTCTATCTATTATACTTATTCCATCTTCATCATTTGATTCATTTTCATAAATCGAATTTACAGGATTTTTACTCTCCATCGCAATTATTATTTCTTCTCTTGATACCCCAACTTCTTTTGCAATTTCATCAATTGTTATTTCCTTTCCTTTTTTTAAATATTCTTTTTGCACTTCTGATATTTTATATAATAATTCTTTAATACTTCTACTTATTTTTATTGGCCCTTCTGTTTGAGTATATCTTCTAATTTCTCCTAATATATGTGGCACTGCATATGTAGAGAGCCTTACATCAAAACTTGTATCAAATTTTTGTATTGCCTTCATAAAACCAATTGCAGCAATTTGATATAAATCATCTATTTCATATCCCCTATCTTTAAACCTTTTTACTATGCTCCAAATAAGTCCATTATTTTTATTTATAAGCTTTTCCATTGCTTCTTTGTCGTTATTTTGAGCCTTTACAATATCCTCTATTTGATTATCATATAAATCATCTTCTAGCACTTAGCCTACTCCTCCCATACTTACAAGTTCTTCTTCAAGATTTACTAAATGCTTTTTTATTTTTTTCCTCATTATAACTTTTGTTCCTAAACCTAGTACAGAATCTATTTCTACATCATCCATAAAACTTTCCATGATTGTAAATCCCATTCCAGACCTTTCTAAATTTGCCTTAGTAGTATATAGTGGCTTTCTGGCTAATTCTACGTTTTCTATACCTTTTCCTGTATCTGAAATTTCTATTTCGATTATATTTTTTATAATCCTTCCTTTAATTTTTATAATACCTTCATTATCCTCATATCCGTGAATTATACAATTAGTAACAGCTTCTGATACTGCTGTTTTTATATCAGCAAGCTCCTCTATGGTTGGATCTAATTGTGATACAAAAGCTGCAACAGCAATCCTAGCAAATGACTCATTGCTAGACTTACTTATAAATTCTAATTTCATTTCATTATCATACATTTTTAATTTCCTCCTCTTTTGTCGCAATAGGGACAGGCCTTTTCGCGACATTTTTTCTTTTATATGTTTATACTAATTTTCTTTTTGTCGCGAAAAGGCCTGTCCCTATTGCGACATTGGAATAATCTTATTTATTCCACTCATCTCCAATATTCTTTTAACAGTTGAGCTTATGTTTACAATTTCTAAGCTTCCACCAATTAATTTCATCATTTTATATCTTCCAATAATCATTCCTATCCCTGCACTGTCCATAAAAGAAACCCTACTAAAATCAAATATAGTTTTTCTAGGCATATATCTTGTAATTTCATCATCTACTTTCCTCCTTATTTTTTCTGCTACATGATGGTCTATCTCCTCTGTGATTTCTACTATTAACTGCTTGTCCTGTTTTATAAAATTAATGTTCAAGTACATCCCTCCTTCGTTTTTTCTTATTATAATTCTTTTTACATATTTTTCCAATAGCGAATTATAGGAAGTTTTGACGAAATATAGTAAGTTTTCGACATTTTGTTATTTTTGAATATTATTACAATTTTTATTTATACTACTATATAGAAAGGACTGATTTTATGGGAAATGAACAATATATTTTAAATACTGTAAACAAAGGATTAAAAATGGGAATGGATTCGATTTCTACTATCTCTGAAAAGGTTGGAGATAATAACTTTAAAGATGATTTAATATATCAATACAATCAATATAACGATATATTAAATAGAGTAAATACTGAACTTCAAAATTTTAATGATTTGCCATCTGAACTTCCACCTATGCAAAAATTCATGGGATATATGGATATCCAAGTAAGTACTATTAATGATAAAAGCAATTCTCATATTGCTGAAATGCTTATAAAAGGAACTAATATGGGTATTATTGAAGGAGTTAAATTAAAAAATCAAAATCCAGATGCTAATGAAATAACTCAAAAAATATTAGATGATTTTATACAGTTTCAGGAAAATACTATAGAGAAATTAAAAAAATATTTGTAAAACAAGGGGACGGTTCCTTTGTTTCAAAAAAATATTTTTACTACATTTTGAAACAAAGGAACCGTCCCCTTGTTTTACATTTTCATTTTATCTAATCTTTCCTTTGCCAATTCTAGCATTTCTCTATATTTAGTTAGCTTTTCCTTTTCTTCATTTACTTTTGCTTCTGGTGCTTTGTTTACAAATCCAGGATTTGATAGCATTTTTTCTCCTCTTGCTACTTCCGCTTCTAATCTTGTTACTTCTGCTTGAAGCCTTGCTCTTTCTTCTTCAATATCTATTAATCTTTTAAGTGGTATATATACCTCTACATCACTTAATATTATAGACATTGCACTATCTATTTCTTCTTTGTTTTCTTGTGCTTCTTCTATTTTTTCCACTATTTCTAAATCTTCAGCAAAACCTAGTTTTAGCAATATATCTTGTGCTTGTTCTAATTCTTTCTTGTATTTTGAAGTTACTATAATAAGCTTTGATTTTTTACTTGGATGTATATTTTTTGTATTTCTTAAATTTCTAATTCCAACAATTATTTCTTTTAATTTTTCAACCGCTTCTTCTTCCTCATCAAATACAAATTCATCTCTTATTTTCGGCCATTTTGCTACAATTAAATCTTCTGTACCAAAACAAATTAGCTTTGAATAAATCTCTGATGTTACAAATGGCATAAATGGATGCAATAATTTTAGCGAAGAACCAAATATATGATTTAGTATATCGCTTACTGCAACTTTTGCCTCCTCATCATCACTATACATACGTGGTTTTACCATTTCTATATACCAGTCGCAAAATTCATTCCAAATAAAGCTATATATTTTATCTAGCGCTACTCCTAAGTCATAATTTTCTATATTTCTTGTTACATCTACTACTAATTTATCAAATTTATTTAATATCCACTTATCTTCAATTCTAAGCAAGTCTGGATTGTATGATTTATTTTTTTCATATACCTCATAGCAAAATTTTCTTACTTTTTCTTCATCTGCTAGAGAGTTAATTATAAATTTTGCTGCATTCCAAATCTTATTTGCAAAGTTAGATGCTTGTTCTAATTTTTCTGGCATATATCTTATATCATTTCCCATTGTTGTTCCTGATATAACTGCAAATCTTAATGCATCTGCCCCATATTCATCGATTATTTCTATTGGATCGATACCATTACCTAATGTCTTTGACATTTTTCTGCCTTGACTGTCACGAACCATTCCATGTATCAATACATCTTTAAATGGTGTTTTTCCTGTAAGTTCTAAGCCTTGAGACATCATTCTTGATACCCAGAAAGTAATTATATCAAACCCTGTAACAAGTACATTTGTTGGATAAAATGTTTTGTAATCTTCTTCATCTGTATTAGGCCAACCAAGTGTAGAAAATGGCCATAATGCACTACTAAACCATGTGTCTAGAGTATCTTCATCTTGATGTAGATGATCACTTCCACATTTTTCACATTTTTTTGGCATTTCTTTTGCAACATTAATATGTCCACATTCGTCACAATAATATGCTGGTATTCTGTGTCCCCACCATAATTGTCTTGATATACACCAATCTTGTATATTATCTAGCCAATTAAAATATTGTTTTTCATATTTTTTAGGAATAAATCTAACTTCGTCATTTCTTACAGAATCTGCTGCTCTTTTAGTTAAATCCTTCATAGATACAAACCATTGCTCTGATATTTTTGGCTCTATAGTATTCTTACATCTTTCACATTTTCCAACATTGTGTATATATTCTTCAGTTTTAACTAATGCACCTATTTTTTCCAAATCTTCTACAATAGCTTTTCTTGCCTCCAATAAATCCATTCCTTTATATTTTGGAACTAAGTCTCCCATTTTATTGTCATCATCAAATACAGTAATTATTTCTAGATTATGTCTTAAACCTGATTGATAATCATTCATATCATGTGCTGGTGTGATTTTTACACAACCTGTTCCAAATTCTTTTTCTACAAATTCATCTGCAATTATTGGAATTTCTTTATTCATAATTGGGAGTATACAAGTTTTTCCTATTAAATCTTGATATCTCTCATCTGTTGGATTTACTGCTACTGCTGTATCTCCAAGCATTGTTTCTGGTCTTGTTGTTGCAACTGTAATATATCTATCCTCTGTGCCAGTTATTTTATACCTAATATGCCATAAATGTGTTGCTTCTTCTTTATATTCGACCTCTGCATCAGAAATAGATGTTTTACAATTTGGACAATAGTTTATCATTCTTGTTCCTTTATATATTAGTCCTTTATTATATAGATTAATAAATTGCTCCAAAACTGCATCAGATAAGCCCTTATCTAATGTAAATCTTCTTCTAGACCAATCACAAGAACATCCTAATTTTTTTTGTTGACTTTGAATTGTTCCACCATAAAGTCTAGTCCAATCCCAAGCTTCTTCTAGGAATTTTTCTCTTCCTAGCTCTTGTTTAGTTTTACCCTCTTTTTTTAATTTTTCTACTACTTTCATTTCTGTAGAAATAGCAGCA
Source organism: uncultured Clostridium sp. (assembly GCA_946499885.1). Lineage (GTDB taxonomy): Bacteria > Bacillota > Clostridia > TANB77 > CAG-508 > CALXVA01. Next base: position 8,329 of record CAMMTN010000023.1, on the reverse strand, counting down.
TGATCTGAACCTGGAAGCCATAAAGTGTTATATCCTTGCATTCTTTTAAAACGAATTAAAATATCTTGTAAAGTGTCATCTAGTGCATGTCCCATGTGCAATTTTCCAGTTACATTAGGTGGTGGCATCATGATACAGTAACTTTCTTTTGTTTTATCCATACTTGGCTTAAAATATCCTTTTTCTTCCCATTCTTCATAAATCTTATCCTCAAAATCTTTTGGATTAAATTTTTCGTTTAACATTCTTCCCATACAATCATCCTTTCTTTTTTATTTTTTAACTAAAAAAAACAACTTGCCCTTACATATAAGGGCAAGCTGCTTACTTACGGTACCACCTTAATTCACAATTTATATACATTTAATACTAAATCTTTTAATTGTATCTCAAAACTCTTAACGCAAGTTACACGTATATAGCTACTATTATTTCACTATATCTGCTCCAAAGCTACCTTTAGTTTTGTTTCTATTAGAAGCTCCCAGCAAAATTGCTTCTATTCTCTTTATAGAAATTAAAAACCTACTCCTCTTTTTCTTAGCATTATGTTATATATATTACCATGTTTTTTTAATATATGCAAGAATTTTTTCTTTTTTGCTTGAATTTATTTAATATTTGATATATGATATATTAGAATATTTTATGTACGGAGGAAAACATGCCAAGAAAATCTAAAGATGAACTAAAAAATAGTATTAAAACAGAAAAAATTTCAGAAATAAAAGAAAATAAAAACATTACAAAAAGCAGTACTAAATCAACTTCAAAAAGTACAGTTTCAGTAAAGAAAAAAGTCAACAAAACTGCAGATGAAGAAAAAGCTAATTCTAAAAAAAATGTAGTACAAATAAAGGCAACAAATAAAAACACCGTTAAAAAGACTATCTCAAAAAAAGGAACAAAAGCTTCCATAAGTTCTGAAACTGAGTATTATGATTTACCTTATAGATATAATGAAACTGTTGTAAAAATTTTAGCACAAACTCCAACTACTCTTTTCATTTATTGGGATATTTCTGATAGTGATAAAGCTTCTTATATACAAAAATATGGCGAAAACTTTTTTAATAAAACTAAACCTATTTTAAAAATAACAAACAATACTTTAAATTATTCTTTTGAAGTTGAAATAAATGATTTTGCTAATAGTTGGTATTTACATGTTAATGATGCAAATTGTAATTATTCAGTTGAACTTGGACGTCGTCTTATTTATGATAATTCTAATATAGATAATTACATTCATGTTATTGAATCGAACAATATGGAAACTCCAAATAACCATATATTATTTGAAAAACTAGGAAATTCGATATTTTTTAAAAATGTAAAAAATAATTTTACTAAAGAAGTTCCAGTATCTTCAATATCATATATAAAAAGACTTGGCAAGTTTTATAATGTTTATGAATTATATAAGGAAATATATAAAAATGATATTAATATAGAAAACTTAAATTCAAATAATATAAAATTAGATCTTTCTTCATCAAATAGTTCTACTTTTATGTAATAATTTAAATGTACTTTAGAAAGGTTTTGATTAAATATGACAAAAGAAAAAGGATATGTAAGCTTTGTGCTTCATGCACATTTACCTTTTATTCATCATCCTGAAAGTGAAGATTATTTAGAAGAAGAATGGCTATATGAAGCCATTTCTGAAACATATATACCACTTCTATTAAATTTCAAAAAGCTAGAGGAGGAACAAGTGGACTTTAGAATTACAATGTCACTTACTCCCCCTCTTCTTAATATGCTTGATAATAAACTTCTTCAAAAAAGATATATAAAATATTTAAAAAAACATATTGAATTATGTGAAAAAGAAGTTATAAGGACAAAATATGATGAAAAATTAAATAAACTTTCAAAATATTATTTAGATAGATATACAAATGATTTACATGTATTTAAAGACATATATAACTGCAATCTTATACAAGGGTTTAAATATTTTCAGGATATTGGGGTTTTAGAAATTATAACTTGTGGCGCAACACATGGATATTTTCCTATTCTTTATGTTACTGAGCAAACTGTAAAAGCTCAAATTGCAGTTGGTGTTCAAACTTATGAAAAATATTTTGGTAAAAAACCTCGCGGTATTTGGCTTCCTGAATGTGGATACATTCCAGAAGCGGATAAATATTTAAAAGAATTTGGTATAGATTATATAATTACTGAGTCTCATGGTATTTTATATGCTAATCCTACACCTGTATATGGTACATTTGCTCCTATTGTTTCCCCTCAAGGTGTTATTGCTTTTGGTAGAGATATTGAATCATCAAGGCAAGTTTGGAGTTCTATTAATGGTTATCCAGGTGATTTTAATTATAGAGAATTTTATAGAGATATTGGATATGATGCTGATTACGAATATATTAAACCTTACATAGCTTCAAATGGTGCAAGAGTTCATACTGGTATAAAATATTATAGAATTACTGGAAAAGATTGTGAGAAAGATTATTATAATATTCAGTGGGCAAAGGATTCGGCTGAAAAACAAGCTGGGCATTTCTTTGATAGTAGAGAAAAACAAATAGAAAATCTTTCTTCTATTATGGCAAATCCACCAATTGTGTTATGTCCATATGATGCTGAACTTTATGGACACTGGTGGTATGAAGGACCTTACTGGTTATATATTCTATTTAAAAAAATTTATTATGATAATTGTAATTTTAAATTAATAACACCTAGTGAATATATAGATAAATATCCTTTAATGCAGGTTGCTGAACCTTGTAGGTCTAGTTGGGGAGCAAATGGTTATAGCGAAGTATGGTTAAATCAAACAAATGATTATGCACATAGACATTTACACGTAGCAGGTAATAGAATGGTAGAACTTGCTCACTTATATCCTAATGAAAAGAAAAACTCTTTAAAAAGGAAAGCTTTAAATCAATGTGCAAGAGAATTGCTGCTAGCTCAAGGTAGTGACTGGTTATTTATAATAACTAATGGAACAATGGTTGATTATGCAAAAAAAAGAATTAAAGATCACATAGGAAGATTTACAAAATTGTATTATCAAATTACTGAAGATAATATTGATGAAGAATTTTTAAAAAATATTTCTAAAAAAGATTGTATTTTCCCTGAAATAGATTATATGATATATTATTAAAAGTCCCTTTAACTTTTATAAGGGACTTTATTTTCTTATATTTTATACATTAAAATCTTTAATTTTCAATGTACACTATTCTTTTACTTCTTCTTTATTTTCAACTTCTTGTTCTGCTACTGGTGTTTCTGTTTCCGCAGTTTCTACTGCTTCAACAGGTACTTCTTCTGTCATTTCTTCTTTAATTGTAATTTCTCTATCTTCTATTCTAGCACCTGTATCTTCTTTAGTCTTAGCTGCTTTACCAATTCTATCTCTTAAGTAGTATAATTTAGCACGTCTTGCTTTACCTACTCTTACTAATTCTACTTTTTCTACTAATGGAGAATGTACTAAAAATGTTTTTTCTACACCAACACCGTAGCTTATTTTTCTTACTGTAAATGTTGCATTTACTCCTCCACCTTGTTTTTTAATTATAATTCCTTCAAATACTTGGATTCTTTCTCTGTTTCCTTCTTTTATTCTTTGATGAACTTTTACTGTATCACCAATTTTAAGTTCAGGAATCTTATTTTTCAATTGTTCGTGTTCTATTGATTTTATGATATCCATTTGATATCCTCCTTTCTTATTTTTAATTTTTTTAGTTATTTTAATAAATCTGGTCTTTTTATTTTAGTAACCTCTAGCGATTTTTGCTCACGCCATTTTTTTATATTTTCATGATGTCCAGAAATTAATACTTCTGGAACTTTTTGACCTCTAAATTCTTCTGGTCTTGTATATTGAGGATACTCTAAAAGATTATTACTAAAAGACTCCTCTTTAATTGATTCATCATTTAGTACTCCTTGGGCATATCTACTAACTGAGTCAATAAGTACCATTGCAGGTAGCTCTCCTCCAGTTAATACATAGTCACCTATAGATATTTCCTCATCTACAATTTCATCTAGAACTCTTTGGTCTATTCCTTCATAATGTCCACAAAGTAATATTAAATGTTCTTCTTTTGCTAGTTCCTTAACTTTATTTTGATTTAAAACATTTCCTTGTGGAGATAAGTATATAACCTTTGCATTTTTATCTTTTATAGAATCATATGCATCATATACCACATCTGGCATTAATACCATTCCTGCTCCTCCACCATATGGAGTATCATCAACTTTTTTGTGTTTATCTTTTGAAAAATCTCTAATATTTATTAAATTAATTTCTATTAGTCCTTTTTCTCTAGCTCTTCCTATAATGCTTTCATCTAAAGATTTAAACATCTCTGGAAACAGTGTAAGCACATCAAATTTCATTTTTCCTCCAAATTTTATTTTTTAAACCAAACCATCAATTAAGTGAACTATGATTTTATTTGCATCAATATCAACTTGTTTAATTACTTCTTTAGTAGAAGGTAATAATATTTGTTTTCCTAGGTCATCTTTAATTACATATATATCATGAACTTTGTTATTATATATATCATTTACTGTTCCAAGTAAGTTTCCATTATCATCATAAACTTTAATTCCAATTAAATCTGCTATAAAGTATGTATCTTCTGGAAGTTTTCTTGCATCTTTCCTTTTTATTCTAATATAGCATCCTTTATATTTTTCTGCCATATTAATATCTTCTATACCTTTAAATTTAATTAGAACAACATTTTTCTGATATTTAACTTCTTCAATTTGCATTTCTATAAGTTCCTTATTTTTTACAACAAGTACACTTTTTAGTTCTTCAAATCTTTCCATGTCATCAGTAAATGGATTTACTTTAACAAAACCTTTAATACCAAATGTATTTACTATTTGACCTATTTCAAAATATTCCTGTTTCATTTTAGCTCCTATTATTATAGAATTTAATTTATTATTTAATCTAAAAAGAAACGAGTATTGCTAGGCAAAATTTAATTCAAATACCGGAGGTATGCTTTTTGCACATCGAGGATTTTGGATTAAATTTTAACGACGCAAGACGAAGTTTATTTTTAGATTAATTATCTAAAAATTCTATACTTACCTTCTTTTTATTTCTTGAACCTAAAGCTTTCATAAGCGTACGAATAGAGTTTGCAACTTTTCCCTGTCTACCTATTACTCTTCCCATATCACTTTCTTCTACTTTAACTTCAAAAATAATTTTGTCTGCTTCTTCTTTTTCATTTATAGAAACAGCATCTTCATTTTCAACTATACTTTTTATAATTGTTTCTAAAATTTGTTTCATTTAACAAATTCCTTTCTGTAATTGTAAAATTATTTTCATAATTAATTTTACAGTTAGTATTTTGTTAAAAATCAAAAGAATTGTTATTTGGCTAGGCACGCGAATTTTAAATTTATGAGGTGTACTTTGTGTACATTGAATAAATTTAAAATGAGCAGTAGCAACGCCAAATGGCGATTATTTTGATTTTTTAGTTTGCTTTTTCAATTAAAGCCTTAACAGTATCAGTAGGTTTTGCACCATTTTTAATCCATTGTGCTACTTTTTCTTTGTCTAAAACTATTGTAGATGGTTCTGTCATAGGATTATATGTTCCTATTTTTTCTATTATTTTTCCATCTCTTGGGCTTCTAGAATCTGCAACTACTATATGATAGAATGGAGCTTTCTTAGCACCTTGTCTTTGTAATCTTATTTTTACCATTTAACTTCACCTCCTAAAAATTTTGTAAAGAACTATTACCAATGGTTAAATTAATAATTCTTATATATATTTAAAAATTAAAATCTATTTTAACATATTTTTTAAATCTTGTGGATTTAAGCCTTTCATCATTTTCTTCATATTCTTACTATCTTTCATCTGTCTCATCATTTTTTGTGTCATTTCAAAAGATTTCATGAATTTATTTATTTCTTGAACTGAAGTTCCACTTCCTTTAGCAATTCTTAATCTTCTATTGCCATTTAGAAGTTTTGGATTTTGTCTTTCTTCTTTTGTCATAGATGATATCATGGCTTCAATTCTTACAAATTCTTTATCATCTACTTTAACATCTTTTAGCTGATTCAATCCTGGTATCATTTTAAGTAATGATGAGAAAGAACCCATTTTCTTAATTTGCCTTAATTGTGTTAAATAATCATCTAAGTCTAAATCCTTTTTCTTTTTTAATTGCTTTTCTATTTTTTCTGCTTCTTCTAAGTCTATTGCTTCTTCTGCCTTTTCTATAATTGAAAGCACGTCACCCATTCCTAATATTCTTGATGCCATTCTTTCTGGATAAAATACTTCTATATCACTTAATTTTTCACCTGTAGCTGCAAATTTTATTGGTCTACCTGTTATTTTCTTTACAGATATTGCTGCACCACCACGAGTATCACCATCTAATTTTGTAAGCACAACTCCATCTATGCCTAATGCTTCGTTAAATGATTTTGCTACATTTACTGCATCTTGACCTGTCATGGAATCTACTACAAGCAATATCTCATGTGGTTTTACATTTGCTTTTACATTTTTTAGCTCTGTCATTAATTCTTCATCTATATGTAAACGTCCTGCTGTATCTAAAATTACTACATCATTTAGTTTGCTCATTGCTACATCTATCGCTTGTCTTGCAATTTTTACTACATCTTTTGAATTTTCATTAGCATATACTGGTATGTTTAGCTGGCCTCCTACAACTTGAAGTTGTTTTATAGCAGCTGGTCTATATACATCGCATGCAACTAAAAGTGGCTTTTTGCCTTGTTTTCTAAGTAAATTTGCAAGTTTACCTGCTGTTGTTGTTTTACCTGAGCCTTGAAGTCCTACAAGCATTATAATTGTTGGTGGGTTAGGAGTAAAATTAATTTTACTTTCTGTTCCTCCAAGAAGTTCTACTAATTCATCTTTAACTATTTTTATAACTTGTTGGCCAGGGGTTAAAGATTTTAAAACATCTTGCCCTAAGGCTTTTTCTTGTATGGTATTTATAAATTCTTTAACTATTGTATAGTTAACATCTGCTTCTAATAACGCAAGTTTTACCTCTCTTAACATTTCTTTTAAGTCTGATTCTGTAATTCTTGCTTTTCCTCTTAATTTTCTTGTTACTTCTTGTAACTTAGCAGATAGCCCTTCAAATGCCATACTTAGTTTCCTCCTTTATAAAATTAATTTAAACAAATTAGTTCTTTTCTTATATTATTTAATATCCTTTCGATTTTTTTATCTGATGATGCATCTGTTATCTTATTTAATTCTTCTATTATTTGCTGTATTTGTTTTTCTTGTTTTAACATCTTTTTCATAATTAAAAGCTTTTCCTCAAATTCGAAAAGTTTATCTTCCCCCTTTTTTATTACATCTCTTACTGCTTGTCTTGTTATATTATTATTTTCAGCTATTTCAGAAAGTGATAAATCATTGTTGTAATAATAATCTATAAATTCAAATTGTTTTTTTGTTAAAAGCTTACCATATATCTGGCATAAGATGCTTACTTCAACTTTCTTTTCCATATTTTCACTTCCTATTTTAGACAAAAATATAATAGCATTAATTTGTAATGCTATTATACTTTACACCATTTTTTCAAATTTGTCAAGTACTTTACCAATTTATTATTATATCCTCACCAAAATTATCGTTCCCTTTGGCTGATTATGCATTACTTTAATTGTTCCCTTGTGGTTTGTAACTATTGTGTGTGCGATAGATAATCCAAGGCCTGTTCCTCCAGTTGCTCTTGAACGAGCTTTGTCTTCTCTATAAAATCTATCAAATACTCTTTTTAAACCTTCGTCACTTATTCCTACTCCAGTATCTTGTACCTCTATATTGAATTTTCCGTCTTTGCTATATGTTTTTATAGTAATAGTATCATTTTCTTCAGTATATTTTATGGCATTATCTAGCAATATTATTAATAATTCTATTATTTTGTTTTTGTCTATTTTTATTTCTTTTCCATATTGTAAATCAAATATAATATTCTTTTCTTGTATTTTTGCAAAGTCCATATATGGAATTGTAACTTCCTTTATCAACTTATCTATATCAGTTTTTTCTTTATTTAATTTATAGTCATTATTATCTGCTCTTGCTAAACTCATTAACTCTTTTATCATTTTCATTAAATATGTATTTGATTATAAATATGAATCCTTAAAATAATCTTAAACTTTATAAATTTTCGAACAAAAAAATATCACACTTAATTAGTGTGATTTATTTGGAGGGTTCTATAATAAATGTTGGGGTGGTTAATAAAACTACTTCAACATTTTTATTAT
>CAMMTN010000022.1 GCA_946499885.1 uncultured Clostridium sp. | reverse complement strand
TCTCTCTCTCTCTCTCTCTCTCTCTCTACAGCATCAAGGTTTTTAGCCATTGTAGTTTTCATCTTTTTTATTTCCTTTTTCTTGTGCTATTAATATATTTTTATTATATACTATATTTTTATTTTTGCAATACTCTTTTAACTTTTTTGGTTTATTTTTACATTAATTCATAAGTATAATTAACTCTCATCTTTTGAAGTATTTATTTTTAGTAATTTAAATATTTCAACTATTACAATAGGAAGTAATACTAATCCTATTATTTCTAATATATTTCCCATTGGCAATATTGGTATACTAAATAAATGTCTTAATTCTGGTATGAATAATATTATAAGCATCAGTGCTGCTGAAATTCCTATTGCACCTAATAAAACTTTGTTATTAAATGGATGTGTTTTAAATAATGATTTTTTGTTATTTCTAATACTAAATACATGTACTAATTCAGAAAATGCTAATGTAACAAATGCCATTGTTTGTCCTATTTCCACTTTTACTTCTTGTTTATCTACTATTTTAGCACCATTTGCTATAGCTCCTTCTACATTTTCTATTTCTGATATTTCATATACTTTACCATCTATATTTATCATTGTTGGTAATTTGTCATCTGGTGTAGCTAATCCTATTATAAATGCTGAAAGTGTTATAAGACCTATCATTATGCCTTGATATATTACTCTAAAACTCATTCCTTTTGTAAATATGCCTTTTTGCTTTTTAGGTTTTCTATTCATAACATCATCTTCAGCTGGGTCTACTGCTAATGCTAGTGCTGGAAGAGAGTCAGTAACTAAGTTAATCCATAATATATGAATTGGAAGTAACACTTCTATTAAATTTATATCTATTCCAAATGTTTTGCCAAGCCATGGAGTAATTAATATTGCTATAAATAATACAACTATTTCTCCAACATTGCTTGAAAGTAAAAATTGTATTGCTTTTAAAATATTATCATAAATTCTTCTACCTTCTTCTACTGAAGAAACTATTGTGGCAAAATTATCATCTGTTAAAATTACATCTGCCGCTTCTTTAGATACATCTGTACCAACTATTCCCATTGCACAACCAATGTCTGCTGTTTTTAATGCTGGCGCATCATTTACACCATCACCTGTCATGGCAACTATTTCTCCATTTGCTTGCCATGCTTTTACTATACGCACTTTATGTTCTGGTGAAACCCTTGCATAAACTGAATAATGTCTAATATTTTTTGTTAAATCTTCATCTGACATTTCTTCAAGTTCAGCTCCTGTTATAGCTTCATCTTCATTTTCTAATATTCCTAAAGCTTTTGCTATTGCAACGGCAGTAATTTTATGGTCTCCTGTTATCATTACAGTTTTAATTCCTGCTGTTTTGCATTTCTCTACTGCATGTTTTACTTCTTCTCTTGGAGGATCTATCATTCCAACCATTCCAATAAATGTTAAGTCATTTTCTATATTTTTCATTTCTTCGTCAGTTGGTTCATGATCTATCTCTTTAAAAGCCATTGCTAATACTCTTAGAGCATCTTTTGCCATTTCTATATTGTATTTATTTATAGTTTCTTTAAATTCATTTAGATTATCTTTCACTTCCCCATTTACTTCATAACGAGAACATCTTGCTAAAAGCTCATCAATTCCACCTTTTGTATAAACTATATACTTATCTCCAATTTTATTTACTGTAGTCATTAATTTTCTATCAGAATCAAAAGGAATTTCTTTTACTCTTGGTGTTTTTAAAACTTCATGTACATCTAAATTTACTTTAAATCCTAAATCAATTAAAGCTGTTTCTGTTGGATCCCCTGTTAAAGTATTATTTTCTCCTATTTTTGTATCATTGCATAATGTACTTATATACATTAATTTTTCAAAATCTCCAATAGGATCATTTATATCTTCTACATTTAAAACATGACCATCAACAAATACTTTTTGTACTGTCATTTTATTTTGTGTTAAAGTTCCTGTTTTATCTGAACAAATAACTGTGGCACTACCGAGAGTTTCAACAGCTGGTAATTTCTTTATAATAGCATTTTTCTTTACCATTCTTTGAACCCCAATAGCTAAAACTATTGTAGATACTGCTGCTAGTCCTTCTGGTATTGCTGCAACTGCTAAACTTACTGCTGTCATAAACATATCTATTACATCTTTTCCATACGCAATTCCAATAACAAATATTACTATACATATTGCAAGAGCTGCAATTCCAAGAGTTTTTCCTAATTTATTTAATTTAGACTGAAGTGGAGTTTCTGTTCCTACTGTATCATTTATTATTGTAGCAATTTTACCAACTTCTGTATTCATACCTGTTTCAACAACAATACCTTTTCCTCTACCATAAGTGATAAGTGATGAAGAAAATAGCATATTTGTTCTATCCCCAATTCCAACTTTTTCATCATTTATAACTTCTGCATTCTTATCAACTGGAACTGATTCCCCTGTAAGTGATGCTTCTTGTGATTTTAAATTAAAACTTTCAATAATTCTTAAATCTGCTGGCACATAATCTCCTGTATCTAGTACAACAACATCTCCTGGTACTAGTTCTCTAGATTGCACTACTTCAACTTTTCCATTTCTTACAACCTTTGCCACATGAGAACTTAATTTTTGTAAAGCTTCTAATGATTTTTCCGCCTTTGATTCTTGCACTACACCTATTATTGCATTTACAATTACAACTATTAAAATAATTATTGAATCTGTAACGCCTTCACCTTCCATATATCCAACTATACCAGATACTAGAGCAGCAACAATAAGAACTATAATCATAAAATCCTTAAATTGTTCTAAAAACTTTACAAATAAACTCTTCTTCTTCTTTGCTTTAAGTTCATTAAAACCATACTTTTCTCTTTTTCTTTGTACTTCTTCAAGTACTAATCCTGTTTCTAAGTCCGTATTTAATTCTTTTTCAATCTCTTCCTTACTTTTATTAAACCAGTTTCTCTCCATTTTTTCCTCCTTGGCGCGTTAGGGACAGTCCCTTTCGCGACATTTGTTTTATTTTTTCCCAATTTTATGCTTATTATACAAATACAAGACTTTTTTAAATTTATATATTTATCAAATATCTATATATTTTCAATTGATAATATATAAATTTTAAAAAGTCTCGCTTACCATTTAGGTTACTAACCATGCTAATAAAGCTGTGATGTTGATTAGTAGTTTTTAAGCTACTCTCTTTTCGTATATAGTTTTATTATAAAAAAAGTTTTTTGTCAATAATCTTATTCTAGCTTAACAATTTTTTTACAACTTCATTTATTGTTTTTCCGTCTGATGCAGCTCCTATTTTTTCTTTTGCAGCTTTCATTACTTTCCCCATGTCCTTCATTGAAGTTGCATTTTCTGTAGCTATCACATCTTTAACAATTGCTTCTACTTCTTCTATTGATAACTGTTTTGGCAAATACTCTGCTAAAATTTCTATTTCTTCTTTTATTTCATTTATTAAATCTTCTCTACCACTTTTTTCATAATCTCCTAAAGAATCTTTTCTTTTTTTAGACTCTTTTGCTATAATATCAATTATTTGATCATCTTCTAATGTTATTCGTTTATCTTTTTCAACTTGTAAAATTGCTGCTCTTACCATTTGTATTACATTTTTTCTTGTAATATTTTTATCCTTCATACTATTTTTTAAATCTTCTAATAGTTTTTCTTTTAACATATCTTCCCCGAGCAAAATTTTCTCGAGTTTCCTCCCTTCATTATATAATAAACTTATTATTTTATGAAAGTAATTATATACTATTTTTTTATCTATTTCAATATTTATTCAAGCATTTTTTCAATGATTTATGACAATTAACAAGGCCGATATAATATATCGGCCTTGTTGGAGCTGGTATTAAGCCTTTTCTGTTTTGAAGACGTTAACTCCCAATCCCTTGAGAGCTTCCGCCACAGATCTTATACAGATTTCACTTGCATCTGGATCGCTCAAAATGAGTTGCCCATTATGGACAACAAAGTCCATTCTGTAGCCATCCACCCGCACGGTTCCGCTCTTTGTAGGGCCACCGCAATCCCAAATGACATCGATAATGACTCTCATTGTGTTCTCCATCTGTAATCACTCCTAAATTATTATATACTCGATTTCTCGAATATCTCTATTATTATATACCATTTTATGTAATCTGTCAATTTTTGGAATTGAATTTATTTCTCTTCTATTGTTGCATTTTCATCTCCAACAATATTTTTAAACTCTTCTAAAATAGCATCTGTCAAATAAATCCCTCCAGCCATATCTTTCTTTTCTCCATTTACAATCTCTATTTGAATATTATTTCTTTCTCCTGAGAAAAACTTTATTGCTCCTCTTAATTTTTCTTTTTGCTCATCATTTAAATTTGTTATATTCAATTTAAGTATTTTTTTCTTCTGCTCACCAAACTCTTTAATCTCCCTTGCAACAATCTTAGTATCTTCATCTTCTCTTATGCTCAATCTTCCATCTACTAAAACAATATTGTCTTCCATTAATATATTTGAACAATTTTGGTAACAATTTTCAAATACAATTATTTCGGTTGGCCCGTATAAATCTTCAACTGTAACAAATGCCATTATTTTATTTGTTTTTGTAAACTTCTTTTTTACACTAGTTATAATTCCTGCATATTTCACAAACTGTCCATCTCGTAATTGCTCATTATTACTAATATTTGCTTCTATTGAATTTAAAAGACTTGATGTTTCTTGTCCTTCTATATCTTCTCCATCTAATCTGCTAACATCTTGTGCTTCTCTCATTTTTGCTGTATTAATGTTAGTTTGCATTTCTATTTGATGTCTTAGCTTATCAAGTGGGTGTCCTGATATATATAGTCCAAGCATTTCTTTTTCCATTGAAAGCATTTCTCTTTCAGTAAATTCTGGCATAACTTTGTATGTATATTTAAGTTCCTTCATTTCTTCTTGATTTTCTCCGCCTAAATCAAACATACTAACTTGCCCATCAAAACTCTTTTTTGAACTATCTGCAATGGAATCTACTATTGCCTCAAATGATTCAAGTAATGTTCTTCTAGTTTGCTCAAAACTATCAAATGCTCCTGCTTTTATCAAACTTTCTATACACTTTTTATTAACAGATGCATTTGCAATTCTTTCACAAAAGTCTGCGAAGTCTTTAAACTCTCCATTTTCTTTTCTTTCAGCTACTATCTCATCAACTGCACCAACACCAACATTTTTAATGCTGCCAAGACCAAAACGAATTTTATTGCCATCAACAGTGAATTTGGTGTAACTTTTATTTATATCTGGTTTTAATATCTCTATTTTTAATCTTTTACATTCATCTACATAAGCTGGGATTTTGTCCAAATTACCTAAAAAGCTGTTAAGCATAGCTGCCATAAATTCAGCTGGATAATATGTTTTTAAATATGCTGTTTGATATGATAAAACTGCATACGCTGCTGCATGTGATTTATTAAAAGCATATTTTGCAAATTCTGCCATTTCATCAAATATTGTATTGGCAGATTCTGCATCTATTCCATTTCGCACACATCCCGGTACTACAACTTTTCCATTTTCATCAACTTGACCATTGATAAATATCTCACGCTCTTTTGCCATTACATCAAGTTTTTTCTTACCCATAGCACGTCTAACTAAGTCTGCTCTTCCTAATGAATAACCTGCTAAATCTCTAACTATTTGCATAACTTGCTCTTGGTATACCATACATCCATAGGTTACGTTTAATATAGGTTTTAATCTTTCATGAGTATACACTGCATGATCTGGATCTTTTTTGTTAGCTATATATCTTGGTATTTGGTCCATTGGTCCTGGACGATAAAGTGAAACTCCAGCTATAATATCTTCCAAACAGTCTGGCTTTAGTTCCTTCATAAAGTTTGTCATACCTTGGCTTTCAAACTGAAATATTCCAACTGATGCCCCTTCTTGCCATTGTTTATATACCTTAGGGTCATTCATATCTTTATCAAACTCTACATCTATGCCCCTATTTTGTTTTACTAAATCTTTTGTATCTTGTATAACTGTAAGTGTTCGAAGTCCTAAAAAGTCCATCTTCAAAAGTCCTAATTCTTCCAAAGTTGTCATTATATATTGTGTGGAAATTGCATTTTCTCTCATGTACAAAGGCACATAAGTATCTACTGGTTCTTTAGTTATAACTATACCACAAGCATGAGTTGAAGCCTGTCTTGGCATTCCCTCTAATGCCATAGCAATATCTAAGAGTTTTTTGTATTCTTCATTTGACTCATACGCTTCTCTTAACTCTCTATTTTGCTCCATTGCCTTTTTTATAGTTATATGTAGTTCGTTTGGAATCATTTTTGCAAGTTTATCTGTTTCTGCATAAGACACATCTAATGCTCTACCAACATCACGAATTACCATTCTAGCAGACATTGTACCAAAAGTAATAATCTGTGATACATGGTCATGTCCATATTTTCTGCCCACATAATCGATTACTTCTTGTCTTCTTTCATAGCAAAAGTCAACGTCAAAATCAGGCATACTAATTCTTTCAGGATTTAAAAATCTTTCAAAAATAAGTCCATATTTTATTGGATCTATATCTGTAATTCCTATTGCATATGCTACAATTGAACCTGCACCAGAACCACGCCCTGGTCCTACTGGAATCCCATTAGATTTAGCATAATTTATATAATCCCATACAATTAAGAAGTAATCCACATATCCCATTTTATTTATAACAGAAAGTTCATAATCTTTTCTTTCTATAATTTCCTGTGTTGGATTTTCTCCATATCTTTTTATAATTCCATCATCAGTAAGTTTTTTAAGATAATCAAAATGAGTTTCAAACCCTTCTGGCACATCATAATTTGGAAGTATTGTATGTCCAAATTCAAATTCCACATTGCATTTTTCTGCAATCTTTACAGTGTTTTCTATTGCTTCTGGAACATTTGCAAAATATTCCTTCATTTCTTCTTGTGTTTTTATATATAACTCATCTGTTTCAAAGCGCATTCTATCTTCATCATTCATTCTTTTGCCTGTTTGAATACATAATAAAACTTCATGATTATATGCATCTTCTCTTTTTAAATAATGAGCATCATTTGTAGCAACAAGTGGAATATCAAGTTCGCGAGAAAGCTGTACTAGTTTTTGATTTACTAATACCTGTTCTTTTACACCATTATTCTGAATTTCTAGGTAATAATCCTCACCAAATACACCTTTAAACCAATTTGCAATTTTTCTTGCTTCGTCCATATCATTTTTTAAAATTGCTTGATTTATTTCACCTGCTAAACAAGCACTACAACAAATCAAATTCTCATGATATTTTTCTAGTATTTCTTTGTCTATACGAGGTTTGTAATAAAAACCTTCTGTAAAACTTAAAGAAACAAGTTTAGAAAGATTTTTATATCCTTCATTATTTTTTGCAAGCAAAATTAAATGGTTGTATTTGCTATCTAACTCAGCTTCTTTATCAAATCTTGTACGAGGTGCAACATAAACTTCACAACCAATAATAGGCTTTATACCATTTGCCTTACAAGCTTTGTAAAAATCAATGCTACCGAAACATAACACCATGGTCAGTAATTGCCATAGCATCCATACCTAATTCTTTTGCTCTAATTGGTAAGTCTTTTATTCTATTTGCTCCATCTAGTAAACTAAACTCACTATGCACGTGTAAGTGTACAAAATTGCTCATTTTCTTGCTCCTTTTGTTTTTTGATAGCTAGATTATATCACAATAAATTTTTCTTTACAATTTAAAAAGCCAAAAAATCCAACTTTTATAAAGCTGGATTTTCTGGTTTTAGGTTATTATTTTTGAATGATTAATTCAAAACTTGCTTTACACCATTATACTTTTTAAATATATTTATATATGTCTTTTGCTAAAAAATATAGAACTATAACTCCTATAATTGACACTATAAAAATAATAATGTCACACATCATAATTTTATTCATCATTAGATCAAAAATGAAATTAACGATAAATAAAATTACTGTAGTTACCATTGCTAAAAGCGTCACATTTTGTAAGACTCTTACATTTTTTACTTTTTTTAGTTTAAAGGCAGCAAATGTGATAACTAAAATTCCATAGATGACAAGTGCCACTAATGAAAAAATCCACAAAAAGTCATAGAGCTTTTCCAACATAATTCTGCCTCCCTTAAATGTCATATAAGCAAGTTTTGCATTTAACCTATATTCTATCATATTTATTTGCTTATGTAAACAGTTTTTTGCTAAATGGAGCTTACTTATATAATTATATCCTATAATTATATAAGTAAGCTCCATTTATACTATTGGGAAATTATTTTGCTAATAATTTAGATATTTGTTTAGAATGCTTTTTAGAAGTATCTTCTAAACTTGAAATTCTTAAAGAATTAATCGCAACTTTTTGTTCAGTATCATCTTGCCTAGATTCTAAATAAGTATTTTTTTCAAAATTAGAATTATATCCATCAAACAAAGCTGGTATTTCATTTGAAAGTTTATCTTCGATTATAATTAAGTAATTTTTAATTTCTCGTATTTCTGCTTTCATTTCTGCAAATTGTTCATCTATGCTTATAAATTTTTGATTTGCTTTCTTAAATTGTTCATCAATACTTACGAATTTTTGATTTACTCCTTCAAATCTTTGGTCTATTTGTTCAAACCTTTGATTTACTATCTCAAATTGTCGCTTCATTTCTTGTGATTGTTCTTCTAATTTTGATAGCACTTTTTTTATTAGTTCTTCCAACATTTTTCTCTCACCTCTTTTCTTTTTATAATGAGCTTATTTTACCATATCTAAAATTTTTTCTCAACAACTATCCATCGACATATTTCGAGTTTTTTTTGCACTTTTGCTCTGTTTTTCTTTTATTTTTTTACTTTATTTCTTTTTTATTTTATTTATTAGTTTTATATTGATCTATATTTAAATTTTTATCCAACAAACAACAACTTTTATAGATATCCTCTACAAAAGTTGTTATTCTCATTTTATGCATTCAAAGCCCAAATCATTGCCTTATCTACTTTTTTACCTGTTGCTTCCTCTAACGCCTTTTTATACAATTCTAATTGAACCTTGTACTTTTCCTCTAATTTACTTACATCTCCATTTGGTACATAATCTGTTTTGTAGTCTACTAATATTAGTTTTCCCTCTTTACTTATATAATATAAGTCTATTATACCTTGCACCAATATCATTTCATTTTCTTCTGCACCATCATAAATTTTATTTGCAGGAACATTTATATAAAATGGTTGTTCTTTGCGCACTTTTTTTGCATTTTTTAACTCTTGCCATAAGCTTGATTTTGTATATTTATATAGCATATTTATATCTATACTTTTTTTCTCTGTTTCAGATATAATATTTTTCTCAGATAACTCTTCTACAAATTTTACAACATCTTCTTTACTATATTCTTTTTGTTCATCTAATTTTTGTACACACAAGTGAATTAGCGTACCTTTTTGTGCTGGTGTTAATTCTTGGCTTTCTTCCATAAATTTAGGTTTTGCTGTTAATCTTTCCTTCATTTTCCTCTTATTTTTTACACTTTCAATTAAATCCTCTATATCAACCGTTTGCTCTAATTCTTTTAATTTTGTTACCGATGTTTTAGTTGGTATTTTAGCTGATTCTTCATACTTATATTTCCATTCGAGTAAACTTATTGCACTATTTACACCTTTTACCTTATCCGCTTCTATTTTAATTACTTTTGATATATCTACACTATCTGTTTCTTCTTTTTTCATTTCTTTTGTCAAATCAGATTTGTTATATGTATATAATTCTAATATGTCTGTAATTCCATTTTCTTTGTTATATTCATATACAAGCTCTAGCCAATCTAGATATGAAGTATATTTTCCAACTAAATTAGAATTTAGCTTAAAATTTTGTTCTTGTTCATTTTCTAAATTATCAATTGAAATTTGACTACTTTCACTTTTCTTATACATTTCTAATAATTTTTCTTTATCCTGAAGTGCCCTATTTAAATCTCTGCTCATTCCTGTTATGATAAGTTTTTCTTTTGCTCTTGTTAACGCAACGTAAAGTACTCTCATTTCTTCTGAAATTGTTTCTTTTTTAGATTTAATACGTATTGCTTCTTTAGATAATGTACTGTACTCTATTTTCTTTTCTGAATCTATAAATTGCATTCCAAAGCCTATATCTTGATGTAATAATATTGGTGTATTTAAGTCTTGCAGATTAAATTTCTTCCCTGTACTTGCTAAAAATACTACAGAAAATTCTAGACCTTTACTTTTATGAATACTCATTATTCTAATTACATCATCGTTTTCTCCAATTATTTTAGCAGATGCCATATCTCCACTGCTTGTTTTTACTTTGTCTATGAAGTTTATAAAATTAAATAAACCTTTAAAACTAGCTTTTTCATATTGTTTTGCCTTTTCAAAAAGCATTTTTAAATTAGCTTGTCGCAAATTACCATTAGGTAGTAGACTTACATAATTGTAAAATCCTGTATCTAAAAAGATTTTCCAGATCAATTCATCAAGTGGCATATATTTTTCTTCTGCTTTCCATTTTGCTATTCTTTCTAGCATGTTTTCAATTTTGTGTCTTAGTTCATTTTCTACAACTAGTTTGGACTTTAGCATTGATTCATAAAATGAACATTTTTTGTCTACTAACCTTATTTTCATTAACTCATTATCATTAAAATCAAATATATTAGATCTTAACACAGTAACTAATGGAATATCTTGCATAGGATTGTCTATTACTTTTAGAAGTGACATTATTGTTTCCACTTCCATAGATTCCAAATATGTACTTGAACTGTCACTAAATACCGGAAAGTCTAGCTCTGCTATTTCTTTTTCATATATTGGAGCTAATACTGAAGTAGCTCTTAAAAGCACACATATATCTCTTGGTCTAATTTTTCTATAACCTTTTTTTCTATCATATACTTGATAATCACTATTTAATAGTTCTTGTATTTTTTTTGCAACAAATCTTGCTTCTAAAACAGCATCTTCTATTCTTTCTTCGTTATCTTCTGACTCTTCCCCAGTTTCTTTCGTTATGTTTTTTTCATTTTGACTATTACTTATTTCTTGATTATCATCTTTGTATATATCATCTTCTTTTTCCTTTAAATCAATTATATGTAACTGCGCAATACCGGCGTGCTTTATTTCTTCCTCTGGTTTTGGATAATCTGCGCCATAGTTCAAATACTCTGTTTCGTTGTATTCTACATCTCCTAATTTGTTACTCATAATATTTTCAAAAACTAAATTTGTAATGTCTAATACATTTTGTCTACTTCTAAAGTTTTTAAATAATTGGATTTTTAGTCCTGTACTTTCCTCATTTAGTATGCTTTTCAAATCATAATTAGAATATTTATCTAAGAAAAGTTCCGGTCTTGCTTGTCTGAATTTATATATACTTTGCTTAACATCTCCAACCATAAAGACATTGTTTCCTCTAGATATACTTGTTAGTATTTGTTCTTGCACAAGGTTACTATCTTGATATTCATCTATTGAAATTTCCTCAAATTTTTCTTTATATTTCTTAGCAACTTCTGTAGGATTTCCATTTTCATCTACTAATATTTTTAATGCAAAATGTTCTATATCATTAAAATCGATTATGTTTTTTTCCTTCTTCTTTGCTTCAAAATTTTTAGAAAATTCTATTATTAAATCTCGCACTTCTGCTAATATACTATACATATTTTTTATATCTTCATTTGCCTCGAGTGAAGTATATTTTAATTTAAGTCCTGTAAAATCCTTTCTTACTTTATCACGAACTTCTTTTACCTCATTCTTTAAATCTAATGTTACCTTTTTGTCAATTGGCCATTTTATCCAATTCACATTATTCAAACTTTCATAAGCAATATCCCATGTATCAAATTTTATCGTTTTTAGTTCATTTATATCTTTTTGTAATACTAAAGAAAATTTTTCAAGTTCACCAAATCTTAAAGTATCTTTTTTTACTTTTTCTAGTTTGATAATCATTGATTCTATTTCATCTTTTATATTATCTAATATAATTTTCCCCCAAGTAGTTGTAGTAAAATCTGTGTTCACATCAATATTAAATTTTTCTACATTTTCATTTAACCATTTTTCTGGAAAAGGATTACTTTGTATGTACTTATATATACTTAAAATTATATCTTGTAACTTTTCATCTCCTCTATAATCTGTATATGTTTCAATAAGCTTAATGAACTTCTCATCATTTTCCATATATTTTTGCTCAAATAACTCTTCTAGGACGTCTGCTTTGAGCATCTCAATTTCTGCTGTGTCACCTATTCTAAAATTAGCTGATGTATCTATTTCGTAAAAATTATTACGAATAACATCTAAACAAAATGAATGTATTGTGCAAATACTAGCTTTATTTAGAAGAGTAATTTGTCTTTGAAGATTTATAGAGTCAGGATTTTCCTCAAGCTTCTTGTATATCGCATCTAAAATTCTTTCCCTCATCTCACTAGCCGCAGCATTAGTAAAAGTAACAACTAACATTTTATCAATATCTACATTTTCATTTATAACCTTATTAATTATTCTCTCAACAAGAACAGCTGTCTTACCACTTCCGTGCAGCAGCTGCCACTAATATATTTGTACCTTTTTCATATATAGCTTGCTTTTGCTCATTTGTCCACTCCATAAATTTTCTCCTTTTTTGTCGCGATAGGGACAGGCCTTTTTGCGACATTTGATATAAGTATATATTAATAGAATAGTTTTTTCAACTTTTTTCACATATTTTCTTTACAAAAAATCTACTTTAATATACAATAAAGTAGATTTTAGTAGAAAGGTTAAATATATGAATACATACATTTCAAAAAGTGAACAAGATACTATAAATTTTGCCAAAAACTATGCTAAAGATTTAAAAGCAGGAGATATAATTGTTCTTTCTGGTGAACTTGGTTCTGGCAAAACTAAATTTGTTCAAGGGGTATTAGAACATTTCGGATTAGAAAATGAAATTTCTAGTCCTACATTTACTATTGTAAATGAGTATAACACTTCTAATTTAAACATATATCATTTTGATGTATATAGATTAGAAGATTCTGACGAATTTTATGCCATGGGCGGAGATGAATATTTTTCTAAAGGAATTTGTTTAATTGAATGGGGAGAAATGATAGAAAATATTTTACCTAAACCTTATACAAAAATAACTTTCAAGAAAAATGATGATAACGAAGAATTTAGAGAATTAGTTATAGAAACAATTGATTAGGAAGGAAAGAATTAAGCATGAAAATACTTGCAATAGATACTTCTTCAAAAGTATGTAGTGTAGCAATTTTTGAAGATAATACTCCAATTATTGAACTTCATAATGATGATGAAAAAACACATTCTGTAAAATTAATGCCAATGATAGATAAAGCATTTAAAACTACAGATTTGACATTAGATGATATAAATTTACTATCTTGCTGTATTGGACCCGGATCTTTTACTGGTGTTAGAATAGGAATTGCAACAATCAAAGCTTTTGCGGATGTAAAAAATATCTATGTGGTTGGTATAAGTTCTTTAGAAAGTTTAGCATATAATGTAAAAGATATTTCTTCTACATCTACTTTAATTTGCTCTATGATAGATGCTAAAAATGATAATATATATTGTGGGCTATACAATTTTTCTAATAACATTTGTAATGAATTAGTTAAATTTGCAGAAAATATAAATATTAGTATAGAGAAAATAAAAGAAATTCTTGAAAAAGAACATTTCGAAAACATTGTTTTTGTTGGTGATGCTTCTGCTATTTACAAGGATTTATTGAATACAAGCTTTAGTAGTGCAATTTTTGCTTCTACAGAAAATAATATTCAAAAAGGTTCAAGTATTGCATTTGCTGGATTTTCTAAATATTCTCAAAAATGTTATGGAAATTCTTCTACTCTTTCTCCTATTTACTTAAAAAAATCGCAGGCAGAAAGAACTTTAGAAGAAAAAATTGAAATTTCTAATATGGTTTTGGAAGACATTGAAGCAATCTCTCCAATTTTCAATACGGAATTTGATGAATTTTGGAATATTAATAATTTAAAAAGCGATTTTTCAAATTCCAATTCAACATATTTTGTTGCAAAATTAGATGGTGAAATTGTTGGTTTTGCAGGTTTTCTAAAAATATGTGAAGAAGCAAACATTATGAATATTGTTACAAAAGTAAATAAAAGAAGACTAGGAATAGGCTCTAAATTATTAGAAGCACTTATATTATCTGCAAAAGAGCAAAATTGCACAAGTATTACTTTAGAAGTAAATGAACACAATAAACCTGCAATAACTTTATATGAAAAATATGATTTTAAGCGAATAGGTTTAAGAAAAAAGTACTATAATAATACTGATAATGCTATTTTAATGAATTTGTCGCGATAGGGACAGGCCTTTTTGCGACATTTTAGAAAAATACAATATTAGAAAATTAAAAATGTCGCAAAAGGGCCTGTCCCTATCGCGACAAAAAAATCAAGGAGGAATACAAATGAAAAGAAAGAATGAACTAGGATACAAGGATTTAAAATTAACTTGTGATCCAAAAATATTTAATTTTAATACTACTGATGAGCTTGAGCCAATTAGTACTGGAATTGGTCAAGAACGTGGTATTAAGGCTTTAGAATTTGGACTTAATGTAGATATTAATGGTTATAATGTTTACGTTGAAGGTCCCTACGGAGTAGGTAAAACTGCTTATGTAAAAAATTATCTAAATATTATTTCTAAAAAGAAAAAAGTACCTTGTGACTGGTGCTATGTATATAATTTTGATAATCCTAATGAACCTATTGCTATTTCTCTTCCTGCTGGACAAGGTAAGGAATTTAGAGATACAATGAATTCTTTTATAAATGATATTAAGGTAGATATAAAAAATACATTTAGCAATGAAGATTTTGAAAAAGAAAAAAAGGTAATTAAACAAGAATATGAAACTAAGAGAAATATTCTTATGGAACAATTAAATAAGAAATCTGCTGAATACGGTTTTACTGTAAAATCTTCTCAAACTGGCATTTATATGATGCCTATTGTAAATGGTAAAACTATTGCTGAAGAAGAGTTTAATAAATTAGATGAAGCTACTAAAAAAGAATTTGAGGATAAATCAGCTATTGTTCAACAACATATTATGGAAGCAATAGGACAAATAAAAACTATTGAAAGAGAATCTGATAAACATATTCAAGAATGGCAATCTAACATTGCTCTTTTAACAATTAATGGGCATATTAATTTAATTAAGTCTAATTATAAAAAGAACAAAAAAATCACTACATTTTTGGATTCAATAAAAAAAGATATTTTAAAAAATATTGATTTATTTACTGCTGATGAAAAAACTTTAGAAACAAAAATTCAAGGTCCACAAGCTGCACATCCTGAAATCGTTAAACCTTGGCTTAATTATAGAGTAAATTTATTTGTTGATAATAGTAATTTAGAGGGTGCACCTACTGTTGCTGATACTAATTATTCTTATCATAATATTTTTGGAAAGCTCGAATATGAAAATTATTATGGAGCATTAAAAACAGATTATACTATGCTAAAACCTGGCTTGCTTCACATTGCAAATGGTGGTTATTTAGTATTTCAAGCAAATGATTTATTAACAAATAGTTTATGCTATGATGCTCTAAAAAAAGTTTTAAGGAGCAAAACATTAGGTATTGAAAATGCTGCTGACCCTCGTTCTTCAATGGTTATGATTTCTTTAAAACCTGAGCCTATACCTTTAGATTTAAAGGTCATATTAATTGGAGATGAAAATATTTATCAAACTTTGCTTGCAATGGATCCTGATTTTAGAAGATTGTTCAAAATAAAAGTAGAATTTGCAGATGGTGCCCCTACAAATAAGGATAATATTGTAAAACTTGCAAGATTTGTAAAAGGTTATTGTGACCATGAAAATCTTCCACCATTAGATAGCAAAGCAATGGCAAAACTTATAGAATATGCATCAAAACTTGCTGATAGTCAAGATAAGCTTTCTACTCGTTTTACAGATTTATCAATTATTGTTGGCGAAGCTTCTACTTGGGCTAAAATGGCAAGATCTAAAATTATTACAGAAGAATTCATTACTAAGGCTTTAGTAGAAAAAGCGGATAGAGTAAAAAAATATGATGATAGATATATGGAAATGATAAAAGATAATACTCTTCTTATTACTACATCTGGAAATGAGGTTGGACAAATAAACGGTCTTACAATTATGAATGTTGGAGATTATACTTTTGGAAAACCTGTTAAAATAACTGCCAATACTTATACAGGCAAAAATGGTATTATGAACATAGAAAGAGAAGTTGAACTTTCTGGTTCATCACATTCAAAAGGTATACTAATTTTAAGTGGTTATTTAGGTGAAATGTTTGCACAAGATATGCCTTTATCACTTACTGCAAGTATATGTTTTGAACAATTATATAGTGGTGTTGATGGAGATAGTGCTTCCAGTACAGAACTTTATGCTATACTTTCGAGCTTATCTGGAATCCCAATAAATCAATCTTTTGCAGTAACTGGTTCAGTTAATCAAAAAGGTGAAATTCAACCAATTGGTGGTGTAAATGATAAAATTGAAGGATTTTTCCAAGTATGTAAAATGAGAGGATTAGATGGAACACATAGTGTTATAATTCCAAAACAAAATGTTAAAAACTTAAATCTTTCAGATGAAGTAATAGATGCTGTAAAAAATGGTACTTTCCATATTTATGCTATTTCTACAATTGATGAAGGAATTGAACTTTTAACAGGTGTGCCTGCTGGAAGCAAAGATGAAAATGGAAACTTCCCTGCTGGAACAATAAATTATTTAGTATATAACAAGTTAAAAAAATATGCTGAAGTAAGTAAAGAAAAGTAATAAAAATTCTCTGGCAGAGTCAGAGAATTTTTATTTTATCTTGTTACTATAAAAGCATATATAAGCATTCCTAACAATGCTATTCCAAATATTCCTACAAGAATATATATTAGCATAAATGTATTTCTTTTTTCTTCTGCCTTATTTTCAGTATTTTTTAGTTCTTCTTTTTTTATTTCTTCCATCGTTCTTCCTCCTATCTATATTTTAAATCCACTTTATTAAGTCCAAATTTTCGCTATCTAATATCATTTCATGTTTTGGCATTACTCTGAATGTATAGCCATATTCTCCACCATTTACAAGTTTTATTTTAGCAGTATATGTATATGTTTTATTTTCTTCATCTTTTTCCTGTAATTTCATAGGTATAACTTGAATGTCATCAACTACTCCACTTTCTTCTATTTTTCCATAATAAACTTGTGCTACGATATTGTCTACTGATATATTTGGTAATGTTACTTTGCATTTTACATCAATATAATTTCCGGCATCTATTGTTATATTGTCTAAATTATTTTCTTGAGTAATCTTAATATCATCCCAATTTCTATATAATTCCTCTTTCCAGCTATTAAATTCTGTTACTTTATCTAACTTGCTAAAATAGTTATCATATAAGTTGCAAAGTGGAATGTACAATTTATCCACATAATCAACAAGCATTCTAGATGTACTAAATCTTCCTCCTGTTGATATAATAGAATTTTTCATTATTTTAACCCATTTTTCTGGAATGTTATTTTTATCTCTATCATAATATGTAGGCATTATTTTATTTTCTAAAGTTAAGTATATATCTTCACTATCTGCTTTATCTTGAACTTCATAACTTTCATATTCATCATTTAAGCCAATATACCAACCATTTTTTTGGTTATATCCTTCTGCCCACCAACCATCTAGTACACTAAAGTTTATTACTCCATTTACTGATGCTTTTTGTCCACTTGTTCCTGAAGCTTCCATTGGCCTTCTTGGTGTATTTAGCCAAACATCCACACCACTTACTAAATATCTAGACATTGCTATATTGTAATTTTCAAGTAAGAAAATCTTTCCTTTGAATTGTGGCTTCATTGATATTTCGTGTATATATTTTATTAATTCTTGGCCTTCTTTATCTGCTGGATGTGCTTTTCCTGCAAATATTATTTGTATTGGTCTATTTTCATTACTAAAAATCTGTGTTATTCTTTCCAAATCTTTGAAAATCAATGTTGCTCTTTTATATGTAGCAAATCTTCTTGCAAATCCTATTGTTAGTACATTTTCATTAAGTTTGGAAGTTATTTTATCTATTTCTTGATAGCTATATCCGCATCTATGAAGTCTTTTCGTTGTATTATCTTTTACTAAAGCTATTAACTTTCTTTTTCTTTCCATGTGAGCATTCCATAATTTTTCATCTGGAATATTATTTATTCTTTCCCAAATTTCATCGTTGTAAATATTATCTTGCCAATATGGAGCTAAATATTCATTATACAAATTTTTAATATTCTGTGGTATCCATGAACATGTATGTATTCCATTAGTAATATATGTAATTGGAGATTCATTTGCTGAAATATTTGGCCATATATCTCCAAATAATTCTCTTGAAACTGCACCATGAAGTTTACTTACTCCATTTTTCTTTCCTGCTACTTTTAAAGCTAATACTCCCATATCAAATCCACTGTTTTGATTTGCATTTGGTTTCATTCCCATCTTGAAAAATTCTTGTTTATCTATTCCAATTTTTTCCCAATAGTCTTTAAAATAAGTATCCATAAGTTCTAATGGGAATATATCATTTCCTGCTGGAACTGGTGTATGTGTTGTAAATACTGTTTTCGAACTTACTATATCTCTTGCTATATTAAATGATACTTTTTTATCTTTTATTGTATTTTCTATTAATTTTAATATTAAAAATGATGAATGACCTTCATTCATATGATATACAGTAGGTTTTACTCCTAATCTTCTTAATAGTTCAACTCCTGCCATTCCTAAAACTATTTCTTGCTGTATACGTGTTTCTTGATTTCCACCATATAAAGTCTTTGTTATTTCTCTATACTCTTGAATATTGGCATCTATGTCTGAATCCATTAAGTACAGTGTTACACGTCCTACTTTTATTTCCCATATTTTTATATATAATTTCTTTTTCGGCATATCTACAGATATTATTAAATCTTTTCCGTCAACATCTTTTACAGGATTTATTGGTAAATTTTCTAATTCCAAGTCTCTATACTCTGTTTCTTGCTGTCCATATCCATTTATCTTTTGCCAGAAATATCCATTTTTATACAATAGTCCAACTGCAATTAAAGGAACACCTAAATCACTTGCTGACTTTAAATGATCTCCTGATAATATTCCAAGTCCTCCTGAATATATTGGAAGTATTTCGTCTAATCCATATTCTGCTGAAAAATATGCTATTAAATCTCCAGCATTTTCAGGATATTTTTTATTAAACCATGTATTTTTACTTTTTATGTAATCTTCAAAATCTTTAACAAATTTATCATATTTCTTTAAAAATTCTTGATTTTCACTTATTTCTTCTAATTTTTCTTGAGAAACATTTTTTAAGAATTTTACTGGATTTTTTCCAACTCTTTCCCATAAATCTATATCTATTTCTTTAAATAATCTTAAAAAATTTGAATTCCATGACCACCATAAATTATTTGCTATAACTGATAATTTTTCAATTCTTTTTGGTAGTTGTGGATTTACCTTTATCCTATTAAAAGTGTACATTTATTTTTCCTCCTTAGGTATCTTTTTGCTTTTTTCCTTAGTCCAATTTTTCAATTATATTTTATAAATAAACTTAAAATATGTCAATGTTTTTTTATAATATTTTTATATCTTTTTCTGAATACTGTTCTGGTTTTAATCCAACTTTTTTTCTCATATTGTCAAGCATTAAAACTACTATAATTCCTAATATACATCCTAAAAATATAAATGTATTTGCAGTAGTCATCACTCTTAACATACTTGATGCTAAAAAGGTTATCAAAAACCTTAATAAATTTTCTAAAAAATTAAATGCTGATGATATTTTTGTTCTAACATTTGAATTTGTAAAATTGTTTAAATATCTTTTTATTAATGGATAGAATGGTCCTTTTGCAATATATTGTACTAGAAAAACTATAACAACTGTTGCTACATTTAGGCTATATATATTGCTAAAGCTACATATCAATCCAATAAAAATGCAAGAAAATACTAAAGGGAGAGAAATATTAGCTAAAGTTTTATTTCTAAATCTTTTATGAAATCTACTTTCATTTTTTGCAGAAATTCCAGATATAATTCCAAGAATAGCAAAAATTATTCCAAAATATTGCGAAGGAATTCCTATTTCTTGCATTATACTACTTCTAAGCATTGTTATAGATAAAAATATTGCAGAAACTAAAGAACCAAAAAATATTAGATTTTTTAGTCTTTTGGATCTTCCTAATAATTTAAAAGAGTTAAAAAGCTCTTTACATTCTTTTTTTACTAAGCCAAACTCAATTTTTTTCTTTTCATCAATTTCTTTAAATTTTGTTGATAAATATGTTGCAAGTATGGTTGCAAAAAGACATAAAAACATTGATATATATCCATTTATAGTAAATAGAAATCCAGAAATTATAGCAGCTATAGCATCTATATAGTAGTAATATGAAGTTCCATTACCTTCAATTTTTGCAAATATACTGCCTCTTTTCTCGTTGTTTTCCAAGGAATCATAAAGCAAATTAGATTCACAAACTCCTTTTATAATCATTCCTATTGCCGAGAGTAGTTCTCCTATTACTATAAAAATAAAGTTGTTTCCAATAATATATGTAAAAATTGAGAGAAATAAAAAGCTATTTCCTATAATAAGACTTTTTCGTTTTCCTAATGAATTTATTAAAACTGTGGCAGGAATTAAAAATGCCAACTTAAATAATGGATAGAATGATTCTGCTAATAGAACATCCGCAGTAGATATTCCCTTTGTTTCTGTAAAAAACAAAAATATAATAGCATAATAAAACAAAAAATCCCATGAAAGCATTTTATATCTAGTATATAAATTTACATTTGTCTGTTTAGCTTTTGTATATTCCATAAATCCTTTCTCCTTTTCTAAAATAGGTAAACTTCAAATTTTCTCGCAAGAAAATTTACTTCTACCTTTATAAATTAAGGAAATCGCTCCTCTATTTCAGTTTAAATCTTCTATTCTAGTAAATGGTATAGCACCTTCTTTTATAAGTTCATTTGTTCCATAAGAATTATCACTTGTTATATTTCCTGGTAAAGCATATATTGTTTTACCTTGGTCTAAAGCATGTTCTACTGTAATCATGCTACCGCTTCTCTTTTTAGCTTCTATTACAAGTACTCCATCTGAAAGCCCACTAATTATTCTATTTCTTGTTGGAAAATGATGTTTTTCTGGTTTTGTTCCTAGTGGATATTCACTTATTATAGCTCCATTATTTTTTAAAATTTCAGCATATAATCTTTCATTTTCTGGTGGATAAACTACATCTAATCCACATCCTAATACTGCTATTGTTTTCCCTTTTGCTTTTACTGCTCCTAAATGAGCATATGTATCTATTCCTCTTGCAAATCCACTAATTATGCACAATCCTTTTTTTGCTAATTCATATCCAAATTTATAAGCGTTTTGTGCACCATATTTACTGCAATCTCTACAGCCAATAATAGCAATAGATTTATTACTTAATATATTTTCATTTCCAAGTACATATAATTCTTGTGGCTTACTATAAATGTGCTTTAAATTTTCTGGATATTTCTCATCTCCAAGTTTTATTGTTTTTATTTTATTTTTACCTAAATTTATATTCATGTAAAGTCTCTCCTTTTAGTTGCCCCCGAATATAATTTTTACAAATTGAAATAAAATCATTTGACATTTTCTAATAAAGTCTGTATAATAAAGATAGAAAATGAGAACCACAGATGTTGTGGTTACCACTTAATATATAGTAATAACGACACATTCCCTCCGGTCAAAAAGTAGAATGTGCCGTTATCTTTATTCCTTATCTATAATTTTATTAACATACTGTATGTATATAATTGTTAATAAGGCTACGTTTATGGTTGATACTACCATTAAGGCAATTATAAGCTCATAAACACCACCTCACTTTCTGATAGTAAATGCTATCTAGTAAAGTGGCAATACATATCTACCATCTCATTTTCTATGGTATATACTATACAATATTTTCCATAAAAAAACAAGCATATATAATAATTTTTTGAGTTTAGTCAAAAAGCACAGGTGCGCTCTTTGCACATTGAGCATTTTTGAGCTAAACTTTAACAACGCAAAACCAAGTTTATTTTTCCATCAAAGCCCTAGCTGATTTAACTACATTATACATAAGCATTGCAATAGTCATAGGTCCAACCCCACCTGGTACTGGTGTTATGAAAGAAACTTTTTTTGAAACATTTTCAAAGTCTACATCTCCTACTAATTTTCCCTCTTCATTTCTATTTATACCTACATCTATTACAACTGCTCCTTCTTTTACCATATTGCTAGTTACAAATTTTGGCCTTCCTAAAGCTGCTATTAAAATATCTGCTTTACTTGTTATTTCTTCTATGTTCTTTGTTTTAGAATGACATACAGTAACTGTTGCATTTTTATTTAATAAGCATTGAATTAAAGGTTTACCAACAATATTGCTTCTTCCTATTATTACAGCTCTTTTTCCTTCTATTTCAATGTCATACTCTTCTAACATTTTTATAACTCCATAAGGTGTGCAAGATATAAAACAGTCTTCCCCTATTGATAACTTTCCTACATTTATTGGATTGAATCCATCAACATCTTTTCTATAATCTATAGTATTAAAAGCTTCTCTTATATCTAAATTTTTAGGTATAGGACTTTGTAATAATATTCCATGAATATCTTTTCTGTTATTTAATTCTTTTATAAGATTTATTAAATATTCCTGCGAAATTGTACTTTCTAATAAAAATTCCTCAAATTCTATTCCTATTTCTTCACATGCTTTACTCTTATTTCTTACATAAACAGCTGATGCCTTGTCATCTCCAACCATTATAACTGCAAGCTTTGGATTAATTCCTTGCTGCTTTAGCTTTTCTACTTCTTCTTTTAATTCCATTCTAATCTTTTTTGCTAGTTCTTTACCATTAATTAACTCCATAATTTTCCTCCTTTTTGTCGCGTTAGGGACAGTCCCTCTCGCGACACTTCAACTACTAAATTTCCTTTTTTAGTTTGATTTAATATTCTTCCTATTTTAAATCTTCCCTTTCCTCTAACAGTAATTAAGTCATTTTCTTTTAATTCTTTTGAAACTTTTGTAACTAATTCATGATTTACAAATACTCTTTCTTCTTTAATTATCCCTGTAGCTTTTGCTCTTGATGTTCTTATTACTTCTGAAACTACACTATCCATTCTCATTGATGGAATTATAATATTAAGTATTTGTATCTTTGGTTCTTCGATATTTAGTTCTTCTATTTTTATACTTTCTAATTCTGCTTTACTAAATCTAGTTAATTCTTTTAAGCCGTCTTTCATATATTTTTCTGTTTCCTTAAGAACTATTATATCAGCTCCATCTTTGCTTACTATTATATCACCTACTTTTTCTCGTTTCATTCCTATTTTTATAATAGCACCTAAATAATCTCTATGAGAATACATCCCTTTTAACTCGTTTGGTAATATAATTCTTATACTTCCAAATATTGAATTATAATCAAAATTTTCTTTCTTAAAAACTTCTTCTAATTTTTCTGGATATATAATTATTAAAGTTCTTTCTGCTGTTTCATATCCTCCAAAAGCTACATGATTTTCTATTTTCATATCTTTTAGAATTTTTTCTAATAATTGTTTTTGCCTCATATCTAAAAAATCGGTACACTCTATTCTATTTTTTGAATTTACAAATTCAATTTTGTCAAGCAATTTTGCTACTAACAACTTATCATCTTCATTTGTATATTTTGCTAAAATTTCTTGTTTGTTCAAGTTATCCCTTCCTCTCTGCCACCATTTTACACTTTTGTCAGAAATATGCCTGTCTCTAATTTGTATTTTTTATATATTCACATATTGATTCCACATCCATTTTATATTTTTTCTCAAGTTCTTCAATACTTCCATGCTCTATAAATTTATCTGGATATGCAAAAGATTTGATCTTAAGATCTGTAATGTTATTTTCTACCATTAACTCCTTTATACTGCTCCCTATTCCACCAATAATCGTTCCATCTTCAATTGTTATGCAAAGCTTTGATTCTTTAAGATATTGTATAATTTTATTTTCGTCAATTGGCTTTACAAATCTTAAATTAATAACCTTTGTGTATATTTTTTCTGCTATTAATTTTTCTGCCACTTTTTTAGCCTTCGCAACCATATTTCCTATAGCAAATATAGTAATATGTTTTTCTTTGTTATCAACTTTTTCCTTTAATATTTCTATAACTTCGCTTTCTCCTAATTTTATTTCTTGATGTTCTTCAAATTTTTCTTGTGATTCTCCGTCCCCTTGGATAACGAATTACTACTGGTTTTCCTAAATCAACTGCAAATTTTAGCATTTGCTCTAATTCAGTAAAATCCTTTGGAGCCATAATTGTAATATTTGGAATCAACTTAAAAAATGCCATATCCAATAGTCCTTGATGTGTTTCTCCATCATTTCCTACTATTCCAGCTCTATCCACACACATTACAACTGGTAAATTCTGCATACAAATATCATGTATAACTTGATCATATCCTCTTTGGTAAAAAGATGAATATATGCTAATAACTGGTTTTAAACCTTCTTTTGCCATTCCTGCTGCCATTGTTAAAGCATGTTGCTCTGCAATTCCTACATCAAAAAATCTACCCGGAAATATTTTTGCAAATTCAGATAAACCTGTTCCGTCTTTCATTGCAGCTGTTATAGCTACAATTTTCTTATCTTTTTTAGCAAACTCTACTAATTTCTTTCCAAATATTTTTGAATAATCATCCTTTTTCTCCTTTTTTGCCTTTCCTGTTTCTATTTCAAAAGCAGATGTGCTATGAAATTTATCTGGGTTTTCTTCTGCTATTTTATAGCCTTTTCCTTTTTTAGTTAATACATGTATTAGTATTGGTCCTTCTAAGTCCTTTGCTTTTCTTAATATAGCTTCTAAATCCTCTATATTATTTCCATCAACTGGTCCTAAATATTTAAATCCTAAATCTTCAAAAAGCATGTTTGGAATAATAAATTGTTTAATTCCATATTTAACTTTTCTTACAAATTTAATTATTCTACTTCCTACTTTAGGAATACGAAGTACTGCCCTTTTTATGTATTTATCTGATTTATTATATAACTTTCTTGTTCTTACTCTAGTTAAAAAATTCGATATTCCACCTACATTTCTTGCTATACTCATTTCATTGTCATTAAGAATAACAATTAGATTTGTATTGCTGTTTCCTGCATCATTTAAAGCTTCTAATGCCATTCCTCCGGTTAATGCTCCATCGCCAATTACAGCTATTACATAATTTTTTTCTTTTTTTATATCTCTTGCTCTTGCCATCCCAAGTGCAGCAGATATAGAAGTACTACTATGTCCTGTATTAAAACTATCATATTCAGATTCTGATGTTTTAGGAAAACCTGCTAATCCTTCAAAAGTTCTTAATGTATTAATGTTTTCTTTTCTTGCTGTCAATATTTTATGCACATATGTTTGATGTCCAACATCCCATACTATTTTATCTTTTGGAGTATCAAAAATACTATGAATAGCTATTGTAAGTTCTACTACACCTAAATTTGAAGCTAGATGTCCTCCTGTATTTGATACTGTACTAATTATTAAACTACGTAATTCTTCTGCTAGTTTTATTTTTTCAAATTTATTTAATTTTTTTAAATCTTTTGGTAAATTCACTGTGTCTAAAACTTCCATTATAAATGGTATACCTTTCTTAAATCTAGTATAATAAAATTCATGTATATAATATCACATAACACAAAAAAGAACAAGCAAAAAAATATTCTTTTTTTATTGATATTACAGTTTTTATGAGTTATAATATATAATGTAAATTTATAAAAGGAGATATGTTATATGATTAAAACAAATTTTAAAAAATTATTATTCGCATTTACATTATTTGTATTTATATTTGGTATAATTACAAGTGTTTATGCTACTAATCAAATTTCTATTAATACGAATGAAATTACAGATACTAATTCTATATATGCTAGCACTACTTTAGAATTAGTTGAAGACAATATCTGTCACATTGATTTTGGTGGAATTGGAGAATTTGAAAAAAAGATAACTGAATTTAATGAAACACAAAAATCTGCAACTTTAACACTTACTTTTAAAAATATTAAATCAGTTGAAGAAGAACAAAAAAATGTAGAAATTTTCTTCGTAATAGATAATTCTTACAGTATGACACAAGATTATGTTGATGGTATAACAAGAAAAGATGCTGTTATAAAATCTGCAAATTCATTAATTGAAAAATTATTTACTTCAAATCCAAATGTTAAAATTGGTGTCGTTGGATTTTCTAGTTTAGATACTACAGCTGGTGAAACAGAAGGAACAATTAATGATGCTAAATTGCAAATTGACTTAAGTAATTCTAAAGATGAAGTAACAAATGCTGTATCTAATTTATCTGGTTTAAAAACTGGACCTAGAACAAATATTGAAGCTGGTTTAACAATTGCTGAGGATAACTTTTCTTCAGAAGAGGATACTGAAAGATACTTAGTTCTTTTAACCGATGGTGTACCAAATAATGCAACAGATGGCACATTTGCCACATATTCTGGAGTAGTTGCAAGTAGAACTAAAAATAAATTAGAAGAAATAAAAGAATCTGGTGTAAGTATAATTGGCGCTATGATTAACTTAGATAGTGAAACTATCGAGCCTACAACAAACAAAACTTATAGAGAATTATCAGAAGAAATATTTGGAACCGTTGAAAATCCTACAACTGATGTTTATTACTATATTACTGATGAAGATATTGAAAATACTATTGTTAATGACATTTATGAAGATTTAATAGTTAGAACAGACAACACTCTAAAAAATATTACCATTACAGACTATTTTCCTCAGGAAATAATAGATAATTTTAATTTTGAATATGTTTCTAGTCCAAATATTGGAACAGTATCACAAAAAATTGATACTTCAAATAATTCTATTACATGGAATATTGAATTATTAAGTGAAGGTGAGATTGCAACATTAAGCTATAAATTAACATTAAAAACAGATTATGACCAAGACATAATAGAAAAAATACTTCCAACTAATACCAAAGTTGAAATAACAGGGGAAAACAATAATAAGAAAATAACACAAAATTCAACTGATTCTCCTACAATTAGAGTTAATTATGAACAAATTGATAATTCTGTATCACCAGATCCTTTTCCTCAAACAGGGGAAAATACTATTGGATTTATAATAATTATTTTTACATTAGCAATTATTATAATATCTAGAATTGCATATTTAAAGAAATCTTCTAATAAATAATAGTAAAAAACGTTGAAACTATATTATTTTCAACGTTTTTCTCTGTTTTTTTTGCTGGCTGCAACTAGTGTTTCCAATACTTAAAAGGCTATCTGTTTTGTTAATTGTTCAATTATAAAATTTAAAATAAATTACTAAAAATTAATATAAGTGACATATTAAATATTCACTATTAACAATAAAATTTAGTATTATCCGTTCCATGAACTTCTTTCCATTTAGCAACAATATATAAAAAGTTTAAGCTTATTGTTTTCATAATATCTGTCAAATCTGATTTTGGAATTTTACTATCATTATTTGCTATAATGCATCCTCCGGCTTTTAGTAAGCCATACTTTAGTTGCATTTCCTTGTGGAGTACCTTTAGAAATATGCACATGAATAGGCTCATTATTTTCATTAGACCAAAAATATACCTTATAACCATATACTTCAAAAATATTAGGCAATTTTAATTCCTCCTTCTCGAGCCCATTCATAAAAAAATGGAGCACCTCTTTCTACTACTGTTTTAAAAAGCTCTATTTCTTTTTCCGAATATTGTCCATCTCTT
The DNA here is from genome assembly GCA_946499885.1 of uncultured Clostridium sp. GTDB lineage: Bacteria > Bacillota > Clostridia > TANB77 > CAG-508 > CALXVA01. The sequence continues at coordinate 515 of CAMMTN010000022.1, read as the reverse complement.
TCAATGATATTATAACTTGGAAGTTCGAAAACAACTGTATCAAATCCATGTTCAGTAGGTCGTTCAAAAGAAACTCTTATATATTCTTCTCCATTATCTTTCTTACGAATATCTGAAAACGTAACTAATGTTTCATCTGCATACTTACAAAGTGTATATACCATGCTATTCACACTCCTTTTTATTTATCAAAATTAATTTTATCAGTATTTTAATTGCATTTATATTATACCATCTTTTTATTAAATTTACTACTATTTTATATATATATGAATCAAAAAAATAATAATCTTTGTTTAGTTGGTAAATTAAATATTAAAAAATTAAGGAAATAAGAATCGTGAAAAAGCTTGTGGCTCTAATGAAATATAATTTTATAAATTAAATAAAAAAATTATTAGTTAGAAGCAATAAAATAGCCTGTATTCTTAAATACAAGCTATTTACATCATTTTTTTAATTGGTTGGGCTGAACAATTTTAGACTTTTTTACTATTTATTTATTATATTTAAAA
>CAMMTN010000021.1 GCA_946499885.1 uncultured Clostridium sp. | reverse complement strand
CACATAAATACACTACTTATTGCTGCTTCCTTCCGGACCTGACAAGGTTCATAGCTTTTTATTGGGATTGCCCTCCATACAAAGGCTAAACATCGTAACTTTATTTTATATCCGTTGTTATTATATATGCTTTCTTGTATTTTAGCAAGACATTTTACATTCTTTTAAAAATTACATCACTAAAATCTGTCTTCTCTAGTTGTGTTTTTCCTTGTGTTTGAACATCTCCAGTTGGTAATTCTATTGATATAGTTCCCTTATACTTAATATCTCTACTAGTTTCTATCACTACATCAAAGCTTAATTTATAGTTTAAATCTTCTGAATTAGCATTACCTTTTGCAAGTAAAGTTCCATCATGTATTATTTCTTCTTCATTACTTCTTACTTCACATACATTTTGATTAACTGAACGTAATAAAATTATGCTTCCTTGATTTGAAATTTTTAATTCATCTAAGTTTGTTTCTTTTTCGCCTTTATATGTTAATGAGCTTCCTACTAAATGTGCTTCATCTTCTACAACTTTACCTTCAGAATTAGCTCTGTATAACTTTATATTCTCTGCTCCGCTATTCTTTTCTATAACAAAGTTTTCAAATGTTATATTTTTAATATTTATATTTTTAGTATATTCATCATTTTTTTGTATTTCTAAATATATATCGTTATATTGATTAACACTAAAATTCCATTTTGTATCTGCTACTGCTTCTATTTCGTTACTTTCCGCAGTACTTACCACAATCATTTTTGAAAGTTCGAATGGTAAATTAGTTTCTCCTTCAACTTGATATCTTAACATTATTATTCCTGCTATTATTAAAATTAAAACTATAATTCCAAGTATAACACATATGTGAACAATTTTTTTACCTTTTAATTCACTAATTTTCATTAGTTACACCTCTATCTTTCTTCTTTTTTTCTCTTAATTCTTTAAAAAACTTCTGTAGTATTTCTTTACTTTCATCTTCTAAGATATTTTTTTCATATTCTGGTATATGATTAAATTTATATTTCGTTAAATCTATAACAGAGCCACATGCTCCAGCTTTTAAGTCAGATACACCATAATAAATTTTTCGTATTCTAGAATTAATTATTGCTCCCATACACATTGGACATGGTTCCATTGTAACATATATATCACACTCTTCTAATCTCCAAGCATCTAGCTTCTTACTTGCCTTTTCGATAGCAATAATCTCTGCATGTTTCAGGGTGTTTTTCTTCGTCTCTTTTAAATTACATCCCCTAGAAATTATTTTTCCATCTTTAACAATTACTGCACCAATAGGAACTTCTCCTTTACTATATGCTTTTTCCGCTTCCTTTAATGCTTGTTTCATAAAAAAAATTTTTTCTTCCATTTTTTCTCCTACTCGGGATTTGGGGACGTTCCTTTTTTCCCTATATTTTGGTGCACTTAGCTGGATTCGAACCAGCGGCCTCTCCCTTAGGAGGGGAGCGCTCTATCCACCTGAGCTATAAGTGCATCTTTTTAATACTTCTGCATTATATCAATTTTACTTCTTTTTTTCAAGGCTAACTTATCATGAAATCGAAAACTATTGAATTTTATCCATTTTTTCGGTATAATATCAAGAGTTAAGAAAGGATTTTATTATGCAAAAAATATTAGGTTCAATGAGAAAAGCAATCGAAGAATTTCATATGATAGATGAGGGTGATAAAATAGCTGTAGCTTTGTCTGGCGGCAAAGATTCTATAACTTTATTAATGGCCCTAAAAAACTTGCAAAGATTTTATCCCAAGAAATTTGACTTAATAGCAATATCTATCAATCCAGGATTTGAATTTTTTGACGTTAACATATTATATGACCTTTGTCAAAAAATTGATGTTGAATTATATGTTGTAGATAGCTATATAAAGGAAATAGTTTTTGACATTAGAAAAGAAAAAAATCCTTGTTCTCTTTGCGCTAATCTGCGACGCGGAATTTTAAACACGACAGCAATTGAACATGGATGCAATAAAATCGCTTTGGGTCATAATGAAGATGATGTTTTAGAAACATTTCTTATGAATATTTTGTATACTGGCAGCATTTCTACCTTTGCACCTGTTTCGTATATGGATAGGTCCAAAATGACTTTAATCAGACCTCTAATATATATTAGTGAAAAACAAACACGTAGTTTTATAAAAAATAACAATATTACTATTATGCCAAAAGCTTGTCCAATGGATGGTAAATCTAAACGTGAAGATATAAAGAAATTGTTATATGACTTAAATAAACAAATTCCTCATGTAAGAGCTAATATGTATGGTGCCATAAAACGAAGTAAAATTAAAGGTTGGAATATTTAATTTAATTATAGTTTAATTTAAATGTTATTTTTTATTATTTAGTTCATTAAATTATTCTTAAAGTGCTGTTATACTTAATATAAATTTTTTAGGAGGATAGCACATGGATTTAAAAGAAGCAAATAAAATTATTGGTAATACGTATAAACAAATTAGAAAAAGTAAAAAGTTTACACAAGAAGAAGTAGCTGAAAAAAGTGATTTAACACCTGAATATTTATCAAAATTTGAAAACGGTAAATATAATGCTAGCATATATAATATTATATTACTTTGTAAAGCTATTGATACTAATCCAACACAATTATTTAACCAATTTTTTGATGACAATTCAGCAGCTATTATTACAACTATAACAGACGAATTAAAAGATATGGATGTTTCAGATCAAAAATTAATTTTAAGTTTAATTAAACGTATAAAAAATAAAGCCAATATTTAATATTGACTTTATTTTTTTATATATTACTCTTTTATTAGTTCTTTTAAATCTTCTTTTAATTTTTTTACTTTATTTTCTGCATCTGACATATTGTTTCCTTTTACGCCTACATAAAATTTTATTTTTGGCTCTGTTCCTGAAGGTCTTACACATACCCAAGAATCATTTTCTAAATCAAAATAAAGTACATTTGATACTGGTAATCCTGTTTCTACTTCTTCTTTAGTTTCCATATCTATTATTTTCGCTGTCTTATAATCTCTAAACTTTTCTACTTTATATTCTCCTATTTTTGAAGGAACATTATTTCTTAGATTATCCATCATTTCTTTTATTTTTCTTGCTCCACTAGCACCTTCTAGTGTTAATGATAACAAGTCTTCTTTATAATATCCATATTTTTCATAGATATTAACCATTTGATCCCATAATGTTAATCCCTTTTCTTTGTAATATGCTGCAGCTTCGCAAAGTGCCATAACTGCTGCTATACCATCCTTGTCTCTTGCGTGTGTTCCTATTAAACAGCCATAACTTTCTTCGAATCCAAATAAATATGTATTTGAATTTGTCTGCTCAAATATTTTTATTTGCTCTCCTATATATTTAAACCCTGTTAAAACTTCTTTCAATTCTATATTATAATTTTTAGCAATACTGTCTGCTAAATTTGAAGAAACAATTGTCTTTATTAATACACCATTTGCAGGTATTAAATTTCTCTCTTGTTTTTGAGATAATTCATACTCTGCAATTAATAAGCCAGACATATTTCCAGTAAATGATTTATATTCACCTGTTTTTGAGTCTTTAGCATATACCCCTAATCTATCTGCATCTGGATCTGTTGCAAGTACTATATCAGCATCTTTTTCCTTTGCTAATTCTAAAGCTAAATTAAAAGCTTTTGGATCTTCTGGGTTTGGATAATCAACTGTAGGGAAATCTCCATCTGGAAGTTCTTGTTCTTTTACTATATATACATTTTCGAAACCTAGTCTCTTTAATATTGTTCTAACTGGTATATTTCCTGTTCCATGTAATGGAGTATATACTATTTTTAAGTCTTTTTGTTTCTTAATAATATCTGGATTTAAAACAAGTTTTTGTAATGTATCCATATATTTCTCATCTATTTCTTTTCCTATTAAGTTATATAGTTTTTTATTTTCTGCTTCTTCTTGTGAAATCTTTTTTATTTCTCCATAATCTGTAATATTATTTACTTCTGTAATTATGTCTTTATCAACCGGTGGAACTATTTGTGCACCATCTTCCCAATAAACTTTATATCCGTTATATTTTGGTGGATTATGGCTTGCTGTTATCATTATTCCCGCAATACATTTCAATTCTCTTACTGCAAAAGATAATTCTGGTACAGGTCTTAATGAATCAAATAAATATGTTTTTATACCATTAGCATTTAATATTAACGCTGCTTCTTTACTAAATTCTGGTGACATATGTCTAGAGTCAAAAGAAATTGCAACCCCTCTATCTTCTCCATGTTGTTTTTTTATATAGTTTGCTAGACCTTGTGTTGCTTTACCTACTGTATATATATTCATTCTATTAGTTCCAGCTCCAATTATACCTCTTAATCCAGCTGTTCCAAATTCTAACTCTTTATAAAACCTATCTTCAATTTCTTTATTATCATTTTTGATATTTATTAGTTCTTTTTTAGTCTCCTCGTCAAAAACATCACTTGTACACCATTTTTTATATTCATTTAAATATTCCATTTTTCCTCCTTTTAATGCAAAAATGGGCCCTTCAGCCCATTTTGTATTGTTTCACATTTAATTTTTCTTATGAAAATTTATATATAATTCTCTTGCTGTTTCTGGGCTATCTACACCTTCTGCATTTTTTACAGGTGCAAACTCTTCTTCTCTTTTTACTCTCATTACTGCCATACTTTCCATACTTTGAAATGCATCAAATATAAATGTTTCAAACTTATACGCATTTGGCTTGTCTGCTACAACTAATTCTCCTTTTGAATTTATGTAGTTCGCTTTTTTAAATGCTTCATGATATGGTAATTTATTGGCTGCAATTTCATTTATTCTTCTAATATTAAATAAATTACAATTGATATGAGATTCTCCAAAAACTAATTCTCCATTTGCATCTCTCTTAGTACTCATTTCTTCAGAAATTTCTGTATACTCCACAACGCTTGGTTTTGAGTTTCTTTTGCAAAACACCCCAACTCTTTCTTCTGGTCTTGCTTTAACAACTGATTTTCCTGCTGCCATGCATTTTTTTGTTGCAGCAATAGCAACAAAGATTGGATCTACCATATTTACTAAAGGATTATCTACTGGTCCTATAAATACCCATTCAATATTCCTTTTGTTCATATCTTCCAATGCTCCGCTTTTTAACATTGACTCAAATACTCCGCCATGTCCATCAGCTGCTAATTTTAGAAATCCTTCTTCGTTTACTAATATTTTTCCTTCTTTATCTATCATTGGTAATTCGCCTTGAATGAAAAACATTATATCTTCTTTTGGATATCCAAAATAGTTATGGCTCTCAAAAAAATTAACGGTTTCAGCATTGTTTTCATGACTCGTCATAATATACCAAGGAATTGTTATTCCATATTTTTCATTTGCTTCTTTAATTGGCTTGCAAATTAATTCGAATAAAGATTCATGAGTATCTAATCCGATATCAAAAGTTCCTTTTGGCCCGTTGTATCCAAGTCTTGTTCCTTGTCCTCCAGCCATTGTTAATACTGCTAGTTTGCCTTCTTTTATTATTTTATCTCCTAATTTTTCATAATTTTCATATTCTTCTTTAGATAATTTACTTTTATCTACATATTCGATAGGTTCAATTACGTCATCACCCATCTCTATACCTTTTTTTGTTTTTTCATATAAATCTTTAATTAACTCAAAATCTACATTTAATATTTGATCTAGCAGTTTTTCTTTTCCTTCTGCATTCAACTTATCATAGCAAACTAACAATTGTTCTTGATTGTTTTTCTTTAGTATCTCTTTTACTTCATCATATTTTTCCATCGATCTGCCTCTCTTAATTTTATATTATTATAAATGACAATTAATATATTATAATATAAAATTTTTTTAGTCAATATCTACGGATTTATTATTTAAGCTTTCTTTTTTACTTCTCTTACATATTCAGGAAAAATCTCCTCTATTTCGTGTTCCCCAGACGTATTTAAAATCTTATCTGTATTTTCTAAAATACTTCCTATATTCTTATTAAATTCTATAATATCATAACAATTAATTAATACTAAATTAGCATCTTTATGGTTTTTCTTATATTTTTTTAACATTTTGTTAATTTCTCTAACATATTTTTCATTTCCGTTTATAATAATATATTTTTTACTAGAATTATTAATTTGTTTTTCTAAATTTTTATAATCATTCATTGTTTTAGCGTTCCAGTCTATTTCTTTAATTTTCTCTTTTAATTCTTCTTTTAGATTTAGTTTTGACAATAATAGTTTTATTATTTTATCTAAACTGTTTTGTAAAACTGTGTAAATTTCGCAGTCTTCATGAATTTTTCTTTCCATATATGGAAGTAACATAGTTATTAAATGTACTTCATTTACATAGAAACTAGACATCCTTTTAAAATTCTCTTCACAATACATAGTATCCCTCCAATATTTTTGGCTACTTACAAATTTTACCATTCGTTGTTTTTGATGTCAATATTTTCCATTTTTGTTTTTGGTAATTTCATCGACAAATATTTTATATTCTTATGTATATTTTTTAAAATTTCAGTTCATATTCTTATTAGACATATATCATATATAGGAGGTTACATATGAAAAAGAAATTAAATTTTATCTTTATTCTAACTATACTAGTATTTATATATATTGCTCTGCTTTCATTTAATTATAGTAAAGCAATTTCTTCTAACTTATCAGATAGTGTATTTAGATTACACATCATTGCAAATAGCGATTCTTCTGCTGACCAAGAGTTAAAATTAAAAGTTAGAGACAAAATAATAGAATATATGAATACTTTAACTTCTAACTCTTCAGATAAAAAAGATGTTATTTCTATGGTTAATAATCACTTAGATTCATTTAAGGAAATCGCATTAAATACAATAAAAGAAAATGGATATAATTATGATGTTAATATCGAAATTGGAAATTTTCATTTTCCTACTAAATCATATGGCGATATTTCTTTCCCAGCAGGCAATTATGATGCTTTAAAAATTGAAATTGGTGATGCTATAGGACAAAATTGGTGGTGTGTATTATTCCCTCCTCTTTGTTTTGTAAATTCCTCTACAGGTGTTGTTCCAGATGATTCCAAAAATACATTAAAAGAAAATATTAATTCCGAAAGTTATGAGATTATAAGTGAAGGAAATAACAGCAATGATAATACTTCTGATATAAAAATTAAATTTAAAATAATTGAATTTTTTAATAATTTCACAAAATAAAAAAATATTTATCTATAATATAGTTGTCAATATTATTGTTTTATGTTATATTTTATTAGGTATAGAGTGTATAACACTCTATTTTTTATGTAATAAATTACTATTTGATAAAAAATTTTTTGGAGGTAATTATTTTGGATAAATTGATAATAACTGGTGGCACTCCTTTAAAAGGTGAAGTTACAATTAGTGGAGCAAAAAATGCCGCAATTGCAATATTACCAGCAACTCTTTTAATTAATGGTACTTGTACAATAGAAAATGTACCAAATATTAGCGATGTTAAAATTTCTTGTAAAATATTAGAAGAATTAGGAGCCAAAATTGATTGGATCAATGATAATACATTAACAATAGATACAACTAATATAACTTCTACACATGCTCCATTAGATCTAACAAGAAAATTTAGAGCTTCATATTATTTAATAGGTTCTCTACTTAGTAGGTTTAAAAATGTAGAAGTAGGATTGCCTGGTGGTTGCAATTTAGGACCAAGACCTATAGATCAACACATAAAAGGATTTGAAGCTTTAGGCGCAAAAGTTGATGTTTCCCAGGGGAAAATTCAAGCTAAGGCTAAGAGATTAATTGGAAATTCTATATATCTAGATGTAGTATCTGTTGGAGCAACAATAAATGTTATGCTATCTGCTGTTCTTGCAGAAGGTACAACAACAATTGATAATGCTGCAAAAGAGCCTCATGTTGTTGATGTTGCTAACTTTTTAAATACAATGGGAGCAGACATTCGTGGTGCAGGTACAGATATTATTAAAATAAATGGTGTAAAAGCTTTACATGGTAATGCTACATATTCAGTTGTTCCTGATCAAATAGAAGCTGGTACTTTTATGCTAGCAGCAGTTGCCTCTAAAGGAGATATAACGATAAAAAATTGTATTACTAAGCACTTAGAGTGTGTAACAGCAAAATTATTAGAAATAGGTGCTCATGTAGAAGATATTGATGGTGATACTTTAAGAGTATGGGCTTCAAAGAGACCAAATAAAGCAACAATAAAAACAGCACCATATCCTGGTTTCCCTACAGATTTACAACCACAAATGGGTGTTGTATTAGCTATAGCAAACGGAACTAGTATAATTAATGAAAGTATTTGGGATTCTCGTTTTCAATATACTGCTGAACTAAATAAGATGGGAGCAAATATAACAGCTTCTGGAAAATCTGCTGTTTTTCAAGGTGTAAATGAATTATCAGCTGCACCTGTTTATTCTACAGATTTACGTGCAGGAGCTGCATTAATAATAGCAGGAACTATTGCAAAAGGAAAAACTGAAGTTTATAATCTAGAACATATTGATAGAGGTTATGAACACATTGAAGATAAATTTAGAAACTTGGGGGCTAAAATAGAAAGAGTCTCTGAATAAGCAAAGGATGAAATTAATATGTTAAATTTTAGAAGTTTATATAGTGGCAGTACTGGAAATAGCTTATTTATAGAAAGTGACAATACAAAAATATTAGTAGATAGTGGAGTTAGTTTGAAAAAGCTAACTTCCGCTTTATCTTCTAGTGATATATCTCTTAGTGATATTAATGCCATTATTGTTACTCATGAACATTCTGACCATGTTCAAAGTTTAGGGATGGTTTCTTCTAAGTATAACATACCAGTATATGCAAATGAAAAAACTTGGGATGCAATGCCAAAGCAAAAAGAAAGAATTTCAGATACAAACCAAAAGTTCTTTAAATCATATGAAAAATTTGAAATTGGTGATTTAATAATTAATCCATTTTCTATTCCACATGATGCTGCTGATCCTTGTGGTTTTAACATTATAAATAATAATGAAAAAATTAGCATTGCAACAGATATTGGACATATGACTAAGTCAATTGTAAATAAATTAGATGGTAGCTCTTTTATTCTACTAGAGTCTAACTATGATCCAGAAATATTAAAATCTGGAAAATATCCATACTATTTAAAGACAAGAATTTTAGGGCCAAATGGTCATCTTCCAAATGAGATGGCTGGAAAAACAATTGCTTATTTATTAAAAGGATCTTTAAAAGAAGTAATGCTTGGCCATCTAAGTAAAGAAAATAATTTTCCAGAGTTAGCTTATCAAACAGTTATAGAAGAATTAATAAGCAGTAATTTTGATGAAAATTCTATTAGAGTATCTGTTGCTAATAGAAATGAACCAAGTAAAATAGTTACAGTTTCTTAGTATAGAAAATTTTATTTAAACTGCTGTAGTAAAAATATATAGCAGTTTATTTTTATATTAACTACTATTAATCATTTTACATCCTTTCTAAAAAAAATTAAGGAGTTTACCATGTTATCAATTAATATAATATGTATTGGAAAAATTAAAGAAAGTTTTTTTAAAGATGCTATAAATGAATATTCTAAAAGGCTTTCTAAATATTGTAATTTAAATATAATAGAACTCTCTGATGAAAAATTACCTTCAAAACTAAATGATAAAATTATTGAAAATATAAAAAATACTGAAGGTAAAAAAATATTATCGCATTTAAAAAAAGATTCATATAAAATTTGTTTAGATTTACATGGAAAACAATTTTCATCTGAAGAGTTTTCCTCTAAAATTGATTCGATATCTCTTAACTATAATAGCTCAATTACATTTATTATTGGTGGAACTTTAGGAATATCTTCTGAAGTTTTGACTTGTGCAGATGAAAAAATTTGTTTTTCTAAAATGACATTTCCACACCAATTAATACGTGTATTTTTATTAGAGCAATTATTTAGAGCTTTTAAAATTTCTAATAATGAAACTTACCATTGGTAATATATGGGGGCTACAGAAGGAACATTGTATTATTTTTTTATGTAATTATTCATTTATTGGGGAGCTGTAATAATTATATACATGCAAAAAATTGCTCCTTCTGTAAGATTATTAACTATTTTTTAATTTTTTTTGGATTTTTTTCGAAATAATTTGTTGAGTCGTTTTTTTTATAAAAAAATAAATTGAAATAAAAATTAATATTTTAAAAAACATATTTCCTCTTTGAATTAATTTTTTATATCTTACTCTCTTTTTATTTACTTGTCAACAAAAACTCTTCGACATTTTTCTACAAATAATTAAATATTAGAATAGCTGTAGCTACACCCACAAAATTTGCTAGTAGTGATGAAATCAATGTAAATCTTATTTTTTTTACTCCAATAGAACTCGTATATAAAGCTATTGTATAAAAAGTAGTTTCTGTAGCTCCCATTATTGTTGATGCTATTAAACCAATCTTACTATCAACCCCATTTTCTTGCATAATATTTGTTGCAATTCCCATTGATGCACTTCCAGAAATTGGTCTTAAAATAGCTAATGGCATTATTTCTGCAGGAATATTTAATAATTTTAGCAATGGTGAAATTAACTCTATCACAAAATTAATTATTCCAGAACTTTTTAATAAATTAATAGCTAGAAATATTGCTAATAAAGTTGGAAATAATTTAATTACTATTTTTACTCCCTTCTTTGCCCCGACAATAAAAATATCATACACATTCTTTTTCTCTGCAATTCCATATCCTATCGCAAATACAATTACAAAAGGTATTATAATCGTTGAAATATAATTTATAAAATTCATTTACGAGCTCCTTTTTTAGATAATATTTTTACAGATGTTATTCCTGCTATAGCTGCGATAATCGTAGCTATCCAAACAGGCAATATAATTCTAGAAGGATTGCTCGAACCGAAGTGAGCTTCTTATTGCAATTACAGTAGTTGGAATAAGTTGTATTGATATCGTATTTAAAACAATAAACATTATCATTGAGTCTGATAGCTCCTCTTTGTTTGAGTTTTCCTCTTGTAATGTTTTTATAGCTTTTAATCCTAATGGAGTAGCAGCATTGCCTAGTCCTAATAGATTTGCAACAATATTCATAGACATTTCTTTATATGCTTTATTTTCTTTGTTAATATCTGGGAATAAAAATTTCATAAGTGGTGACAAACATTTAGTTATCTTGTTAATTAAAGTCGTTTCTTTAATAATTTCCATTATCCCATTCCACATACACATAACGCCAATAAAACTTAAAATCATTTCGACTGTTTGTTTACATGATTCAAAAATAGCATTATTTAATTCATTCATATTAAATTTAAATACCGCATAAATAAATGAAATAATGATAAAACCTGGCCATAACTTATTTAACATTTTATTTCCCCCATATTTTATTCTATTAATTAATTCTTAAATTTATACAAACTATTTCCAAAAATAGGAAAATATAATTCTTCTTAAATTATTGACCACAAAGATAAAATATGGTATTATTGTAGTATAATTTGTCGTTTAATTTGATTAGGGAGGATTGTAAATGAAATCAACAGGAATTGTAAGAAGAGTGGATGAATTAGGAAGAGTTGTTATTCCTATAGAGTTAAGAAATAAATTTGACATAAAAGAAAAAGATCCAATAGAAATATATGTTGATGGATCTTCCATAGTTCTAAAAAAATATGAACCTAATTGTATCTTTTGCGGAAGCACAAAAAAATTAATTACTTATAAAGATAAATTAGTTTGCCCAAAATGTATAGAAAACTTATCTAAAACAGAAGATAAATAAAATACATTATATATTGGAAAAAGATTGTAACTATCATTACAATCTTTTTCTATGTGTGTATTAAATTAATTTATAAAATGTTGGTAAATTTCATTTTTAGGAACATTCCTATCTTTCGCAATTTTCTTTATTATATCTTTTTTGTCTAATCCGATTTTTTTATAATATTCAAAATGTTCTTCTAATGTTAATTTATTTAATTCATTTTCTTCATTCTCATCCATAACACTATTCTCATCTATAATTATTACATATTCGCCTTTAGGTGTTGTTATTTTTTCTCGTACTTCTTCAATAGTTCCTCTAATAAATTCTTCATGTATTTTTGTTAGTTCCCTAGCTAGTACCACTTTTCTATCTCCTACATAATTTTCTAAATCTTTTAAAGTATTCACAATTTTATGTGGCGCTTCATATAAAATGATAGTATTTCTATTGCTTCTAATTTGTTCTAATTCTTTAGTTCTTAGCTTTTTATTTAAAGATAAAAATCCATAAAAAGTAAAGCTCCTTGTATTTACTCCTGCTGACATTAAAGCTGTTATTATTGCACAAGCCCCTGGAATTGGAACAACTTCTATATTTCTTTCTAACGCTGCTTTTACAATAAATTCCCCTGGATCGGAAATAACTGGTGTTCCCGCATCTGAAATTAAAGCAATATTATTCCCTTCTTCTATTTTATTTAATATCATATCTGTTTTTTCTTCTTCATTATGTCTATGATAACTTATTAAAGGCTTAGTAATTTCTAAATGATTTAGTAATTTTAATGAGTGCCTTGTATCTTCTGCTATTATTATATCAACTTGTTTTAATGTGTTAATAGCTCTTAATGTAATATCTTCTAAATTCCCTATAGGTGTTGCTACTATGTAAAGTTTACCTTTCATTTTTCCCCCTATTTTTTATTATATATTTTTAATATTTCATCTGTATATGTATTATCTTCGTTGTATATAACTAATGGTCTTTCTATTTCTAAAAATGCTTTAGCATTTTTTACTCCCTTTATCAAAATTAAATTAGGTTTATTATTAACTTTTGGATAAACTAATCTTAGTTTTTTAGGTTCTATCATATATTTTTTAAATAAATTTATTATTTCAGCTAATCTTTCTGGTCTATTTACCATATAAAATGCGCCTTTATCTTTTAATACATTACTTCCATGGGAAATAAAATCCTCTAAATTAGCTGTAATTTCATGCCTAGAAATTAATTTATTTATATTTTCATTTTTTACTCCACAATTTTCTTTTTTATATGGTGGATTTGTAACAATTGCATTAATAGAATTTTTATCTAAGTATTTTTCTATATTTTTTATATTATCATTAATTATTTCTATTGTATTTTCTAAGTCATTTAATTTAACACTTCTACCTGCCATTTCTGAAATTTCCTTTTGAACTTCTAAAGCAAATATTTTTTTACATTCGGTCTTTTTTGATAGTAATATACTTATTATTCCTGTGCCTGTTCCTATATCTAATATATTACTATCTTTTTTTAAATCTTTTGCAAAATCACTTAATAAAATACTATCCATACCAAAACAAAAATAGTTTTCATTTTGTATAATTTTTAATCCTTTATATTCTAAATCATCTATTCTTTCATTTTCTTTTAAATCCATAATTATTCCTCAACATAATAAATCTCATTTCATATTATATAATAAATATTTAATTTTTTCAAATTTGGAGGTCATTATGAATATTCCTAAAAAAAATATTATAAATAAAAAAAATAATTTTATTTGTTCACTTTACCAAGTAGAAAATTTTTTAAATAAATTTACGATTTTATTAAAAACAAAAAATTTTGCTGAATTTATTAAAAAACAAAATTAATAATCTTCTCTTAAAAATTCTTTTTCGAAATTAATTTCTTCATCTTTAAAACATTTATTTTCTTCCCCATCAATTAATATTTTTATGGCATTAACTTCATTTAATTCTGTAACTGTTTTTACTATTGTTTCTATTATTTTACTTTCGTTCTCTTTTCCTTCTAATGCATTATCAATAAATTCGTGTGAAAAATCTATATATAGAATATCCCCTTTTAATTCTACATTATTAATTTTAGTATTATCTGGTATTACTTTCTGTAATTTTTCATTTTTTGGTCCTTCTATTAATTGTTCTAATAAATATTTATATGGATTCTCTAATAATAGATTAATATTTATTGTCCTAGCCTCAGGATTAATTTCTCCACTATCTTTATTAACAAAATATAATGAAATAATGGTACTTCTTAATTGCTCATCACTAACTTCTTCTGCTGGAACATATTCTTGTACTATTTCATTTGTCTCTTCCAATTTATTTTTATTAAAATAATATATTACTACACCTAAAATTACTACTAATAATACTAAAAAAAATACTATTAAAAACCCTTCTTTCTTTTTCATTTTATCCCTCCTTTTTCTTGATTAATTATTATGAAAGACAAGTATAAAATATAACTGTTTTTCCTTTTTTTACAATTTGACAAAATGGCTTTTTCCGTATACAATTAGCTTGTAAAATTATGCTTTTTTACAAAAGTTATGAAAGGAGAAATATATGGAAAATATACTTCATGTTGGTCTAGATGTTGGGTCAACAACAGTAAAAATTGTAGTTATAGATTCTAATAAAAAAGAAATATATTCTGATTACACAAGACACTTTTCAGATACTAAAAACACAGTTTGCAAGGTTTTGGAATCATTACCAGAAAAGTTTCCAAACAGTAAATTTACAATCGCACTTACAGGATCTGGCGCAATGTCTGCAGCTACTTTTTTGGGGCTACCTTTTATTCAAGAAGTTGTAGCTTGTAAAAGAGCTGTTGAAAAATTCATTCCACAAACAGATGTAGTTATAGAATTAGGTGGAGAAGATGCAAAAATTATATATTTTGATCAATCAATAGAACAAAGAATGAATGGAACTTGTGCTGGTGGTACAGGTGCATTCCTAGATCAAATGGCTTCTCTACTAGATACAGACACAGCAGGACTTAATGAACTTGCAAAAAACTATACAACAATCTATCCTATAGCTTCACGTTGTGGAGTTTTTGCCAAAACTGACGTACAACCTTTAATAAATGAAGGGGCAGAAAAATCTGATATTGCTGCTTCAATCTTTCAAGCAGTTGTTAATCAAACAATAAGTGGTCTTGCTTGCGGAAGACCTATAAGAGGTACAGTAGCATTTTTAGGAGGTCCTTTAAATTATCTTCCTGAATTAAGAAAAAGATTTATAGAAACTCTTCATTTAAAACCTGAAGAAATCGTTGTACCAGAAGAAGCTCATCTTTTAGTAGCTAAGGGGGCCTGTCTAGATGCAATTGGTAATACACCAATATCAATAGATGAATTAAAACAAAAAATACAAAATTTAAGAAATTCCCAAGACAATACAACTCATCCAATAGATCCTCTTTTTAATTCTATGGATGAATATAAAGAATTTAAAGATAGACACGAAAAATCCAAAGTTTCAAGAAAAGATTTAAATAGCTTTGAAGGAGATTGTTTTATAGGAATTGACGCTGGTTCTACTACTACAAAATTAGTATTAACCGATAATGAAGATAATTTATTATATTCACTATATGCAAATAATGAAGGAAATCCTTTAAAAAGTGTTATGAAAATGTTAAAGGAACTTTATTCTGTATTACCACCAAAAGCAAAAATAAGATTTAGTGGTGTTACAGGATATGGTGAAAAGTTAATCCAAACAGCTCTAAACGTTGATTTAAATGAAATTGAAACAATAGCACATTATACAGCAGCCAAAAAATTTCAACCAAATGTTACAAGTATAGTAGACATTGGTGGTCAAGATATGAAATACATACGACTTAAAAATGGAGCTATCGATAATATAATGCTTAATGAAGCTTGTTCTTCAGGATGTGGTTCTTTTATCGAAACATTTGCAAAAAGCCTTAACTTGTCTATAGAAAAATTCGTAGAAGAAGCAATCGTTTCTAAAAGACCTGTTGATTTAGGTTCAAGATGTACTGTATTTATGAATTCTAAGATTAAACAAGCTCAAAAAGAAGGCTATAGTGTTGGAGATATCTCTGCTGGACTTTCTTATTCAGTTATAAAAAATGCTATTCAAAAAGTTATGAAAGTTAGGGATGTAAGCACTTTAGGTGATCACATTGTAGTCCAAGGTGGAACTTTCTATAACGACGCTGTTTTAAGAGCTTTTGAAAAAATAGTAGGCAAAAACGTTGTAAGACCAGATATTTCAGGATTAATGGGTGCATATGGTGTTGCTATACTTGCAAGACAACAATATGAATCAAATTTAGATATGGAATATTATTCTACAATAACAAAAAATGATGATTTAGATAAATTAGAAATAAAAGTTTCACATGCACGTTGTAACAGATGTGAAAATCACTGTTTATTAACAATAAATACATTCAATAACGGACACAAACATATCTCTGGAAATCGTTGTGAAAAAGGTGCAGGTATAGTTACTGGTAATAGTGAATTACCTAACTTAATAAAATACAAACAAGAAAGATTGTTTAATTATAAACCTTTAGATGAAAAAGATGCTCCAAGAGGTACAATAGGAATCCCTAGAGTATTAAATATGTATGAAGATTATCCATTCTGGTTTACATTCTTTACTTCATTAGGATTTAGAGTAATTATTTCTGAAAAAAGTAATAGAAAAACTTATGAAAAAGGAATGGAATCTATGCCATCTGAATCAGTTTGTTATCCAGCAAAACTTTCTCATGGTCATATAATAAGTTTAATACAAAGTGGGATAAAAACCATATTCTACCCTTGTATGCCTTATTCAAGAAAAGAATATGAAAAAGCAGATAATCATTATAACTGTCCAATCGTTATTTCATATTCTGAAGTTTTAAAAAATAATGTAGAAGAACTTAAAAATCCAGATATAAAATTCTTAAATCCATTCTTACCTTTTGATGCTAAGAATTTAACAAAAAGAATTTTAGAATTAGATGAATTTAAAGAATATAATTTTAATAAAAAAGAATTAATGGAAGCAGCTAAAAAAGCAGAAGAAGAATATCAAAATTTTAAAAATGATATTTGTAAAAAAGGTAAGGAAGCAGTTGAGTACATTGACAAACATAATTTGAAAGGTATTGTTCTTGCAGGTAGACCTTATCATTCTGATCCCGAAATAAATCATGGTATTGATACATTAATTACAAGCCTTGGTTTATGCGTTTTAACAGAAGATAGTGTTGCAAATCAAGTAGAAGCCAAACGTCCTTTAAGAGTTGTTGATCAATGGGTATTCCATGCTAGACTATATGCAGCTGCAGAATTCGTTGGACACCATGACAACTTAGAATTAATTCAATTAAATTCTTTCGGTTGTGGTGTTGATGCGGTAACCACAGACCAAGTTGAAGAAATATTATCTAGCTATGGAAAAATGTATACATTAATAAAAATAGACGAAGTAAATAACTTGGGTGCTGTTAGAATTCGTATTCGTTCATTATTAGCAAGTATGAATAAAAGATTAGCTGCAAAAAATGATGAATCAAATGATGGAAACTATGGAATAAACAAAAAAATATTTACTAAAGAAATGAAAAAAGACTACACTATTCTTTGTCCACAAATGGCTCCAATTCATTTTGAATTATTGGAAACAGCAATGAGGACTGCAGGATATAATCTAGTATTATTAAGAGAATGTACTCAAAAAACTGTTGAGACTGGGTTAAAATATGTTAATAATGATGCATGTTATCCATCAATACTAGTTACAGGACAAATGATAGAAGCCTTAGAGTCTGGTAAATATGATCCAAATAAAACAGCTTTAATAATGTCACAAACTGGTGGTGGATGTAGAGCTACAAACTATATTGGTTTTATAAGAAAAGCTCTAAAAGATGCTGGATACCCAAATATTCCAGTTATCTCATTTAATGTAGTCGGAATGGAAAAAGTTCCAGGATTTAAATTAACCATTCCTTTATTAGAAAAATTACTAAGAGGAGTACTATATGGTGACCTTTTACAAAAAATGCTAACCAAAAATAGAGCATATGAGAAAAATAAAGGCGAAACTCAAGCTTTATTCGATAAATGGATGGAAAAGTGTAAAGAAATCTTAAAAAATGGAAATAGTAAAGAATTTAAACAAAGTATTTACGACATTGTTAATGACTTTGAAAAAATTGAGCTAGACACATCTATTGAAAAACCTAAAGTTGGAATAGTTGGAGAAGTTTTAATAAAATACCATCCTTTTGGAAATAATTTCGTTGCTGACTTACTAGAAAAGGAAGGTGCAGAAGTCGTTCTTCCAGATTTTATGGGATTTATCAAATTTATGGCAACACATAAAGTTACATTTAATAGTTTACTAAGAACAAATCCAATTGTTGCAAAAATATCTAAAGCTGCAATTAGTCTAATTGATATATTAGAAAAAGATTCAAAGGAAGCATTAGGAAAATCTAAAAAAGATTATTTACCACCTTGTAATATTTGGCATTTAGAAAATACTGTAAAAGATATTTTATCTATTGGTAACCAAACTGGTGAAGGTTGGTTCTTAACCGCAGAGATGATTGAATATATTGAACATGGAATTCCAAATATTATTTGTGTTCAACCTTTTGCTTGTTTGCCTAACCATGTTGTTGGTAAAGGTGTTATTAAAACAATTAGAGAAAAATATCCTAATGCAAATATTTCTCCTGTAGATTACGATCCAGGTGCAAGTGAATCTAATCAAACAAATAGAATTAAATTATTAATGACTGTAGCTAAAGATAATTTAAAAAGAGAAAAATTACATAAAGAAGGAATAGAAAAAGAAAATAAAGAAACTTCAAATGTAAATTACTCAAATAAATAAAAATATAAAAAGTTGGAATAAAAAATATTCCAGCTTTTTATTTATTAGAACAATAAGAAAAGTGGCTTCACCACATGTGCAGATTGCTTCGCAATCGCACGGACTAAGAAAACTTAACCTTGTTATATATATAAAAAAATAATTGATACTATTAAACAAAAATAGTATCAATTATCCATAAAGCTAATATTACTCTTGATCATACCAATAAAAATAATATTTCAACCTATTAAATATTGCTATTTAACTAAGCTTAATACCACTAATATTAATAATTCACTCGAATATGAAAACACCCTTACTAGCTATATTCTTCCCATAAGGAATAGAAATAACCATTCAAATATCAACATATTCTTATCTCGAATATAATACATATAATTTAACCTTTCAGCTTACATACAAATATTATACTCTTAATACCAGTATATTATAACCATTTACTAGCTACAATATGCCAAGCATTCGAATGTAAAAAACCATATTTAAAATAGCTCGTTACACTCTTCGATTAAATAATGTTAACCTTATATTATCATTATGTGTAATTTTATTTTTTTTATTCATATTTTTAATATTTAATTAATATATTTTTATTTAACTTAAAAAAAATATTAATTTAGCTTCACTTAAATTTATTATTGTGCATTTAATATTTATTTTTAAAATTCTTTTATTTATTTTTTAAATCTATTTAAATAATTAATTTTAATATTCCAATTATTTTTTTAAGTATTTTTTTATTATTTAAATTTAATAATTATTATTTATAATATTTTTAATATTTTTAATATTTTTAATAGTAAAATACTTCTTAATTATTTATTGTAATTAGAATTCTATTTTTTCTATTTAATTAATTATTTATAAAAAATAATTTTTTTAATTAATTTATTTTTTTATTCTTTATATATTTTTTATCATAAATTTTTATTAATTAATTTCTAAAATATATTAATTAAACAATTTTAATTATTTTTTAATTTATTTGCATATTTTTTATAGTTAACTTTTATTATTTAATACTTTTAATATTAAATTACCTTTTAATAATTTTTTTCATTTCTAAAATTGATTGCTTAAATATTTTTAATTTTATTTTATAATTATTTTTTATAATTAATTTAAATACTAAATAAATTAATTAATTAGCTTTTTCACTTTAAAAATTTATTTAATCTTTATTATATTTTTTATCTATAAAATTTTATATAATATATTATTTTAATTTAATTATATTAATGCATTTTTTATTTATAGTAAATTTATATATTTTTATTGTATATTAAATATTTATTTTAAAATTCTTTTATTTAATTTTAAAAGTTATTTAAAAAAATTAATTATTATTTATTTAAATAATTAATTTTAATATTCTAATTATTTTTTAATTATTTTTTAATTAAAAACTTTTATTAAAAAAATAATTTTTCGATTTTAAATCATTTTATTTCTAATTTACATTTTCTTAATTTAATATATTTTTAATTTTCTATTATTTAAATATTAGAATATTTTTTAGTTTTTAAATTATCTTTTTATTATCTCATTATTTTATTTAATTAAATTCTCTATTACTTATTAATTATTTTTATTAAATCTATTTTAATTATATTAATTATTTTTTATATAATTTTTTTATAATTAATTTTTATTATTTACCCTTTTATTAATTTTACAAATTTAATTACTTTTTTATTATACATGATATTTGTTTTTTTCTTTAATTATTATTTAATAAATGAATTAATTAAAATTATATTTTAATTAATTTTTAGTTATTTAATTTTTAAAATATATTAATTAAACATTTTGAATTTTATAATTAATTATTAAAATTATTTAGAAGTAAAATTTTTATAATAAATTTAAATACTAAATAAATTAATTAGCTTTTTTATTTAAATAATTTATTTAATTTATATTTTTATCCTATTATTATTTTTTTATTTATAAAATTTTATATAATATATTATTTATTGTTTATCATACATTTTTTTAATTATTTATTTTAATAATTATTATTTATAATATTTTTAATAGTAAAATACTTCCTAATTATTTATTATAATTAGAATCTCTTTTTCTATTTAATTATGGTTAATCATCTAAATTAAAATATATTATTTTTTAATTTATTTGCATATTTTTTATAGTTAACTTTTATTATTTAATACTTTTAATATTAAATTACCTTTTAATAATTTTTTTCATTTCTAAAATTGATTGCTTAAATATTTTTAATTTTATTTTATAATTATTTTTTATAATTAATTTAAATACTAAATAAATTAATTAATTAGCTTTTTCACTTTAAAAATTTATTTAATCTTTATTATATTTTTTATCTATAAAATTTTATATAATATATTATTTTAATTTAATTATATTAATGCATTTTTTATTTATAGTAAATTTATATATTTTTATTGTATATTAAATATTTATTTTAAAATTCTTTTATTTAATTTTAAAAGTTATTTAAAAAAATTAATTATTATTTATTAAATAATTAATTTTAATATTCAAATTATTTTTTAATATTTTTTAATTAAAAACATTTATTAATAAATAATTTTTCGATTTTAAATCTTTTATTTCTAATTTACATTTTCTTCATTTAATATATTTATTAATTATTTAACTATTTTTTTATTATCTCATTATTTTATTTAATTAAAATTATTTATTACTTATTAATTATTTTTATTAAATATAATTTAATTATATTATTCATATTTTCCTTTTTTTATTTATATATTTTGATTAATTAATATTTTTTATTTAATATTAAATCTATATTTAATTATGTTAATTATTTTTTATATGTTTTTTTTATAATTAATTTTTATTATTTACCAATTTATTATTTTGCTATTTTATTAAATTAATTACTTTTTTATTATTTATTATAATCAAAATTTTATTCATTTAATTTATTTTTATTAATTATTTATTATACATGATATTTGTTTTTTCTTTAATTATTAAATAATTCATTTATTAATTACTTAAATATTTTTAATTATTTATTTTCTAATTAATTATTTAGAAATAAAATATTATTTTTCTATTTATAATTAATTTATATGCTAAATAAATTAACTAACTTTCTTTTGAATAATTTATTTAATCTCTATTATATTTTATTATTTTGTTAATTTTTTTATTTATTATTGTATATTAAATATTAATTTTTAAAATTCTTTTATTTAATGTAAAAAGTTATTTAAACAAATTAATCATTATTTATTTAAATAATTAATTTTAATATTCTAATTATTTTTCCGAATATTTATTAATTAAATATACTTTTATTAATTAATAATTTTTGAATTTTAACTTTTTTATTTCTAATTTACATTTTATTGGTTTAATATATATTTTTTTAATTATTTAACGATTTAAGCAATTTTAAATTTTATTAGTTTTTAAATTATCTTTTTATTATCTCATTATTTTATTAATTAAATTATTTATTAGTTATTTTTATTAAATATAATTTAATTATATTAACTATTTATTATTAATTTTTTATATTAATTTACTTATCATATTTTTATGTTATTTATTCAATTTATATTTTAATTCTTTATATATACTTTTCTTTTTTATAATTAATTTTTATTATTTTGTTATTTTTATTTACTTAAATTAATTACTTTTTTATTATTCATTATTTTTGATATTTTTTTATTTTAATAATTAATATTTATAATACTTCTTAGTAGTAAAATACTTATTAATTATTTATTATAATCGGAATTTTATTTTTCCATTTAATTTCTAATATTAATTACTTAAATATTTTTTATTATTTATTTTATAATTAATTATTTGAATTATTTAGAAATAAAATATTATTTTCTTTTTTATAATTAATTTATATACTAAATAAATTAATTAGTTTTTTATTGGAATAATTTAAATTAATTAATAATTATAATATTATTTAATAATAAAATGCTTCTTATTTATTTGTTATAACTAGAATTTCTTTTAATTCTATTAATTTATTATTATTTATATAATATTATTTATTTAAAAATATTTTTTAATAGTTATTATTTATTTTATATTTATTTATATTTAATTATTTAATTAATATTATTTATTATAAATTAATTGAATTAAATATACTTTCTTTGTATTTTATCCGTAAATTTTCTATTTAATTAATACTAAATATTATTTTATTATTAATTAATATTTAATAATATTAATTTTATTTTTAATAATTCATTTATTAAAAATTAACCATTAAATTAATTTAATTTTTAATATAATAGTTCCAAAAAACATTATTTGCTCATAAAAAATGATATTAAAAAAACTATTTTGCTTTTTTTCTCTTCAAAATTAATTTTAAGGCCTTTTTACTTTCTCACTATAAAATTATATTGTTTTATAGTTATTTTTTCTTAAAATTGATCCTCAGCTATTGTTTTTAAGTCCTATTTATCATTTTCTATCATAAGTTAATTTCAATGCATTTATATTATTGTTTCAAATTTTTTAACTACTTAACATAACTTTTAAAGACTCAAAAATTTTACATGTTAGATTTTAGGATTTCATAAGACAAAAAAAGAAATGCTTTTATGCATTCCTTTTGGCGGAGAATGAGGGATTTGAACCCTCGCGGCCCCTTACGAAACCCTAACGGTTTAGCAAACCGTCCCCTTCAACCACTTGGGTAATTCTCCTTATCTTATTTTATATAAAAAAATGGCGGAGAGGGTGGGATTCGAACCCACGGTAGGCTACAAACCTACGCCAATTTTCAAGACTGGTGCCATAAACCAACTCGACCACCTCTCCGTGTCTCACGACAATATATATATTAGCATAATCTTAATTCATTGTCAATATAATTTTGTCCTTTTTATTTAAAAATATGCTTTATTTTACACTATATTTATAAATGTTCCTATCATTTAATTTTAAGCTTGTATATTCAATAAAAAAACAGTTATTAAATTCATCTTCAACAACTGTTTTCTTACTTTATTCTATTCAATTACATTATATCCATTTGATTCTATTGCTTTATCTATTGCTTCTTGTTCCTGTTCAGATATTGTATATTTTGACTTACCTGCTTTTATAGGCTTTGCATATATATTTGACATTTCTCTTGAATATATACCGTTTAAAACTACTCCATCATTATTATCGTTTAACAATGCAAGAGCAAAACTTAAATCACTTCCAGTATCCTTGAAAGCATTATATCTTACAATTCCTACTTTTCTAATAGTTTTAGCTAATTCTTTATTTAAATCTTCACAATATTGTATTATTTCTTTGTTTTCTTTTTCAACCTTTTCAACTTTCTTTATGTATACTTTTAGGTTTTCGTCAATATCTTCTCCCTTTCCTATTTTCTTCATGAAGTTACGATATTCTTTATTCAATCTTCTTAATTTTACATTGCTAGATATATATAATATAATCAATATTATGTTTACTACAACTATTCCTAAAATTACATAACTATTATTCAATGTATTAACAATATTTTCCATATATTTCCTCTCTTTATTTTTTAATTAATTCTAAAATTCTCTCTAAATCATCATTATTGCTGTATTCTATTATAATCTTTCCTTTTCTTTTTCCAGCATCAAGTTTAACCTTGGTTCCGAAAAAATCTCTAAATGATGTCTCTATATCTCTATAAATTGGCTCATATTTTCTATCTTTATTAGTCTTAGTCTTATTTCTAGCCATCTTCTTTTCTGCTTCTCTAACACTATCACCTGATTTTATAATATATAGTGCCATTGCATATTGCTTATCCTTATCTGGAACTGCTAATATTGATTTACAATGTCCTTCTGTTAGTTTTCCTTCTAGCGCTAACTGAATAACTCTTTCATCTAAATTTAAAATTCTAACACTATTAGCAATACTACTTCTTGCTTTTCCTAAAATATCAGCCACTTTCTGTTGTGTCAAACCATAATCATCCATTAAACTTTTTATTCCCATTGCTTTTTCAATAGGATTTAGGTCTTCTCTTTGTATATTTTCTATTAAAGCGATTTCTTTATTTCTTCTTTCATCGTCATCTCTTATAATCGCTGGTATCTCTGTCAATCCAGCCTTTTTACAAGCTCTCCATCTTCTTTCTCCAGCAACGATTTCATAATAATCATCCTTCTTTGTAACAATTATTGGTTGTAACAATCCATATTCTTTAATAGAATTAGCAAGCTCTTCTAGAGCTTCTTCATCAAATTTCTTTCTTGGTTGGTTTCTATTTGGCTCAATCTCGATAAGTTTTAACTTATGGATTTTTTCGCCTGCTTGAATTTCTTCCTCTTTCTTCTCTTCCTCTATAGTACTTGCAAATAAGGCATCTAAGCCCTTTCCTAATCCGGTTTTCTTAGCCATTTATATCATCATCCTTTCATCATTTTATTTATTTTCCTTCAGATGCTCTTTTTATAAACTCTTTTGCCAGTTTATCGTAAGCCTTTGCTCCTTTAGATTTAGGGTCATATGTTATAATTGGCATTCCATAGCTTGGAGCTTCACTAAGTTTAACATTTCTTGGTATAACTGTTTTATACACTTTATTTTCAAAATATCTCTTAACTTCTTTTACAACTTGATTTGCCAAATTAGTTCTTAAATCATACATTGTAAGAACCGCTCCTTCTATGTAAATCTCTTTATTCAAATGTTTTTTTACTATATTAATTGTATTCATTAATTGTCCTAATCCTTCTAATGCAAAATATTCACATTGAACAGGAATTAATACACTATCAGACGCTGTAAAAGCATTTAAAGTAATTAATCCTAATGATGGTGGACAATCTATAAAAATATAATCATAGTTTTCCTTTATTTTATCAAGTTGCTCTTTTAATCTTAATTCCCTTGAAACCATTGATACAAGCTGAACTTCAGCTCCTGCCAAATTAATATTTGAAGGGCAAATATTTAGTTTTTTCGTACTTGTAGATTGGATAACCTCATTCATATCTACTTCGTTTACCAATACATCATATGTTGATAATTCACATTCCTTGTCTACTCCTACAGCACTAGTTGCATTTCCTTGTGGATCAGCATCTATAATTAGTACTTTTTTACCTCTATTAGCCAATCCTGCACTTAAATTTACTGTCGTAGTTGTTTTTCCAACTCCACCTTTTTGATTTGCTACTGATATTATTTTTCCCAAAATTATTCCCCCTTGCTTAATATTAAAAATTAATTTTTATTACAAATTTAGTCATAAATAGCTAAATATCAAGCATTTGAGCTGTTTCTTAAGCTTTGCATTTATATGTATATAATAAAAAAATTAACATATTAATCATATAAAAATATGATTAATATGTCAATGAAAATTATCAATATTTTTTTATTTTTTTGCATTATTTTATTGGTTCTTTTAATGGTTTTCCCGCTTTTCTTGGAAACTGCTTTGGTGTAGGTTTTACCTTATCTATGAGAACTATACTTCTTTTATTATCTGTATCTATTAAAGTAAATTTATTTACTTCTTTTATTTTGCCACCTAAAATGTTAATTGCTTTTTCGGCATTCTGTAATTCTTTTTCTATCTCAAACCCCTTCATAGCAATCATTTGACCGCCTTTTTTAATAAATGGCAAGTCATATTCTGCTAAAGTGGTTAAATTAGCAACTGCTCTTGAAACAGATTTATCAAAATTTTCTCTATATGACTTATTTTTTGCTAAATCTTCTGCTCTAGAATGTATTAACTCAATATTTTCTAAATCTAAAGTTGTACATACTTCATTTAAAAAGGTAATTCTCTTATTTAAAGAATCTACTAAAGTTACATTCAAATTTTCATTTAATATTTTGATTGGTATACCTGGGAAACCTGCTCCAGTGCCTATGTCTATAATATTTTCACCGTCTTTTAAATATTTTAATATTGTTCCGCAATCAACAAAATGCTTTATTATTATCTCTTTAGGCTCGATAATTGTTGTTAAATTTATTTTTTTATTCCATTCTATTAATAAATTCATATATGAAAAGAATTTTTTCACTTGTTTATCAGTTATATCTATATTTATTCTTTTCATTTTATCTTTCATTTCATATGAAAATTCATCTATTTGCATATTATTCTCCTTTATTATTTCTTTTTAATTGTTCCAAGTATATTAATATTACTGATATATCAGCAGGTGAAACCCCTGATATTCTAGATGCTTGCCCTACAGATCTTGGCCTTAATTTTGATAGTTTTTGTCTTGCTTCTAGTCTAATTCCACCTATAGCTTCATAGTTTATATCATCCGGTAATAATTTATTTTCTAATTTTTTCGCTTTTTCTACCTGAGCATTTTGTAATTTTATATATCCTTCATATTTTATTTGTATTTCTACTTCTTCTTTTACTTGCTCACTTAATTCTGGTCTATCTTCATCAATTTCTTTTAAATCTTCATATGTTAACTCTGTTCTTCGTAGTAATTCAGCTAGTTTTATGCCATTACTAATTTTTGAAGAATTGTGTTCTTCAAGTAATTTATTTGCTTTTTCTGTAGGTTTTATGGTTTTATTATATATTCTTTCTTTTTCTTTCGTTATATCTTCCTTTTTCTCTTTAAATTTCTTATATCTTTCTTCTGATATAAGCCCCACTTCATAACCAATATCAGTTAATCTCAAATCTGCATTATCTTGTCTTAGTAATAATCTGTATTCTGCTCTAGAAGTCATCATTCTATATGGTTCATTTGTTCCTTTTGTAACTATATCATCAATCAATACTCCGATATATCCATCATATCTATGTAAAATAACAGGTTCTTTTTCTTGTATTTCTCGTGAAGCATTTATTCCTGCTATAAGACCTTGGCAAGCAGCTTCTTCATATCCTGAAGTTCCATTTATCTGGCCAGCAAAGAATAATCCTTTATATTTCTTATGTTCCAAACTTAATTGTAATTCTAATGGATCTATACAATCATATTCTATTGCATATGCTGACCTTGTAAATTCTGCATGTTCCAATCCAGGAATAGTTCTATACATTGCGATTTGTACATCTTCTGGCAAAGATGAACTCATTCCTTGTATATACATTTCATCAGTATCTAACCCTACTGGTTCAACAAAGATTTGGTGTCTTTCTTTATCTGCAAATCTAACTACCTTATCTTCTATTGATGGACAATATCTTGGCCCTGTTCCTGAAATTTCTCCGGAGAACAATGGAGATCTATTTAAGTTCTTTCTTATTATTTCGTGTGTCTTTGCATTAGTATATGTTAAATAACAAGGTACTTGCTCTATTGTTGGAGCTTTATCCATGAATGAAAATGGAATTATATTTGTATCTCCTTCTTGTATTTCCATCTTTGAAAAATCTATTGTCTTTTTATTTATTCTCGCTGGAGTACCTGTTTTAAATCTTACTATTTTAATTCCTAGCTCTTTTAAACAATCTGATAATTCATTTGCTGCAAATACTCCATCAGGTCCGCTTTCTTGTGAATACTCACCCATAAATATTTTTCCTTTAAGATAAGTTCCTGTAGCTAAAATTACAGTTTTTACATTATATACTGCACCTACACTTGTTTCAATGCTTTCTACCGCATTATCTTTAATATTTATTTTTGTTATTTCTGCTTGTTTTATATTAAGATTTTCTTGTTTCTCTATAGTATGTTTCATTTCCATTTGATATCTTTTTCTATCAGCTTGCGCTCTTAATGAATGAACTGCTGGTCCCTTTGATGTATTCAACATTTTTATTTGAATTAAAGTTTTGTCTATATTTTTTGCCATCTCCCCACCAAGAGCATCTATCTCCCTTACCAAATGTCCTTTAGAACTTCCTCCTATATGAGGGTTACAAGGCATATTAGCAACAGCCTCTAGACTAATTGAAAATATGACTGTTTTCATTCCCATTCTTGCTGCTGCTAACGCTGCTTCACACCCAGCATGTCCAGCTCCAATTACAGCAACATCATAATTTCCTGCATCGTATTTCATTTTTTACCTCCAATTTTTCGTTTTTTATGGAACAATCAAAATTGTTTTATTTTATTTTTTTATATATATTTTGTTTGATTTTTTATTGAATTTTTAAGTTAAAATTCGCTTTCACATAATTTTCACAAAGTTATTTTATTGACTTTAAGTCAATTTCAAAAAATCTCTGTTTGCTTACAGTCATCTTAACTTATAGGTTTATGTTCGTTTTTTGTTCTTACATCGAATTTGCTAGTTTACATTTTTTATTTTCCCAGGCAAAATTTGGAAAAAATTTCATTAATTATATTCTCTGAAACGTCCTCTCCGGTTATCTCTCCTAAACTCTCCAAAATGTCTTTTATATCGATAGCCACAATATCCATTGGCATTTTGTTTTTTAAGCTTATTTGAGCATTCTCAGTTGATTTTATAGCCTTATTTATTAGGTTCTTATGTCTCGTATTAGTTACTATAACTTCATTATCTATATTTATCTCATTTATTTTAAAGATTTTAGAAATAGTTTTATTTATCTGATCAATACCTTCTTTATTTAAAGCTGAAATTTTTATTATATCTTTACCTAATCTAGTGATTCTCTCATCTATCTTTACGTTATCTTGTACTAAGTCAATCTTATTTAATACAATTATAGCTTTTTTGTCTTTTATAAGGTCTATAATGTCTAAATCTTCATTATCTATTTTATCACTTATATCAAAAATAGCAATTAGCAAATCTGCGTCATTAGCTATCTCCTTAGCCCTTTGTATTCCAATTTTCTCTACTTCATCATCAGCTTCTCTTATTCCTGCTGTATCTATTATTTTTATTGGGATTCCGTCTATATTCATCAATTCTTCTATACTATCTCTTGTTGTACCTTTATATTGGCTTACAATGGCTCTATCTTCTCTTAATAAAGCATTTAATAGTGATGATTTACCTGCATTTGGTTTTCCAACTATAGCTATTTTTATACCATCTTTTATAATCTTTCCATTATCAAAAGTATTTTTTAGTTCTAACAAATCATTCTTTACATCTTTTAGCATATCTTCTGCTTTCTTTTCTGTAACTTCTTCTATATCATATTCTGGATAATCTATATCTGCCTCAACATCTACCATTATATCCATTATTTTCTTACGTATATTAGTTATTTTTTGAGATAAAAAGCCTTCTAATTGCTTTAAAGAAGCTTTTGATTCTTTTTGAGTTTTACTATTTATAATATCTATTATAGATTCAGCTTGAGATAAATCAATTCTACCATTTAAAAAAGCTCTTTTTGTGAATTCTCCTGGCTCTGCTAATTCTGCACCATTTTCTAAACATACTTCTAAAATATTTTCCATAACAATATTTCCACCATGAGAATTAATTTCACACATATTTTCTGTTGTATAACTATTTGGTTTTATAAAATAAGAAACTAATACTTCGTCTAATATCTCATTTGTTTTTGGATTAATAATATGTCCATATTTAAATGTATATCCTTTTATTTCTTTATTTTTATTTTTTGGAATAAATATTTTTTCTATTATTTTAAAAGTATCTTCCCCACTTAATCTAATTATTCCAATTCCACCAATCCCTGGGGCTGTCGATATTGCAGCTATTGTACTCATTTTTATCCCTCTTTTCTTTTTATTTATTAAATTAATTATTTATTTATTTTAATTATTTAATTATTTAATTATTTAATTATTTAATTTAATTATTTATTTTATTTAATTTATTTTATTTAATTTATTTTATTTAATTTATTTTATTTAATTTAATT
>CAMMTN010000020.1 GCA_946499885.1 uncultured Clostridium sp. | reverse complement strand
CAAGTAATATTAAATCTGGATTTTCTCTTTTTATTTCTTCATAAGAGTTTTCAAAATCTTTTAAAATTACTCCTTTATATCCTGCGTTATCTAACAAATTTTTTAATTCTTCACTTATACTTGTATCATCTTCTACTATTAATATTTTTTTCATATTCTCTTGCACCTCGTTTTTATTTATTCTGTTTTATTATAGCATATTTGATAATTATTCTCATTAATTAGTCAAAAAAAATATTCTATACTTATTTTTAAATATAGAATATTTTATAAAAATTATATTATTTTATCAGCTAATTCGTATTGTTTATTATATAGATACTTATTTGTTATAACTGTTGCTATTATATATAAGATTCCCAAAATTCCAACTCCCACATATACATTTATATCTTTTAATAAATATACAAATCCTACTAATATTACTATATTAACCATTGCAAGTAACACAGGAAAAACTAAATTTAAGTTTTGTTTTGCAACTGCATATTCAGAATCCCAGTTTAATTTTGGTCTTTTTAAATCTACAATAATCATTGCAATACTTTGTAATATTCCCATTATGGTTGCAACTACAAATAGTGCAATTAAAGTTATAACTGGTAAATTTAAAAGATACTCTGCCATTCCTAATGTAATTATTATTGTTACAATATTCATTATAATATTGGGAATTATTTTATACATATATTGCTTATATAGTGATACTGGTATATATTTCATAAATACTGCATTTTCTCCATCTCTTGAAATTGCTGTTATTGAAATATATATAAACATTGTGAAGAATTGTATCACGCCTAAAATTATACAAGCAATAAAGAATGTATTTGTAGGCATTTGTTGTACCATTTGTGTTATTTGTTCTAATCCCATTCCATCACTATTTAATCCAGTATAGACTACTACTACCATTATAATTGGTATCAGAATTGCTGGTATTAAACATTGCATTAAAAATACTGGATTTCTTGCCATATTTTTAAATTCTTTTCCAACATAGCTTTTATATAACTTACTATTTCTATACTCTTTTTGATTTATTTCTTTATTTGAACTTGAAGCTCCTCCACCAAATAAATTACCTACTAAACCTTTAAAATATATTTTTTGAGCAATTAGCATATATACAATAAATCCTATGATTGTAATTCCTAATGTTTTTAATACTTCCACTATTGCTGTAAATAAAGAGTTTGTTGTTAATGCTTCCATTAAATAATCTACTGTTGGAACATATCCTTTTACTAATTCTATCATTCCATTTGCCTGTACTACCATTTGTGCCATTTCTTCATTTGTTAAATCTTGTTTCATTCCACTTGTTGAAATTGATAATGCTATAATAATTGCTAAAACCAACAATGTAGCAAATAATTGGAATCTATTTCTGTTTTTTGTAAGTCTTGCAAAACTCATTATAAACATAATAAGCATACTAATCAATAATACTGGTAATATTGGTACTAAAATAACTGATAAAATCATTGTTAAGTAATATACAATTCCTGCTCCAGTTAATATTCCATACATGACAAGAGGAATAAATCCTATTAAAAATATAATTACATATTCAGCAATTAACATTACATTTGTTCTTGCAAGTATGATTTGATATGGTTTTAAAGGCAATGGTAATAAATATTCACTATCTTTTGTAAAGTATAGGATATTTATACTTGAAAATATGGTTTGAATGATTGCTAAACCAAATATCATAAATAAGATCATACCAACAAAAATTGTTTCTTGATGGATTGCAATTAATCCATCTAATAAGTTATATCCTAAAAAGGTAATAAGTCCTGCAAAATATAAGAATAGTATTCCATAAATTAAAATTTTACTCTTAGACTTCGTAGAAATTCCCATTCTTGCATCCATATTAGAAAAGGAATTTTTAAGAAATATTTTTGTTAATTTTATTACTTTTTCCATTTTACATTCTTCCCTTCTAATATTATTTTTCTGTAATTTCCAAGAATAAATCTTCTAGTGAAGCATTTTCTTTAAATTTTTGTTTCATCTCATCAAATGTTCCTACAAATACTAATTTTCCTTTATTGATTATTCCAACTCTATCACATAGTTTTTCTGCTACTTCTAATATATGTGTAGAGAAAAATACTGTTTTTCCTGACTTTGCGTGTTCTCTCATCATTTCTTTTAAATCATAAGATGATTTTGGATCTAATCCTGTCATTGGCTCATCTAATATCCAATTCTTTGGTTCTGAAAGTAATGCACCACATATTACTATCTTTTGTCTCATACCGTGTGAATAACTTTGTATTTGATTATTTAATTGATTATATATTTCAAATTTTTTTGTAAGTTCTTCTATCTTTTCTTTTCTCTTATTTTGTGGTACATCATAAACATCTGCCATAAACATTAAATATTCTATTCCTTTTAATTTTAAAAACATATCTGGACTATCTGGTACAAATCCAAAATTTTTCTTTGCTTCTAATGGTTCTTTTTTTATACTTTTTCCATCTATTAAAATATCGCCTTCGTCAATATTTAATATTCCTGTTATCATTCTTATTGTTGTTGTTTTACCAGCACCATTTGGTCCTAAAAAGCCAAATATTTCTCCGTTTTTAATTTCAAGATTTAAGTCATCTACTGACTTCTTTCCTTTTACATAAGATTTTGAAACATTCTTTATTTCGATCATTTTTTGTTCCTCCTATTTTCTATTTTTATAAAATAAATATAATGAATATATTGTAGTTAAAACAGCACAAATTATAAGTATTATCATTAATATAAAAGACACTATTGAATTTAGAAAAGCTGAAATTATAAATAGTAACCCCATTATTACAAAGAAATATCCTGCTGGTCTTTTTATTTTTTCCCAAAAGTCATTTCTCACATAGTACATTTGTAGTTTGTTAATTTCTGTTTTAGGCATATAATTTCCTATAATCATAAAAATTATTCCCAATGTTATACATACAATTATTCTCATATCTAATTCAATTCCTGCACCATAAGCTAACATTGTTAAATAACATACCATTCCAATTATCGGTATTATCCATTTATAAATAGTTATATATTTCTTATTCTGCTTTTTTTGTTCCATACAATCACTTGATATACAACAAATTATTTGTAATACTGTCATAAGTAGTGGAATACCAAACAAAGCAAATTCTTTAGGTGCAAAACTGTTAGGTTCGTTATTTAATCCAAAATGTACTGCCATTTGTTCTGGTAGTTGATTATACAAAATTACTCCAAATATTATTGGTACTATGCACATTAAAGTTGTTATAATTAAAATTTTCCAATCAATTCTTTTCTTCATTGTTATTTTCTCCCTTCTTATCATCTTTTCCAAATTGATAAATCCACACAAGTATTTCTTCAAATACGGATGTATTTAATTTATAGTAAATATACTTTTTATATTTTTCTTCCTTTATCAAATCTGCCTTTTTTAAATAAGATAAATGATAAGAAACTGTTGAGTTTGTTAAGTTAAATTTATTTGCTATATCTCCTGCTGTCATTTTTTCTTTTCTTAACATCTCTATTATTTTTCTTCTAACAGGATCTGATATAGCTTTTAATGTTTCCGACATTCCCATTATATTCACCCTCATCATTTCGATATTTATCAAAATGATTTTACTATTTAATTTTAATAATGTCAATAGTTATTTCGATGTTTATCGAAATGTTTTCAAAAAAAAAATAAAACAGTTATATTTCAAACTGTTTTATAAGTGTTTTCCTTATCAGTCTTTCCAAAATTCTATTAACAATTTTGATAACTCCTTTGGATTTTCTTCATTTATAATATGTCCTGTATTTTTCATAATCTCTAGTTTTGCATTTTTTATATTTTCAACTAGATAATGTGCAGATTTAATATTTGCACTATCATTTTCTCCACAAACAACTAGAGTTAGACATTTAATATTTTGTACTTTATTACTAAAATCTAGTTTTTTCATAGTGCTACCTAAAATAAAAGTATCTTTTTTATTAAAAGCCATTGTTTCAAAAATCTTTTTAGGTAAAAACTTAAATATTACATTTTGAATACTAAACATTACTTTAGGTACTTTATAAGGTGTTCCAATTAAAATTAATTTATCTATTTTATCTGGATAATCAATAGCATAATTTAGTGCTAATATACCACCTAGTGAAAGACCACACAAGTCTATTTTCTCTTCTATTTTGTTGCAATATTCTGCAAAAGAAGAATATAAATTATCATAACTGGCTTCTTTTCCATTTAGAATTGTTGATAAATTAGGACATAATATATCCTTATCATTATTCATATATGAAATTACTTTTTCCCAGCTTGCTGCTTTATGTCCTAATCCGTGAATTAGAATTTTTTTCATCGTAGACCTCCATTTAAACTACATTATTGTTCTTGGTATATTGCTGTTTCATCACTATTATCTTGAAAATATGTATTTCTAGGATATTTCCTTACTTTAAGAAATTGCATATAATCTCCACCAGAACCTGCAAAATTTAATATTAATAGTATAGTCCATAAAAAAGTATAGTTTTTTGGAGTAAATATTATTAGTAAAAGAAGAATACACCCTAAAATTACAACTGGTGCAAGAGCAATAATTGTAAATTGCATTTTATTAAATTTCGCACTACTTCCTACAGAAATTGGAAATTTAATAGATATATTTATTTTTTCTTTTGAAAACAATTTCATAAAAATTAAATGTGTAGTTTCGTGTAAAATAACATAAGAAATACAACCTAATAAAAACCATTGTCCTTTTATGGTATTACTTTCAATTAAATTGTTTAATGAAATTACTATTATACCTATAAGTACAAAAAATATGAAATTTCCTATCATAAATATATTAGCATATTTTCCATTTTTGTAATTTATTGTTCCAATTCTTTTCAAAACTTTACTCATATATATTTCTCCTATTCTTTTTAATTACTGTTAAAAAGCGTATTCCATATTCAAGAGCTAACACGAAAAGATAAAATCCTAGCCATATAGCAAAACTAATCCATTTTACTTCTGTTGTATTTGCTGCTCCACTTCCATCAACACTTCTTACAAAAAGAAATATACTAACCCCTATAAATAATAGTAATTGAATAGTTTGAAATACTTTCCATTTATTTATTTTCATAGCATCCCCCTTTTTAGAAAACATTTTCTCTTTTCTAATACAGTATATCATTTAAGAGAAAAATAATCTATAATTCATATAAAATTAGTCAACTTTGATACTTCCTGATGTAGTTGTTATTTTTAAAACGATTTCTGACATTCTATTATTGTTTGTTACATCTGCATCTCCTGAATCTGTTTCTGTTTCGATATATATATCGTTTTTACTCATTATATCAACATCTCCAGATTTCGCATTAATATTAGAATTTTCAGTTATATTTAAAGAATCTATCTCTATACTTCCAGAGCTTGTTATCAAGTTACAATATTCTTCTATTGTATTAATATCCATTTCACCAGATGATGCCTCTGCTTGCAACCTTTTTGCACTTTCTACCAACATTTTACCAGAAGATGTTTTTATTGTACTTTCACCTACTTTTCCTACTTCAACATCTCCAGATGATGCCTCTGCTGATAATTTGTTAAAATCACCTGCTTTTATACTTCCAGAACTTGTTTGTATTGTGATTTCATTACCATTTCCAACTGTTATATCACCTGAAGAACTTTTGAAATTACCATTATTAATATTTCCACACTCAATTTTTCCAGATGAAGATTCTAAATTGATAACATTATTTTCTAAATTTGGTGCTGCTATATCTCCACTTGATGTATGTATATTAAATTCTTGTTCACAATCATTTGGAACTTGTATTATTATTTTTTCATCACACCAATAAAACATTGCAAATATAAATACTTTTGTTTTACTTTTTGTAATTGAAAGTTCATTATTATTAATTGTTTCATTTATCTTTTCATCTTTCTCGCCATAAGCTGTAACTTTTATTTTATCTACATCCGCTTTTTCAATAAGTACATTTGAAGATGAAACATCAACATTTATTCTATCTAATTCTCCTGGTTCATATTCTTTTTCAAAGATCTTTTCTGTATTATCCCCAAAAGCAATTAGAGAAAATTTTACACTATAATCATTATTTCTATTTATAATTGCATAAATCATAAAATTAACTAATGCTATAACTAATATTGCTAAAATTATAATAAGTACAATTTTTATTCCTTTATTTTTCATTATTTTCTTTTTCCCCTTTCATACTAAAAATTAATTTTACAATTAGTTCAACAAATATAAATACTATCCACAAAATCCAAGTAATATGCCAAGCTCCAGTTAAGAAACTAACTAAAAGATAAATAATTAAAAATAATGATGCAACAATCTGTATTGCTAATGCTTCTGTTTTACTTTCTGCTCCAACAGCTTCTATTTTTATACGACCATCATCTAGTTTTTCAATTTCTTCTATCTCATCATTTAGTTCTTCAATATCATCTTTTATACCTTTATTCTCTTTTTCTTCCTTATACATATTTGGATATGCAACAAAGAAATATACTATTATTACAGTTGCAATCGTACATAATGTAGCCCAAATCATAACTGCGTGAGCATCTTCATATCTTAACACTTCTGTCATATAAGGTAAAGCAAATGTGGCTATGCAATATAAGAAAATACTAATACTTAACACAATCGCTTTTTTCTTATTTCTTTTTTGCATATATTCTTTCTTTGCTCTTTCTTTCTCCTTTTTGATTTCTTCAATTTCTGCATTTTTTTCTTCTTTTTCTCCTGTAATTAATTCTTCAGTAGTAAGACCTAGTGCCTCACATAATGGTAAAATTTTGTCGAAATCTGGTACACTTTGATTAGTTTCCCATTTGGAAACAGTTTGTCTTGTTACTCCAACTTTTTCTGCCAATTTTTCTTGACTTAAATTAACAGCATTTCTATATGCTAATAATCTTTCCCCAAATGTCATCATTTTTATTTTCTCCTTTCAAATTTTCTTAACTAAATTATACTGTAAATTTCAGTTGCATACCACCAATTAGGCTTGGAACTTTGTCAACTGCGATTAACATTTTTCATTTTTTTGCCTTAATTATAGCAAATTTTTTAATATTTTTCTATTTTTGAGCAAAAAAATAGACCAGTTTGTATGTAACTGATCTACATTAATTTATATTATAAGGAATTTATTAATTCGTCATATTGATTTGATAAACTTTCACTATTAAAAGATATATTTTCTCCATCTATTTCCCAACTATCTTGATTTTCTGATAATAAGTTTAAAACTTCTTCTGATGTATTTAGAATTCCTATTACTTCATCTATTGAATCTTGTACTGTTGTATCTTGTGATGCTGATGACATATCTCCTATAAATTCATTTTTATATAAATCTGTATAATAACTATCTAATCCTTTATCATTGATATATGACATTGCTTTTTCTTCTGTTAAGAACTCTGTATATTTTGCTTTACATTCTTCTAATGTTTCTCTTGTGTTTGTAATATATTCTTTAGATTCTGTAAAATCTTTTCCATCACTTTCATAATTTTCTACTGTTAATAATGTTGTAATCTTTTCATCGTTTAGAATATTTGCTATTTGTATGCTATTATCAAAATTATCTCTTAAATAAGATTTATAAGCATCTTCTACTTTCTCATAATCTCCAGTAGTTATTCTTCTATCCAATTTTTCATTTATTGCATCCATATCAATATTTTCTGCATTGACTAAATCATTTAATTCTGATAATTCAGTTTTTAATTTATCTTCTTGCATCATATCTGTAAATACGAAGTATCCTACTCCTACAAGTGCTATTACTATAATAATTAGTAATACTATTAAAATTTTCTTTTTCATTGTTAAATCCTCCCCATTTTATTTCTTAATATTTTAATTCATCAAGAAGTCCAATATATTCATTCCTGCTGATGTTTCTTCTTTATACAATTCTGTATATCCACATTTAGTACAACTTATTGTGATAAATTTTTTGTTTTGAACATTAAAAACTTTTGAAAAATTACCTCCAGTAGCTTGTAACTGGTCCTTTTCAAATTCTTCATTTCCACATTTAGAACACTTCCAACTTGACATATATAAATTCTCCTTTCTTCTATAATTCAAATATATTAGCTTTTAACATTAGGTTTCTAATTTTAGTTTTATCCGTAAATGGTATCTCCCATACACTTCCACTTATTGACCTTTTTATTTTATATTCTTTTGTAGGTTCTCCTAACACTTTATTTAATTTTCTTTGTAAATCAACCTTATTTGTATAAACTGATATAACTTGCTCTTTGTATAAGACATTTATATTTGTTTCAGTTTCAAATTGGTTTGCTTCTTTATATATTTTCTTATTCATAACATTCTTCACTCCTCGTTGATAATTTATCTTTTGTGAATGTTATTTTACATTACTTTATTTTGAAATAATTACTTCGTCAATATCATTTTCACTAATTTCTGTTATATCTTTTCTTTTACC
Organism: uncultured Clostridium sp.; assembly: GCA_946499885.1. Taxonomy (GTDB): domain Bacteria; phylum Bacillota; class Clostridia; order TANB77; family CAG-508; genus CALXVA01. The sequence continues at coordinate 23,283 of CAMMTN010000020.1, read as the reverse complement.
ATTTTTATTCACTATTTCTACTTTATAAGAATCTTTGTCTATTCCTATAATTGTTGCCATATCTCCACTTTTTAGTTTAACTACTTCAAACACTTTTCTTTTCATATAGCACCTCTTATTTTTCAGAAATTATTTATCCTTTTACTTTTTCTAATTTTTCTATTATATTACTATATTGCTCATTAGCTTTTTGTATATCTCCATTTTTGCTACTTCTACGAAAAATATCGTCAATAATATCATTTTCAATTAATTTAACTTCGTCTTGATTATAATTTCTATCTTCAATTTTTATTCCTATATTCTTTAATAAATTTGTTTCATTTTCTGATAATTCATTTAATAAATTCATTTTTCTGCATCCTTTCTATTCTTCTTTTATTGCTATCATTAGTTCATTTGGCTGTACCATTCTATCAGCATTTTCATAAGTAAATCTAGCATTTGTAAAATATACTTTGTAACCATTATTTTCAAAATAATCTCTATTTATTCTTAAAAATTCATCTACATCTTCTTCAGATAAATTATTTTTCACTCTTAATTCATAAAAAGTATATCTTATATAGTTTGGATTTTCATTTATTTTTTTATTTATATAATCAGTTACAAATTGCATAGTCATCTTTTCATTTCCTCCGAGTTGCATTATACCATAATTTTTTCAAAAAATCATTTTTCTCTACAAAATAATTCTTCAATAATATCTGCCTGTTCTCTTGTAATTCTTCCATTTATTACTGCTAGTCCTAGTAGGGCTTGTATATTTCTCCATTTCATACATCTACATCTTCCTTGTGCTGTTTGTTCTATGTATTCCAAAATTTCCTCCGATATGTAGTTTGGCACTATAAAGTTTTCCATTGCTTTTTCCATCTTTTTACACCTCTGATATATTTTACTGGTTATACAGCCAATAGTCAAGTAGCATACTAACCTTATATAATATTTTATATTAAGGAGATTTTAGTATGTATAAATTAAATATAGAAAATGGCTGTTATATCTTCAAACTTGATGAGATGCTAAAACAAAAAAATATTAGCATAAATCAATTAATGAAGGATACAAATACAGATTTTAAAGTTATTAAAAGAATAATGACAGGTAATCTAGTAAAGTTAGATATTTTCGTTTTGGCACGATTTTGCGACTATCTAGACTGTCCTTTAAATGACCTTATTCAATATATTCCAAACAAAAAATAAACAGTACCAAGCAAAGTTTTATAACTCTACTCGGTACTGTTCTTTATTCATATTTAGGACTACCATAGCCCATTACTTGTTCATTATCAAAAGAGTACATCCTTTCTGCACATTTATCACTTGTATTTCCCTCTATTGTATAAATATTCCTATTTGTTATATCTGTTCTTATTACTATTCCTACATGATCACTAATTCCATCTTGTTTTCCGTTTTCATCATACCAATCAAAAAAGATAATATCCCCTACAATAGGGTAATAATTTTCTCCTCTATCATGCCATTGATTTTTTTCTTTAAACCAGTTTATACCATCACCACAACCAGAAAATTTTGGAATAATACCTTTATCTATGTAATTACATTCGTTTGCACACCAACTAACAAAACAAGCACACCATTCTACTCTGCTATCAAACCCATACCAACTCCAGAATTTCTCTCCCCCCTCATTGCCTATTTGGGCTTTTGCAACCATCACTATTTGCATATTAGGCATTTGAGATTCATCAAGTTCAGTTTCTTCATCTCCATTAAATAATAAAGTTACAAAGCCTGCAATAAGAACAATAACTAATACAACTACTACTGCTACCCAACCTCCCGCTGCTATTGCAGCTATAATAGCTTTTGTTGATGCAATTATAGCTTTTACTGTTGCAATTACTGCCTTAATTACTAATTTTGTAGCATGTATTGTAGCTTGAATTGCTTTTTTAGTAGCTCTTGCTAATCGCTGAGTCATTTTTATACTTTCTTTAGCAACTCTTTTTGTATTCTTTGCAACTCTTTCGGTAGTTTTTATTCCCTTTTTAGCAAGTAATTTAGTATTCTTTGATGTTTTTATACTTTTTTTAGAAACACCTTTTATAGTTTTTTTAGAATTATCTATTACATTTTTTAATTGTTTTGTATTTTTTCTTTTTATTTTAGTTTTCAATGTTTCTATTTTTTGCTTTCCTTTTATGAAGTTTTGTTTTGTTTCTTGTAATGATTTTTTTCCAATTTCATTTCCTTTTTCGATTCCTTTTCTTGATAAATAGCTTATATCATTTTGTACTTTCATGCTTGCATAATTTTCAGCCGTATCATTTTGTTCATTTGTTGTAAATTCATTTATTTTTTCCTTTGTTGTTACTATATTGTTTTTTAATTTTTGAAGTTTCACTACATTTTTGTCTAACTGTTTTATATTTCCTTTCGGTTTTTCTTTTATTTCTGACATTTTATCACCTCCAGATTTTATATTTTCTTAGCTACAACTACCATTCTTCCGTTTTTTTGTGAGTATTCACAAGTAGATAATGTAATTAGTTTATCTCCATAATTTATATCAGTTCCTGTATCATAAAACTGTAAGGCTTTAGCATTATTTATAAATTTGTCAAATTCCTGTTTATCTGTAAAATTTGTATAATTATAGTATTTAAAGCCATTATCTGTATAAACTACTGTTTTAAAAGCTATAACAACTTCATAAGTGTTTTTAATTGTTTTTCCATTATAAAAAGTATAGAAATCTATATATTTATGGTCTTCATAAAATTTTTTCTTTTTATAATTTTCTAATTGTGCAAACATACTATTATCATTCATGTGATGACCATAAATTATTAAATTATCACTATATTGCACATTACAATATTCTGCTAAGTATGGTGTTCCATGACTTGAATATTGCTTATAAATATTTCTGTGAAGATAATAATTTGCATTTTGCATAATAGGGTAATCTATTTTTGTATCACAAATTTTAAGCCAACCGATTACATCAGAATTTATTTTTGAAATGTTTTCTAAGTTATAATTATTTTTGGAATCTTTTATATTGCTTTCTTGTTCGTTTCCGTTAATATTAGTATTTTCATCATTTTGTTCTACAACTATTTCTTGTAAATCTTTATATATATCTGTTTCTTTCTTATTTTCTGCAAATTCTCTAATAATAAAATAACTACTAATAGCAATTATAACTATTAGTAGCACTAAAAAGATTTTATATTTCTTATTCATTTAAGCCCTCTCCTGGTCTTGTTGTCATTAGCTTATATAATTCAGTATTCTTTGGAAATCTATTAGAAAATGGAACTAATGCAGATCCTACTTTTATTAGTCCTTCTCCTGCTCCTACATTTGTTATATAACTCATTTGTAAATCTGATATATTAAGTAGTTTTGCAAGTTCTACTCTATCTGTACTTGCTTGATTAAGCATTATAATAAATTCAGAGTTTGCAAGCATTGTTCTAGCAGTATGGCTTTGCAATAAGTCTTCTACATTTTGAGTTATACCTGTTGCAAATGCCCAATATTTTCTGACTCTTTTCCAAAGTGTAAATAAGAAATTTGCAGAATATTCATATTGAAATAGTAAATATATTTCATCTATAAAGATATATGTATTCTTTCCTTTTGTTCTATTAGCTGTAATTCTATTCAAAATTGAATCTAGTACAACTAACATTCCTAAAGGTAGTAGTTGTTTACCTAAATCCAAAATATCATAACTAATTAAGCTACTTGAAGTGTTTACATTAGTATTCATTGCAAAAGTATTTAATGAACCATTTGTAAATAATTCAATGGCAAGTGCAATTTCTTTTGCTTCTTCTTCAGGTTGATTTAATAATTGCTCTCTAAAGTCTTGTAATGTTGGTGGTATTCCTTGATAGTTACCTTGTTGAAATACCCTATAAACATTTGCCGTACATCTATCTATAATAGACTTTTGTTTCGGTCCGAGATTACCACTACCAATTAGCTGTTCACAGAGAGATAAAATGAACTCAGATTTTAAAATAACAGGATTTGCTCCATCCCCATATTCTGAGTTCATGTCCATTGCATTTATATGATTATTGCTTGTAGCAGATATTTTAATTACTTCTCCATTAAGAGAATTAATTAATGGTGCATATTCTCTTTCTGGATCTATTATGATTATATCTGCATTAGGATCTCTTAACCTAATAGATAAAATTTCTTGTTTTGCTGTAAAGCTTTTTCCACTTCCACTAACTCCAAGAATAAAAGAATTACCATTTAGTAATTGTCTTCTATCTGCAATAATCATATTTTTACTAATAGCATTTTGACCATAAAAAATACCATTTGTATGACGTATTTCTTGTACTTTAAATGGCATAAATACTGTTAAACTTTCGGTTGTTAAAGTTCTTAAAGCATCTATTTTTCTCACTCCAAAAGGTAGTACTGTTTGAAGTCCATCTAATTGTTGATATTTTAAAATACCTAATTGGCATAAATTTTTACTAGCAATTTGCTTAATAGCCTCTGTATCACTTTCTAATTTTTCTTTTGTATTATCAGTAATTATAACTGTTATAACTACTAAAAACATTCTTTGATCTCGCAAAGTTAAATCATCTAAAAATTCTTTGGAGTCATTTCGTTGTTGTTCCATATCATAAGGTATTATGCTACTCCAATTATTATTAGCATTTTGTTTTCTTTGCCAATTAGTAATATTTGTTTCTACTCCTAGCCTTCTATTTTCTGCCTCTTTAACTGCCTCATCAGTAGGAATTGGAATTATATCTACTGATAACATCATATTTCTATTTAAATCTGTTAGTTCAGAAACCATACTGTCATTTATGTAGCTTGCATATTCTTTTAGGAAAAAGGCTCTACCATACCTATTTCCTATCATAAAATAATCTTTTTCAAATTCAGCATTATCTGGACAAATAAAGTCTTTAAAATCATGACCTTTTTTCATTGTTTCGTGTATGTCAAAGTGAAAAGATGTTTCTTCACCTATTCTATAAAAATCATGTGCTATTCTTAATCTTTCTTTTGCATTTAACTCTATACATTTTGAGCCTAAAGTATTAAAACGATTCATTAATTCTGTACTTGCTCTTGTAAAGTAATTCCTAGCTTCTTCTACACTATCTTTATATACAGATATAGTAATTATTTTTTCTTGCACTATTTCATTAGCATCTTTTGCCTGATTTATCAGCATTTGATTATATTCGTGCCTATACTTATCTAATTCATCATTAGCATCTTTTAATAGTATTGTTTTTTCAAAATCTAATTTATTTATTCTTCTATTGTTTATAGTTATTTTAGTTGTTGCTCCTGTATCTAAAGAATTAAGCAGAGAAGAATAGTCTAAAAACATTGCCTCTTTATCTTCTCTGCTTGCAACTGCATAATTTATATCTAAAAACTTGTATGATTTTGAATACTTATTTTTTCCTACTAAAAAAATACCATCTTCCCAAATAGCTTTCACAGGAATTATATCTTGCACGCATTTGGGTACTTTAAATTTTTCTTTATCTAATTTAAATATTCTTTTTAGTGTTTTCAGCATTGTTATCTACCTCCTTTTTTGACTTTTTAGGCTTTTTATTTTTCTTTTCTTTATGTTTATGTTGTGGCTTTACTAATCCATTTTTTAAGTTTCTTTCTATTGTAGTTTTAAAAATTTCTGCATAAATATTTTTAGATTTGAAAGTTAATCTCTTTGGTGTGATAAATTCTGATTTAATGAAAGCTATAATAAATTTTTCAGCAGTCATTCCGTTATATCTAACAAAACCCAAAACCGCAAAAGGTACTGCTCCTAAAATACATACCCAAGATAATGTTTCTATTCCTAAAAAATGTTTTAATGTAAAGTATAGAATTACTGCTACCACACAAGCTAATAAAGAAAAAATGAACTGACGCATAGTCAGTCCAAAAAATATACTTTCACTAAATTCTCTAATATCTTTGTTTATTTTAACTTCCATTTATCTTGCCTCCCTCCTTTTTGATTTTTCCTGTTTTGTCTTAACTTTGTTTTCTTCATACCATTTTTCAAATCTCTCCCATTCTTTTTCATTCATAATGACATCTTCAATAAAAATAGGCTTACATTTTTTATGTAGGTCAAGCATTTTATCTTCCCACTCTTTAATATTTTCAATACTTCTAATATCTTTAATGCCTTGATGCCATTTATGTACTTTTCCAAAAGTTCTTATATATTCATCTAATGCTTCATATTTCTTATTTCCTAATTGCATTCTTAATTTTTCATAATCTTGTGTTATACTCATTTTCACACCTCCAATTTTTATCTTTCTCTTTGTATTTTATTTTTTATTTTTTCTATTACTCCAAATTGTGGATAAGATCTATAACATCTGCTAAAATAATGTTTAAAGTAATCTTTTCCGTTTTCGGAATACATATACATCCAGTCTTCAGGGTTTTTCATTCCTCTTTTTATCGCATTATTAAACGCATCGTCTGGATTTTCTCTTATTTTCATACCTTCAAATATACTTCCTTTTGGGTGTACTAAATATTTAATTCCTTTTTCCTCTATGTGTATAAAATCTTTACTCATATTTTGCTGCTCCTTTCATTTCTATATTCCCATCATTTCTCTTACAATTCTGTCTGATAGCCTAATAGTACCTACTAAGACTAACATATTAAAAATAAGTTCTCCTACATATTTCCATACCATATTTACTGGCTCTGCCCCTGCTGCTACTACTGGTGGCGAAGTTGCAAATTCAGAAAATATAATACAGGCAAGTACAATAATTGCACCCTCAAGACATACTGCTATATAACTTTTTAAGAAACTTTTTCCTATGTTTTGAGTTGTTTCTCCTGCAAATGATGATAATGGCACAGGTGCTATTGCTGTATACATATATAGTTTAAAAAATCTTCCATATACAGTTAGAATAAGTATAAAAGACAATACAGTAACAAATAGTCCTCCCAAAATTGTTACTGCCCACAGAGGAATACTCTCAAAAAATCCACAATTATTTACTGCATCTATAATTTCTTGAGGTAATGCCATACTACTTGCTTGAAAAGAAGTTTTTGACATTATTGTTGTAACTATTCCTTGTATGATTTTGAAAACAGCTAACATTAAATCTAGACCATAAGTTACTATTCCTTTCGCAATAGCAAATCTCAAAAAAAGTTTTAATGCTTGTTCTGGTCTTTTAAGTTCGGAAAAGTTAGTACAGGTTCTTACTACTCCAATTACAAAAAATAAAACAAGCAATGCTAATCCTACTGCTTGCAATGCTCCATTTATATTAACTATTATTTCCCATATAGTTCCACCTTTGAAACTAGAAGGGCTTTGTGTAACTAGAGTGTATATTTCAGATAATTTTCCATTCCATGTATCTAAAGCATTTTGTAAATTTCCTACAATCCAATTCAAACTAAGCACCTCCTATCTTGTAATCTTCCATTCTAATATCACTTTCTATTTCATTTCCCCACGCATCCCATCCTGCTACTTTTTCTCGTGCAAAAAGTTCAATTCTTGGCAAATCTCCAACTAATTCTATTATTTTATCTCTGACTATGGCTGGCTTTTTACTATGTTGTTCTATTGGAGTATCAATTATTTGGTGTACCTTTTTGCTAATTCTTTTGATTTTACCTCTTGTAGCAATCAAACATAATTCCGAATTAGCTCTTGTCCAATAACCCATACCCCAAAACCATGAATTAGATTTTTTATTTCTTTTTACCCATGTAAAGCCACAGGTCTTATATTTAAACCCCCATGCTTCTATTACTTTTAGTCCTTCCTTTAAACATGGATAAGTAACCCATATAAATAAAATACAATTTTCGTCAGAAATTTTATTTATAAAGCCTTTTAGATTTATAATATCTTCAATGTTCATTGTTTTATAATGACTTTCAGCACTTCTTCCATTTCCTTTTTTCGACCATACCTTATATTTCCACGGTGGATCTGCATATATAATTTGATATTTTTTTAACATATATTCGCCTCCCTTAAAGGAATTCTAGGCAGATATAATATCTGCCTAAAATTTAACCTCCTGTTATTAGATTTAAAATTTCTTTAGAGAATGTAATTACTATACCTCCTGCTAATGTCATTATTCCGTTTGCTCTCTGTGTAGGATCATGTGATTTTAAACTCATTCCAACTTGTACTACTCCAAAGCCAAGAATAATCATACCAACTGCTCTGATTAAACCAAATATAAAATCTGATAAATTATTTATAACTGTAAGAGGATCATCGTTCGCTGCAAAAACTTGTAATTGCTGTACCACATTTAATGCAATTACATAACCTACTATTATTGCACCTCTTTTACAAAATTTTTTTAATATTTTCTTTCCTTTTCCAATTTCTTTATTTTTTATATTATTATTCATTGAATTTACCTCTCTTTCTGTTTACATAACATTTATTTTAGGGCATAAAAAAAGCCCAGAGTATATTTTTAAATTTTATACCCTGGGCTAATTGATAATTTTATTATCAATATCTTCTTTATACATATTTTCTATTTCTTCATTTGACAGTATTTCTACATCAATTTCATCAATTTGTAAATTATCTAAAACTTCATTATCAAATGATATATCATCTATATCAAATGTAATTGTTCCTATTGCATTTTCTGTTCCACCGTGTATATATGGCTTTATATTCTTATTTCCAATAGGCGTATATGAACTATTAAAATGTTCCTTTAAATTAAATTTAAAATCTTTTATTGGTCTTTCTCCTCTTATAAATAACAAAGCATAATTATTATCAAGTAATCTTACTTCATCTGGAGTCAACAATTCCCTACCTGTAATTTGGTCATTTTCTGAAAAATTACCATGTGAACCAAAACTTCTACCATAAGAATTTGTATCTATTGTTTCTTTTCCTAATAGTTCACTAATATATTTGTGTGTTGATTGTTCATTACCACCTAGATATAGAAACTCATCACAATTTCCTACTATTGACTCCCATTGCTTTTCAAAAAGTGCCTTTAATTGTGCTAGATTTTGCAATATTATTGAAACAGAAACTTCTCTTGATCTCATTACTGATAATATTTTATCAAAATCATCTGGCAAGCTTACATTTGCAAATTCATCCATTACAAAATGCACATGTGTGGGTAAACTTCCTCCGTATTTATAATCTGCAATATAGAATAATTGTTGAAATAATTGTGTATATAATATACTAACTAAAAAGTTAAATGATGTATCATTATCTGGTATTATTGCAAACAATGCTACCTTCTTTTCTCCTAATGATGGTAAATCTAATTCATCTGTCTGTGTTAATTGTGTCATACTCTCTAAATTAAATTTCTCTAATCTTGAAGCTAATGTTACTTGTATGGACTTCAATGTCTTAGCTGAACCACTATGATAACTTCTATAATATTTTAGTGCTATATGTTCTGGATTTTTTGTTTCTAATCTATTAAAAAGCATATCTAGTGGACTGACATAGTCATCATCATCTTCTTTTACATCTCCTGCTCTTAGCAATTCCATAACCATAGTAAAGTTTTGTTCTTCTGGTGGAGCTTCATATTTAAGATAAAATATTAAAGCAAGTAATAACATTGAGGCAGCAGTATCCCAGAACGGATCATTTGTTGTACTTCCTTTTGGAGTAGTCGATTTAAATAAGTTAGTTGATAACTTCTGAACATCATTATCATCTTTTAAATATACAAATGGATTATAGCAATGAGATTTTTCCATATTTATTAAATCTAAAACTTTGACCTCATACCCATTTTTTTCTAACAAATAACCTGAATCTCGAAGTATCTCGCCTTTAGGATCTAATACTACATAAGACGTTGCACATTGCATGATGTTTGGCTTACAATAACTAAATGTCTTTCCTGCTCCAGATCCTCCTATAACTAATACATTTACATTTCTTCTATGCTTTTTTCCATTTAATCCAATAGAAACATTTTTAGTTAATATCTTATTATAATTATTTGATTGTTTATATTTTTTATTTAATTCTTTAGCATCGCCCCATTTTGCTGAGCCATTTTCTTCTCTCCTCCTATAATTTTTTCTTGTAGATTCATATACTAAAATTGCCAATAGATAAATTAGCAAAAAAATAAGAACAGTTTTTATACTATTCTCTGTAAATGATATATTAAAAGGTCTAGTGAAAATATTACTACTATTTTTAAGAATTCCTATTATTCCACCATTTATATATGGTGCTACAAGGAGAGCTGTCCATATAACTGGTGCAATACCTATTATATAGAACAATTTTGCAATTTTCTTATCATCTTGCCTCAACTGTATATTTACCTCTCGCATTTTTGTTCAATGATAAAAATTTCTTATTTTTAGGGGCATTTAATAAGTTTATAATCAATTTATCAATTATTTCTGTATCAATATTTTGCTCTAATTTATTATTTCTAAATTCATTTAAAGCATTTAGCATTAATTTATAATCATACTTATCTAAAGTAATAGTTCTTGTTTCTTCCATTTACACTCCTCCTATCTGTTAGATTTTGTTTTCGTTTTACTTTTCTTTTGTTTATTTGTTTTAGCTTTAGTTTTTGTCTTTTCCTTGCTCTTTTGATTATCTAATTTTTCTGCCTCTATTTTTAATTCTGCAAGTTCTTTCTTTACAGAAGGTTTTGTTACTTCTTTAGAAACCCCTTCTTGCATCTTTGAAGTCATTGAGGAAGGCTTTGACAGAGGGCTTTTTTCTGTCTTTGCCACATTGAAATTTTCATTTGTATTTTGTTCTTTCTGTAATGGCTTATCAGATAATACTTCTTCTAATTGTTGTTCTTTAGATTTTTCTGGTATTCCTAACTCTTGCCTTTTTTCATCTCTATTTTCAATAGCTTTTGTTATTTCCGTTTTTACTTTTCCCATGTCTACAGTTGTAAGTTTGAATTTTTCTACTATTCTGTTTATTCTTGAAGCATCTTCATCTTTTACTATAACATCTATCATAGCATTTTCTTCTTTACTATTTTTATCTCTTAATGCACAGTATGTAATTCCATAAGTTTTAGACTCTTTAGAAAATATTTTTAAATCCTCTTTACTTATAGAAAATATTTTTAAAGGTTTTCCTGTTCGTAACATTTTAACTAATTTCATTTTCCCTCTAGTTTGATTTTGGCTTTTATCTTTTTGCATTGCATATAACATAGCTAAAAGATTTTTAGCTCCACTTCCTATTAATTTTACAGTTACTTCAAATCCCTCTAATCCTAGTCTTACAGCTTGTTCTGATGCATCTCCATTTACACTCATATATTTTTACTCCTTTCTGCCTTTAGCTTTCTCTTTTTTCTTGTCTTTAGTTTCTTTTTCTAATTCTTCTTGTTTATCTAGTTCGTCTAAATTATTATTTATCTTTGGCACTCTTGACTTAATATCTTCACACATTTCCACCTTCTTTCTGAATTTAATTATTTTATCATTTAAAGATGAAATTTCTTCAGCAATTATATGCCTTTCATGTTCATCTTTTGATAATCTTCTTTTTGCCCAAAGTCTTTCCCTCTGGTCAAGTAATTGATTTATTTTAAATGTTATATCATCTTTGTAATTTATTAATTCATCTAATGTTTTTATTTTATTTTGATATAAAAATCTGGCTTCATTAGATAATTCTTCCATTCTTGAAACATCTGCTCTAATACTTGCAGGTAACTTTTGTTGTGGTACTTTTGTCGGAAACACCTTTAATAAATAACAATAATGATAATATAAAGCAATAAATCCTTTTGCTTTGGCTTTTTTATGCCTTTTTGCAAAAGGAAAATTTACTTTTCTATAATTATATACACTTTCTATAAAAGGTACTCTTGCTACTTGTTCTTCTATTATTCTTCGTTTAATATTTTCTATTGAATAATTTTCTCCATACCTTCGTTCAATTCTAATATTTCTTTTATATGGCTCTTTTCTTATACTTATTTTATTAGCTCTAAATATAATTTCATAGTCTAATCTTTTCATTAAATATATAAAATCCTCAAATGAATATGCTTGTCTTATTGCTAAATCTAAATCTCTTTTAGCATTTTTAGTATAGTTATCATTATAAAAAGATTTCTTATAATAATTTTCAAAATTAATTTTGCTTTTTTTACAAGGCTTTTCTTCTAAAACGCTCAATCCATATTCTCTACAAATTTCATCAGAAGTATGTCTTAATCTTCCTGTATTAGCTCTGTTACTATAATATTTTTTCCCATCTGTGTATGAAACTGAATTTAATACTAAATGATTATGTATGTGATTAGTATTCAAATGAGTAGTAACTATTACTTGAAATCTATCTCCCCACATTTCATTAGCAAGTTGCACTCCAATTTTATGAGCAAGTTCTGGAGTAACTTCTCCTGCTTTAAATGATTGGTATGCGTGATATGCTAAAATCTTATCCTCTTTATTATAATATCTCTTTGTATCTTTCATTTCTTCATAAGCTGAATCTGGCTCACAATTTATTCCTGTAACAAAATATTCTTTTTCAGTTTTATTAGAATTTTTAGCATAATTAATTACATCTCTTAAATCATCAACTATTATTTCATAATTACTTTTGAATTCAATGTTTTTTGTTTTACTTTTTTCCTCTGCATAATTTATAACATGATCCATTCTTCTTACTACTTTCCACAAACTGGTTGTTGCCAAACTTACCACCTCCTACAAAAATTTTTGTTTAACTTCTTTTGCAAATTTATGCCATTCCTCTGCTTCTGCTTTGTAATATTCTTTATCTATCTTGTTAGTACTATTCGCCTTATAAGCTATTTGATTTAGATTAACACCTATTTTAGAAAGTTGTTTCATCACTTCATAAAATTCCTTTCCTGGTTTTTCTTTTATTTGTTTTTCCATTAGTAATTTTCTAAAATATTCTCCATAAGGAATATTAGCTTTCTTGCAGTCAGAAATTAGTTTTTCATTTTCTATTTCATTTAACATTATATCTTTTCTTATATTTCTTTTTCTCAAATCTCTCCCTCCTGTTATTCAAACTAAATAATGGGGATTGGGGCTAGCCCCATTGAATAGAATTTTGAAACACGATATTTTCGTGTGAACAAATTCATTGCTTGCTAGGACAAGAAATCTACTTTTTTCTTATAAATCTATACTGGTACATATTCTTTACTTTGTACCATTTTCTTTCTATATTGTTCGATTTCTTGCCTCTCCTTTAATCCTAATTTGTAACATAAATAATCATTTATATCTTTTCCATAAGGTGCTGGAATATCATATATATTGTACTTATTTAATGCAAAAATTAGTGCCTTCGTTGCTTCTCTACCTGCCCTATCATTATCAAAATGAAGTACAATGTTTTTAATATATGTATTTTTTTTCAAAAAATTTTTAACTGCTATTGGTACTTTACTTTGTTCTATATTATTTCCTGGTTGATATACTCCTGCTAAAGCTAAAAGGTTTTGATTTTGATAATCATAGCCTTTTAGTTTTAATAATGTTGCATAAGATAATAAATCTATACTACTTTCAAAAATGTGCAATGTATTGTTTTTTATTTTACTTAACATTCTAAAAGAAAACTCTTTTGAACTACCTTTTGCATCTCGCATTATTCTTTTTTCATTTGTACTTCTACAACCTGCATATTTAATATTATGCTCATAGTCATAACCTACAAAAACTACATTATTTGTTTTATTTTCTTGGTATATTAGTTTTTGATTTATGCAATCTAAAATAATATCTTCGTCTATTCCTCTATTTTTTAGATATTCTATAACATCTTTATTTGTACTTGCTTTTTCTGGAATAATTATTCTTCTAGGTATGTTATTTATTTCTATTTTAGATACTTTATATGTACTAATATCTCTATTTAATACATTTTTAACGGCTTCTTGTAATGTCATTTTTTCTACTTTCATTAAATAATCTACTGCTGTTTTTCCTGCTTCGTTAGTGGAAAATCTATGCCATAATCCATTGCTTATAATGACACTATCATGAGATTTTAATGAATAAGTACCAGCCCCTTTTTTTACAAGTTCTGATGGATTATTATTCATAAAATAAGTTAGTAAATCTATCTGTTTTGCTTGTTTTACAATTTCTTTTGGTATAAACTCCGACATTAATTGCACCTCCTTTTTGCATTTTTAGTCATAAAAATAAGGTACTAGATTTTTTCTAATACCTTTCTATATAATACAAATCATTGATATTTACTTTTAATGCTTTTGCAATTTTTATTGCAAATATTAAACTGGGCATTTTGTAATTACATTCTATATCATTTAGATGTGTCGTTGATATTCCTGTCTTATATGATAATTGTTTTAGAGTAAGTCTTTGCTTTTTTCTAATGTCTTTTATAATAAATTTAATTACCATTATAGAAACTCATTACCTCTTTTATTCCCAATTTAAAACATAAATCTTTTTCCATATCTCCCATTTCGACATCTATTCTTCTAAGTTCAATAAGTGCTTTTTGTTCTTCTTTATTAAGTTCTATAAATTCAAGATCCTCAAACACTTCTGTTACATTAGGGTACTTTTCGCTAATTTTTCTGTACCTATTTTGTAATTCTTTATATTCTGGTGTGTCAAAACAATATTTTCTTTTTTGCCCCTCTAACCATTCTGAAAAATTATTATTATCATAATTTAGAAATGAGTCATCATCTTTTTTAATAGATTTTTTAGGTGTAATTTCATGTGCCAATTTATTACCTTCTACAATTCCTAATTTAAAATAAATAAGTCCCCAAAAATCAGTTTCTTCACTAGATTTTAACTCATAATTTCTAAATAATTTTAATACATTTTTAAGTTCATTTTCATCTGTTATAATATTTTTTAAATGATTTACAAAACCTTCAGATAAATCAGTTACTTCTAATTCTAGTTTTTTTATTTCTACATTTTCATTATACAAATCTTGTTCAAAACTCTCTTTTCTGAAAGCATATAACTGTTCTAAAACAGGTTTATTAAAAATTTCTTTCATTTCAACTTTCCTCCTTGTTTGGGAGTATACTACTTTACTTTTATAAATTGAAATGTACAAATATTTTTTTTTTAGAGTTGACATTAAAAAAGAGCAAATTTTATAGTATTGCTCTTTAATTTATTTTTATTTCAAAACTATTCGTATCTCTAACTAAAAAATTACATTAAGTAAATGTTTTATACTTAAAAATTGAATAATTCATATTCTTTCTCATCATATATTGTAATTTTTATTATTTATCCTTTTTCATATCCTTGTATTCTCTCCATATAGTTTCAATCCATCTATATGCTCCGATTCCATGTTCACCAAATAATTGGAAATATTGTGGGTTCTTTTTTAAGAAAGTATTAATATAAGCATACCTCAACTCTTTATTAGTAGATCTTTGAAATTGCTCATCCTCAAATATAATTTGTTTTAATTTTTCAAGTTCTACCTCTTTTTGTTTTTCTTTTTCATTTATATAGTTTTCTAATTTGTCTTGGTATTTTTGAAAGAAGTTTTCCATTTGTTCCTCTCCTGATACGATGCTTTCTTTGTAACCTTCTCCCCATTCATTTTTTTGTTCTATTGCTACTGAATAACCATTATAAAGACAATAAATTAATAATCTTATAGGTGTTTCAAAATCTATTTTATCAATTTTATTATTATATTCAATCATGTCATTTTTCATTATATTTATTATTTCCTCTGGATATTCTTCTTCGTATTTTTCTAATTCTATTTTAAAATAGTCTTTATCATAATAATAGTATTCAAAGAATATTGTATTTATATTGCTTTCTTTTGCAAACTTAATAATATCATCAATTTTCCCTGATTTTATCAGTATTAGTTTTATATCAGAGTTACTTTCTGTTTCTATACCGTAGAATCCATTATCATTTATAATTTTTATGAGCTTTTCTCTATTTGTTATTTCACTTTTATTCTCATTTTTCTTGAATATACTCTTTATACCATTTTTCATTTATATCTCTCCTATAAATTTTTCAAAATGATTATATCATAAGACTTATTAATTAACAACGCTCTGGAGATTTTTTATCTGAAATTTTATCTTCTTTTTCCTCTTTCTCATCTCCTAACATCTCGTGATCATTATCATTTATTTTTAATTCTGCATTTATTGTATCTAGCTTTTCTAATTTTTCCTTTAATTCTTGTTCTTTTGGAAATTCTTTTTGTATTTCTTGCTTTGCGTTTTCTAGTTGAAACATTGTATTATCAAGCTTTTCTCTTTCTGTCGGTATATCTTTAGCAATATTTTCAAGGCAATTATTTATTCTAGTAATATTTCCATTTACATCTGTTCCTAAATCTATAGAATAGCTAAACTTATTTTTTAGTTTTAATTTTATGTTTTTAGAAAACGGGTCAAAACTAACTTGCATATTAAATCCTCTATACTCTCCAATATTTCTTTCTTCCATACTTCTTAAATTCTGCACACACTCTAACAATTTTTTTCCTGCATTTTGTTTTTCTGTATATAATATACCGTCTAATTTCATTGGTGAAAAGCCATCTTTATTAGGTTTAGTATATTCATTTAGCTTTACAGTATCTTCTTCAATAGCACTAATTTTATTGTTTAATCTTGATATTTCTTCTGGAAAATATTTTATTACTTTATCTTGTAGAGAATACCTTTGATTCATAAATTCTTGCTTTAATAGTTTTAACTTTGAAACTTCTGTGTCTAATGTAGTTTTTTCTAATATTAAAGGGTTTCCTGTGGCTAGTGCCTTTATTTCTCCATAAGTAAGTGCCTTATCATCAATATCTTCCATTGTTCTTGCTGGTGTCTTTGAAGTCATAATTTGTGATATGAATTTTTGCTTTTGCTCTACTAATTGATACATATAACTGTCAAAAGTTTTTTCTGTAACATAGGAATATACAAATACTTTTTTGTTTTCATTTCCTTGGCGTATCATTCTACCATTTCGTTGTGTTAGATCTGATGGTTTCCATGCACAATCTAAATGATGTGTTGCAATTAATTTACTCTGAACATTAGTACCTGCACCCATTTTTTGAGTTGAGCCCATTAAAACTCTTACTTGTCCTTGTCTAACTTTGCTAAATAACTCTTTCTTTTTTACCTCTGTATCTGCTTCATGAATAAAAGCTATTTCATTAGGTGGAATTCCTTTCTGAATTAGCTTTTTCTTTAATTCATTATAGACATCTGTAAATTCTTCTTTTTCATAACCCACAAAATCTTTTGGAGTAGATAAGTCGCAAAACACTAATTGAGTGGATTTTTTATCTGCATTTTCATACCATATTTTATAAATATTGTCTGCACAAGAATTAACTTTACTATTTTCTGCGTCTGGTAATAAGGAATTTATAAGTCTTTGGTCTAATGCTAATTTTCTTCCCTCATTAGTTATTTTAAGCATATTATCTAATGATGCGTCTACTGCTCCACTTCTTATGTTTTCTGCTCTTTCTCCTAAACTTTGTACCATCTCTTCTTGCATTTCACTTGGTTTTACAACTACATTTATATTTTCAAAATCTGGCGTAGGTAAATTTAGTGTTTCAGCAGTTTGTATATCTGCAATTTCTTTAAATAAGCTCATTAACTCTGGCAAATTATGAAATTTTGCAAATCTAGTTTTAGCTCTATAACCAGTTCCGTTCTGGAGACAACTCTATTGCTGTTACTGTTTCCCCAAATGTACTTGCCCAATTATCAAAATGTTCTAGTCCATTTTTCTTTAACTCATCATATTGCAAATATCTTTGCATAGTGTACAATTCTGCCATTGAGTTACTAACAGGTGTTCCTGTCGCAAATACTGTCCCTTTTCCATTTGTAATCTCGTCTAAATACCTACATTTCATAAATAAATCTGTAGACTTCTGAGCTTCTGTTTGTGCAATACCACCTACATTTCTCATTTTCGTATAAAGAAATAAGTTCTTGTAATTATGAGCTTCATCTACAAAAAGTTTATCTATTCCAAGTTCTTCAAAAGTTACTACATCATCTTTTCTTTCTTGTTTATTTAATTTCTCAAGCCTTGTTTCTAAAGATTTTTTTGTTTTTTCCAATTGTTTAATTGTATAATATTCTCCTTTATTTCCTTTTTCTTCAGCAATGCCATGAGTAATATCATTTATCTGTTCTTGTAATAAGTTTTTTTGCCTTTCTACTGACATCGGTATTTTTTCAAACTGACTATGACCAATTATAATCGCATCAAATTCCCCAGTTGCTATTCGACTGCAAAACTTCTTTCTATTCTTTGTTTCAAAGTCTTTTTTAGTAGCAACTAAAATATTTGCACTTGGATATAAGTCTAAAAATTCTGATGCAAATTGTTCAATTATATGATTTGGAACTACAAAGAGTGATTTATTACATAAACCTAATCTTTTAGATTCCATTGCAGCAGCGACCATTTCATAGGTCTTTCCTGCTCCAACTTCATGTGCAAGAAGTACATTTTTTCCATACAATACATGTGCTACAGCATTTAATTGATGTTTTCGTAGCTTAATTTCTGGATTCATTCCTACAAAATCAATGTGTGAGCCATCATATTCACGAGGTCTTATAGAATTGAATTTGTCATTATATAATCTTACTAAATTATTTCTTCTGTTTGGATCTTCCCATATCCAGTTTAAAAAAGCCTCTTTTATAGCATCTTGTTTACTTGATGCAATAGCAGTTTCTTTCTTATTCAAAACTCTTTGTTTTCTACCTTCATCATCTATAATTGTATCAAAAATTTTAACATCTTTTAAGTTAAGAGTTTGTTCAATTATTTTGTATGCACTTATTCTTGGTGTACCATAAGTAGAATATGCTTTTACATTATCCCTATCTTCACTTTTCCCTTCTATGTACCATTCAGAAGTAATATTTGAATATTTTACATGTATGTCCCATCTATTATATCTTGGTGTTTCAAGTAATTCAAAAATAAATTCTCTAATTACTTCTGGTGGAATCCATGTAGAGCCTAATTTCACACCTATCTCACTTGCGGTAAGGTCTTTAGGAATAACCTCTTTTAGTTTTTCTACATTTATATTAAAGCAAGAATCTTCTTTCGCAAATTCTTCAGCAACTTTTAATTTTTCTCTTACATTACCAGATAAGTATTCATCAGCAGTTACCCAATTATTAGGATTTCCCTCCTCTGGTACTCTAAATATAACACCTTGCAAACTTTCTATCATTTTATCCATATCTATACCACACAATTCTTGCATATAATTCAAGTCGACTTTTGCCTTATCTTTTATGGATATAATTAGTGCCTCGTCAGGGGTATCTACTTTTAATACTTGCTTTTTGGCTTTGATAGTTCTTTTTGTGAATATATCTGCTTTTCCTATGAATTTACCTTCTCCATCTAACTTTTCAAGTGAACACAACAAAAAATAACTACTATCATTTGAAAAAGCATTTTCATTAGCTCGTGAATTTATCAGTCCATATTCTTTTGTGAATAAATCATATAATTCATTTAATTTTGCCTGTGCAATATGTATATATTCTTCTGAACTATCTTCTAATTGAAAATCTATCAATTCCCTTACTTGTTCTCTTAATGCAATTAATCCCTTTATTCTATTCTGATTTGTAAGTGGTAAATTGTCTTGTAAATACATTTTAGAGTTTTCTCTAAAATAGATTTTATCATCAACTACAGTATATGAAAAATTTTTTACATTAGGTCTAGCTGGAATCGAAGTATCTTCTTGTTCTATTTCATTTTCAGCTATATATTCTTGTAATTCCCCATGAATATTTGTAATAGCATAACTTAATTGTTCTTCTAAGGATGTACTTTCATCAGCCTTACAAGTAGAATCATATCCGTAAGCAGTAGAAACCATTTCCATATTTCCTAATATCATCTCTGGGTTATCAATAAAGTAATTATTCATTGCTATGTTGTTATCATCTCTATCAAGATAAACCCAGTCTGGTATTATATCTGTTAGACTTTCTCTTTTTTGTAAGAATATTATGTCTGAAGTTACTTTAGTTCCTGCATTTTTTGTAAATGTATTATCTGGTAATCTTATTGCACCTAATAAATCTGCTCTTTGTGCTATATATTTTCTTACCTCTGGATTTGCTTTGTCCATAGTACCTTTTGAGGTTATAAATGCTACTACTCCTCCTGGTCTTACCTTGTCTAATGTCTTTGCAAAGAAATAATCATGTATTAAGAAATTGTTTTTATCATATCTGCTATCATTTACTTTAAAATCTCCAAAAGGAACATTTCCTATTGCCACATCAAAAAATGAATCTGGTAAATCAGCTTTTTCATAGCCCTCTACTCTTATATCTGCCTTTTGATATAGCTGTTTTGCAATTCTTCCACTAATTGAATCAAGTTCAATTCCGTATAAATTAGAATTTTCTAATTTTTCTGGTATCATTCCTAAGAAATTTCCTATCCCACAACTTGGCTCTAAAATATTGGCTTGTTCAAGTCCCATATTTTCTAATGCTTTGTAGATAGACTTTATAACTATTGGTGGAGTATAAAAAGCTGTTAATGTAGAGGCTCTTGCAGATTCATATTCCTCATCTGTAAGGATTTCTTTTAGCTCGTTATATTCATTGCTCCAATTACTTTTATTCTGGTCAAATACATCTGGAAGTCCACCCCATCCAACATATTTTGATAGAACTTCTTGTTCTTCTTTATTAGCTAGTCTATTATCATCTTCTAATTTTTTTAATAATTTTATTGCATCAATATTTCTTGCTACCTTTTCTTTAGGAGTACCCTCTCCAATTAAATTATCTTCAATGTGATAGTTTATTTTTTCTTGTGTTTCATTTGGAATAGTACTTTGTTTTTTATCTATTATTATAGCTGTGTTATTTTCTTCATTTAAGAAAATCTCTTTAGCCTCTAATTCATCAATAAATTCTTGACTAACTTCTTCTAAATTTTCATTTGATATTTCTTCAATATTAGTAAACTCAGCTAATCTCTTCCTGATGTCTATTAGTGTTTGATTTTCTTCATTATCAGAATATTCTAGTAGTCCACCATCTTGTTTATTTCCATACTGATCATATATGGAATAATAATAACCTTCTTCGCTTGTGTGAAAATGAAAATAGTTACCATTAGTTAATTTATAATTTTTCTCTATATTTTCAATAGTTAACTCGTCTTTATCAGTAATTTTATCTTCCTTGAAAGCTCTATCAAACATCCATTTTTCATCTTCATATTCATTTTCTAGCCAATTCTGATAATTCTCTATTTCTTCACTTGTAAAGTATCTATCTAATGTTATAAGCTCTCCAATTCTTTTTTCTATGGTAGCCCAATTTACTTGCATATTATTTTCAGAATTACTTTTAGAAAGTTTTAAACCTTTTCCAGGAGAATATTCCACCCATATTCCTTCAAGACCTTTTACTCCATTTGTTCCATAGTAATTAAATTCCTTTTTTAAAAAGTTTTGCCTATCTTTTGATGAATAAGTTTCTTGATATAATCTATATACTCTAAACTTTCCATTTTGATGTCCAGTTCCAGCTTTTAATGCTGTATCTATCATATCTTGAGTAAAAGTAAAAGCAGGAGTATTTTCTACTTCTGCTTGTGTTTGTATAATATTTTTTTGTTCATCTACACTAGGCAAATCTTTTATTTGTGGTATATAAGAATCTGTAAATAAATTTAATTGTAAATCAATTCCTGTATTACTATTTCCTCTGCTTGATTTTTTATTGAGTTCATTTCCTGTACCCAAAGCATTTGATTTTGTGCTTTCAAATTCTCGTCTATCTTGTTTTGCTTTGCCAGACTCTTGATTATCTCTTTCAACATTTTCTGTGCTGTCATTTCTATTTCTCCTAAATGTTCCTCCATTTTGCAATCTAGCATTAATTCCTCGTATAGACCTTTTTTGTGTTCCTTTAAGTATTTCTCCCTCATTCTCGAGAATCTCCCCTGTGGCATTATCTTGGTTTTTGGTAATGCTACTTGTGGTATCTGATAATCTCCCATTTGTTTGTATTCTATTTTTATCATAATCATTTCTCCCTTCATTATTTTTATTTTCATTATTATAATAATTTGTTTTTTGATTATTTACAAATGTACGATTTATATTATTCGTAGATTTTTCAAAGTTTCTTACACTTGATGCTATTTCTCTTAAAATTTGCTCTGATATATCACTTGTTGCTGCTCCTAATCGTGATATTACACTTTTAGTATCAAATTGTTTTATTAGTTCAAAATCATTATAACTAAAATATTCTAAAGGATCTATTCCACATCTATTTAAAGTCATATATGAAATAGAATTTATCAATATACCTTTAAACAATGATTCTAATTCATCTTCACTTAGATTTTGTAAGGAACTATTTTCTAAAACATCTCTTAAATCTACTAAATAATCTTGGTAATTATCTTCTACTAAGTTCATTGAGCTTGAATAAATAGTTTCAGCTAAATTGCTTTTTATCTCTAAATTGCCAAAACTATTTTCTAAAGTTTCTATAAGTCCATTTTCATAAGAAGATCTTACTTCCCATAATTTTAGGTTTCTATTTATACCACTATGCGTATCTGAAATATCAAATACATGCCTCAAGACACTTCTACCATCTTCAATAGAAATTAAAGCTATACCTTTAGCACCTTTGTTAACCCATCTTTTCAGTCTATTATTCCATGTTTCTATATCTGCACAAGCAGTTGCATTTGGCTTTTGAGCATAAATTAACACTTGTTCATTAAAAGAATACTTATAATTGTTACTTGCTGTATTTAAGAATTTTGTCCAGTTCTCGCCACTTTGTGTTATTTCTTTTAATGTTTCATTTGCCATTTCATTAACTAACTGGTATTTATTAGGCATTAAGTTTCCTCCTTTCCTTCTTCTTTTTGTTTATAATTAAAATATTCTAATGTGTTGTGATTTTTTATACATTCTCGTAGTGCTATTATATTTAAAACATCTGGATCGTTTGTTATATCTTTAAGATCTTCAATCTTTAAATTAGAAACAGCTTTTTCACTTGCTTTGCCTATATTAATTAACTTATCATATGTTGTATTTCTTGTAATTTCTTTTTTTCTTGGCATTTTATCACCTCTCTTTTTTAGGCATAAAAAATAAGTTAGATATTTTATCTAACTTATTTAACGATTCCTATAAATTGTAATTTTAGTGAATAGTAACTTAATTTTCTTTTTTATTAAACATATG
>CAMMTN010000019.1 GCA_946499885.1 uncultured Clostridium sp. | reverse complement strand
TCTCCACGTTTTTCGATATTTCCTACCACACCTTCATCACCTCCTTTCATGTGGTGGGGAATAAATAATATAAATATTATTTAAAAAATTTTAATAAAAGTGTATTATTCCAAGATAAACCTTCAAATTCATAGTTATGTTCTGCATTAATTAATTCAGCTTCTAAGAAAACTTTGTTATTTATTAAATTATCATTATATAAACCTAATTTTATTAGGTTTATAGCCTTTAATACATCTTCATGAATGAAATAATATGACTTATTATTCAATTCACTTATTTTATCTAATATGCCATCTTTTAAAGCTATAAAGTTAGGATTTTCAATAAATAACAGGGACTCTTTTAAAATAGTTATATATGTTAATAAACTATCTTTCCTAGCATCTAGTTGATTTTTATTTATTAAAAAAGCTAAAAATTCATAAATAGCAATATATGTAATAAAACGTTGTAATCCATCATTGAAATTAGTTATAGGTTCCCAATTATTTGAAAGTAAAGTTATAATTAAGGGAAGAAACATCATATCAATAGTAAAAATAATACCCTGTTTAATATATTTAGATTTCATTTAATCACCCTATCTACAAATAATAAGTATTATATTTTCTTACTTACAATATAATCTCTAATTGTATAGTCATTCTTCAAATAAAAGTTTAAAGCACTTTTATTTGGACCAAAAACTTCAATATTTATTCTTTTACAATTAATATTTTTAAAATAAGTTTCTATTTCATTTAAGAGTAATTTTCCAATACCATGACCACGTGAAGAATTTTTTACTATTAGTTCTAATACATTACCTATTTTAGCACAATCATTTGTTAGTTTGTCTATTTCGTCATTTGGATTTACAGCACCAAGAACTAATCCTATAATTTTAGTATCTTCAATTGCTAAAAATATTTTTCCATCTTGTTTGTTAATAAGCTCTAAATCCATTTTAAAGTAATTTTCGCGATAGTTATTTGATAAAATTTGAGTATGCCAATCATCTATATCAATAAGATAATTTTGTAAATCAACTAATAATTCCTTTATTTGCTCATCATATATCGAATCATATTCTATTATTTTCATTAATACCACTCCTATATTATAGATATTTTATAGTACTTGCTATTTTAAAATAAAATTATTATTATTTTGTATTAAATTTACTGTTTCTTCAATAGATAAATTAGTTGTATCTAATATATTGTTAATATCGTAATTTCTATTTTTAAAATTATTTAATAATGTAATACAACGTTCTTTCATTTGACAATCTTCAGGGCGTTCTTTATCTCTCAAAAGTAAAGTTGATTTATCTACTAATAAAACGATAAATTTTATAGTATAATTTTTAAATTCATTTTTTAATAATTCTAAATTTTCCGGTGTAATTATATAATTAAATACTACATCAAAACCATCATCTAAATAGATTCTAATTGTATTTATGCATATTTTCCAAAAAGTTTGTAAATGGTTTCCACTTTTCCAAGCTGGAATATATCCACCAATAATTTGATGATAAATTTCATCACCTTCGATTAAAGATGACTTATTAAGTTTTTGTGCTAATATTTTTGATACAGTGCTTTTACCAACTCCAGCTGGACCTGTAATTACATATAAATTAGGCATTTTTAAACCTCCAGATAATTTATTTTTTACATTTATGCTTACTGTCAGGCAAATAAAATTTATTGCACTCAAAACAGTAATTTGGAATATTACTATTTTTTATATCCAAAAACAATTCATAATACATTAAAGAAAGTAAAGATTTATAAGAAATACTTTCTACAATTTCACCTAAATCAGTTTTTACAAAACGTTTTCTTATTCCACCAGTTCTATAAGAAATTTGCTCTAAAGTTTTTTCTAACAAGCTATTATCACAAGATAAGTTATAAACTAAACGGTGCATTTCTG
This sequence comes from uncultured Clostridium sp., assembly GCA_946499885.1. Lineage (GTDB taxonomy): Bacteria > Bacillota > Clostridia > TANB77 > CAG-508 > CALXVA01. Next base: position 30,635 of record CAMMTN010000019.1, on the reverse strand, counting down.
ATAAATAATCCATATAACAAGATATAGGTTCAAAATATCCTGTTATTTTATATTTTTCTAATATAGGATTAAAACTATCTTTTCCAGGAAAGTCAACTGTTTTAAAGTTTAGGTCAAATTGAAATAAAGAAGGGTTATAATAATCTGTGTCAAATATTCCTAATTCAAATGGTTTAAAGATTGGAAAAGAAACATTAAACTTTTCATTTGTAGATTCATAAACTTCTCCAAAGAAACCATATTTGCATGCAAAATTATAAATAGTTTTATAAAAAGTTTCTCTATCTGTTGCATAAGAATTAATATTTAAAAACTCTAAATATATTCTTGAATTTTTTTCTTTTTCATCCAATGGATTAAAGAATATAATTTTAGAATCTTTGTTAGGACCATAAACTTCTTTACCAGTAAAAGAAGAATATTTTATGGAATTTTTTATTTTTAACCATAATGGTTTTTGACTAGGTAATATATCAATATAATCTTCTAAAGTTTTAAAACTATATTCACTAACTAAAGAATTAGTTTTTCCAGTTAAATATCCAACCGGTACATTAAAAAAGTTAGATAATTTATTTAAAACTTCAAATCCAGGTGTGGAATTATTTGATTCGTAATTTGCGATGATTGATCTTTTTTCTCCAATAGCATTTGCTAATGCTTGTTGTGTAATACCTTTATTTTTTCTTAAAAGCTTTAATTTTTCACTAAAATTTGTATTCATCATAAACACTCCAATATATTTTTATGAAAACATTATAAAACAATAATTTACATTTGTAAATAATTAAAACAAAAATATTTAAAAAATGTATTGACAAAAAACAAAAATACAAATAAAATGTTTTAAAACAAAACAACAATGTTTTTGTTTTAAACAAATTAGATAGGAGGTGATCAGAGATGGATAACGAAAAATTAAATTCAAATACAAAAGAAAAAAGAGTTTTAGATTCAGTAGAAGCAGCACAATATTTGGGTATTTCATATTGGTTAATTCGTAAATTAGTTAGAGAAAAGAAAATACCATATTACAAAATAGAATCTAAAACATTATTTACAAAAGAAATTCTAGATAAATACATTCAAGATAGTCTAGAAGAACCAAAGAAAAAAGTAGAATATAATTTTGATGATTTTTAAAATTAAAAAATATTTTACTAAAAAGGTGGTGATTACTGATGAAAGGAGGAAAGAGATATTGGTTTAAGTTGTACAATAATTTTTTTGACAACGAAAAAATCAAGCAAATTAAAAGAAAAAAAGATGGAGATAGACTTATTGTAATTTTTATAAATTGTTTAGCAATTGCAGCAAATTGTGAATCTGGAGGATATTTGAAAATAAGTGAAAACAAGTTTTTTACCATAGAAACATTAGCACATCATATGGGTAGAAATCAGAAAAGTATCGAGAATGCATTAGATATTTTCCAGGAATATAGCATGATGGTACAAGATGAATATGGATATAAAATTAAAAACTGGAATAAGTATCAAAACTTACAGGAGAAAGGGATAAAGGACAAAAAAGAATCCACAAAAACAGTAAAAAATGTGAATACAGAAAGAGAAAAAGAATTAAAAAAAGAAATAGAAACAGAAGGAGGTGAGATTTATGCAAAACAGAGTTATGCAAAAATCAAAGATTTTATATAGTATAGAAGAAATCTTACAAATTGGTTATCCAATAAAAACAAATATTCCTGAAGATACCAGATGCAAATATTGTAATAAAGTTTTAAAACCAATAGGGGTATTGAATCCAATAAGTAAAACAATAAATGTATTTATAGAAAATGAAAAATGTGATTGTAAACAAGCAATAGAAGAAAGAAATAAGGCAAAAGAAAAGTTGCAAGAAGAATTGATGAAACAATATGAGAATTTTAGAAAAGAAGAATACAACAAAAAAATAAAACAATATTATGGAACAGATTTTATAACAGAACAATTTAAACAAAAAACTTTAGAAAATTTTATTACAAATGAACAAAATTCAAAAACGAAATTAGCAGCAGAAAAATTTATATCAGATTTCAAAAACTTTAAGAATGGTATTATATTTGAAGGAAAAAGTGGAACAGGAAAAACACATATATCAATGGCGATATGCAATGAATTATTGAAAGAAAATATACCAATAATATTTGGTACATTAACAGAATTAGTAGAAAAGTATGCTAAATTTTATAATAATCATACAGATAGTGAACTAACAAAATTATATACAAAAGTAGATTTATTAGTTATAGATAATTTAGGAGTAGAACCAATGAATGATTGGCTGTTAGCTAAATTATTTACAATAATTAATGAAAGAATATTAAATGAATTACCATATATTATTACAACAAATTATAATATGGAAACTCTAAAAGATAGACTAAGCATAGCAAACAAAGTATGTGAAACGCCAAATTCTATAATATCAAGATTATCTAATATGTGCTATAGAATACAATGCAAATAAAAAAGATTATAGAATATAAAAAAGAAAAAAATGTAGCTATTTAATAGTGATGGAATATAAATTATAAACGGTTTGAAGATTATTGCTTTATTGTTGTAATTTATTTTAATTTTACAATTAGCTAAATATCAATTTCAAACCAACAAAAATGATGGTAAAAATAGCTAAGTGAGGAGGTAGAAATGTTTGAAAGAAGGATTGAAACATATGATAAATCTAATTTTAGGAAAAGACTAAATGAGTTTTTAGATGTTGCAAAAACATATATACAAGATGATTTAAATGAACACAATATTTATCAAGTTTTATACAAAACAGAACAATTTAGAAATGCAATATATCAATGTATAAAATTAAAAAGACCATTAATAGTTGATTCAACATTGCCTGGAAAAGAAGATGGGATAAGTGAGTATGAAAGCAACTATTCAGATGAAATCCTAAAAATAAGAATAAACGAATTGTTGCCACCAGTAAGAACACCATATAATAATAAGAGATTAGAAAATACTTGCCAAGTGATTGGAGAAAAGTATAAAGGTTTATTTATAAACAGAGAAGTTATTATTAGAGTACAAGTAAGTGTACCAAGAGATAATTGGGACATAGATAATAGAGATTTAAGATATATTTTAAATGGATTTGTTTATGGTGGACTTATTACAGATGATAATATTAGATATGTAAGTTATATGTTAGAAGGAATTAATGACAAAGAAAATTATATAAAAATATTTATTGGAGAAAAAAGAAATATTCAAAAAATTTGTAGTATAAATCCAAAAGAATATTTTGAAAAAGTGTGATTATTTATTAATTTCAAAATATCCAACTAGTCACACTTTTGGGACTTTAAGAAAATCACACTTTTAAATAAACATAGAAATGCCTAAAAATAAGGCAAAAAGAATACTTTTTATGCTAAAAAAATGTACATAGGTAGGGAGTACATATCAGAAAATACATATAAATACATGTAAGGGCGACAGGGGGCACAAGATGTTAATCTTGTGTCTTCTGTCGCCAAAATGTAAGCTGGAAGATAGGTAGAAATGTAAAAAAGGCAGGAGGTGATTTAAGTGGTAAAAGAAAAGAGAGTATGTTTAAGGGATAGAGATATTGAATTTATAGGTTTTTTAGGGGAATATGGAAGTATCACAAATGAAAATGTTAAGTTGTTTTATAAGTCAGAATATTATTACAAAAATAGATTAGCAAGTTTGGCAAAAGGTGAAATTATTGAACGATTATATGGAAAAGTTGTATTAGGTAGAAAAGGAAAAAGTTATTTGAATGAAATAGGATTAGGTTATAGAAATATAAATAGAGATGAAATATATAAAAAAAGAATGGAAAGAATTAGTGATGTTTCTTGTAAGGTACACTTATCTGGATGGTTCTTTGAGCCAAGTTGGAGGTGTAATATTAATGCATTTACTCAAAGAGGTAATAGATTTATAGGTGTCATGTCAAGAGAAAAAAGATTGTGGCAAGAAAGTGATGAAGATTATTACAAAAGGTCTTACATAGTTTATTTCTTGCATCAAGAAATTACACCAAGAGAACTAAAGTATATAGATAAAGAATTAGATAGGAACAAAAACAATTTTAGAGGTGTAATCATATTTATAGAAGATGAATGGCTCCTAAACCATCCAAAATTTATAAATATAAGTTATTGTGAAAATTATACAATTTTATATCAAAAAGAAGTATGGGACATTTTTAAAAGCATAAGTGATACAGATTATATGAAGAATAGAATAATTGATATATTTGGAGAAAATATTGATAAAGTAAAAGGATATAAATATGAAATGTATTGCATAAAAGGTGAAGATTCATATACATATATTTTTTCAATGCCTTTTGCAGATTTTAGTACTATGGATTGGATTAATTATATGGAAGATAGTGGTATTCATAGTAATATTGATTATATAGTTGTTTGTAATGAGATTTGCATAGAGGAGGCTAGAAGATTTTTGAAGGATAAAGTTGAAGTTATCTGTTTGATATAGTAATGAAAGAAAAAAGGAAAATAATACAGAATCATTGAGAAAAAAGTTATTTTATGGTATAAATATATTAGTAAAACAAAAATTAGAGGTGTAAAAAGATGAAGGAAGAAGAATTAAAAGATTTAGAACAAAAATTATGGCAAGCAGCAGATAAAATGAGAGGCGCAGTACCAGTATCAAGTTATAAATTTATAGTATTAGGGTTAATATTTTTGAAATATATATCTGATTCATTTGAAGAAAAATATCAAGAACTATTACAAGAAGGATATGGATTAGAAGAAGATAGAGATTGTTATACAGCAGAAAACATATTTTATGTACCATCAAAAGCTAGATGGGAGTTCTTAAATGCACATTCTAAAGATAGCAATATAGGACAAATTATAGACGAAGCATTAGAAGAAATAGAAAAAGAAAATCCAAGCTTAAAAGGAGTATTAATTAAGCAATATAATAGTCCAGATTATAAAAATGTAAATTTAGGTGAACTAATAGACATATTTACAAATGTTAAAATAGGTAGTAAAGAAGCACAGGATAAAGATTTGTTAGGTAGAATATATGAATATTTCCTAGGACAATTTGCATCAAACGAATTACAAAAGGGTGGAGAATTCTATACACCAGCTTGTTTAGTTAGAACAATGGTAGAAATGATTGAGCCATATCAAGGTAGAGTATATGATCCTTGTTGTGGTTCTGGAGGTATGTTTGTACAAAGTTTGAAATTTATACAAAGACATCAAGGAAATGTAAATAATTTAAGCATATATGGACAAGAGAAAAATCCAACAACTTGGAAATTAGCAAAAATGAATTTAGCAATAAGAAGTATAGATGGAAACTTAGGAAAATTTGCAGATGATACATTCCAAAATGACTTACATAAAGATTTAAAAGCAGACTTTATATTAGCAAATCCTCCATTTAATATATCAGATTGGGGACAAGAAAAATTATTAAATGATACAAGATGGAAATATGGAATACCACCAAAAGGAAATGCAAACTATGCATGGCTAGAACATATGATTTCTAAATTATCTATAAACGGTAAAGCAGCAGTAATATTAGCAAATGGAGCGCTATCTAGTGATACAAGTGGAGAAGGTGAAATACGAAAAAATATACTAGAAGATGATTTAGTAGATTGTATCTTATCAATGCCATCTAACTTGTTCTACACAGTTACAATTCCTTGTAGTATATGGATATTAAATAGAAACAAAAAACAAAAAGGAAAAACATTATTTATAGATGCTAGAAATCTAGGAAAAATGGTTACTAGAAAATTAAGGGAATTAGATGAAAATGACATAGCAAAAATTGCAGATACATATCATAACTATCAAAACAATGAGAATTATGAAGATATACCAGGATTTTGTAAAGTAGCAACTATAGATGAGATAAAAGAAAACAACTATGTATTAACACCAGGCAGATATGTGGGAACAGAAGAACAAGAAGATGATGGTATTCCTTTTGAAGAGAAGATGAAAACATTAACGTCAGAACTTAAAGTACAATTTGAAGAGTCTCACAAGTTGGAAGATGAAATTAGAAAGAACTTGGAGGCGATAGGATATGAAATATAGATTAGGAGATATTATAGAATTTAACCCAAAAGAAAAATTATCTAAAGGGAAAAAATATAAAAAGATTTCAATGGAAATGTTACAGCCATACAAAAAATATATAGAAAATTACACAGAAGAAGAGTATAAAGGGGGTAGTAAGTTTAGAAATGGAGATACTTTATTAGCTAGAATAACTCCATGTTTAGAAAATGGAAAAACAGCACAAGTAAATGAGCTAGAAGAAAATGAAATAGGATTTGGATCTACAGAATTTATTGTAATGAGAGCAAAAATTGAAAGATCAGATAAAGATTTTATTTATTATTTATCTATAAATAAAGAATTTAGAAATATAGCAATTAAATCTATGACAGGAACATCAGGAAGACAAAGAGCACAAGTTGATGTTTTAAAAGATACTATAATGGATTTACCGGAATATAATGAGCAAGTTAAGATAGCAAAAATATTATCAAGTATAGATAAAAAAATACAATTAAATAATAAGATAAATAATAATTTGTATAAACTACTAGAAATTATGTTTAGGGAGTGTTTTGGTAATAAAAAAGAAGATGATAATTGGGAAAAAATAATGTTAAAAGATTTAATATCTGTAAGAGGGGGTTTAGCCTATAAAGCATCATTGTTATCTGACAATATAGATGATAATATTTTAGTATCAATGGGGAATGTTGAATTAAATACAATATTTAATTTTAGTAATTTAAAATATTATAAAGAAAATGTAGAAAACAAATATCTTGGAAATGTTGGCGATTTATTTATATGTACTAGAGATGTTACACAAAAGAGAAATCAATTAGGGTGTCCAGGTATAATCCCTAAATTGTTTAAGGATAGAAAAGTGATTATTGGTACAAATTTATATATTGTAAATATACTAAATAGCAATGAAAATATTAAGAATTTTTTATATTTGCTCATGAACTCGAGTGAATATAGAGAAAGAATTATTGGATCAGCAAAAGGAACAGCAGTACTAATGATTACAAAAGATGATATTTTAAATTTTGAATTTTATTTTCCAAAAGATAAAAAAATATTAGATAATTTTAATAACAAAGTAACACCAATTTTTGAAAAAATTGAAAATATTATTATTGAAAATGATAGGTTATCAAATTTACGAAATACATTATTACCAAAATTAATGAATGGAGAAATAGACTTAGATAAAATAGAAATTTAGTCAGATAAATTGTTAGTTGTAGGAGGCGTATAAAATGAATTTTATAGAAAAAAATATATTTTCTATAATAACTGCAATTATAGCAATTATTGCACTTTGGCAAACACATAGGCAAATAAAAATTAGTAATAAACATCAATTATTTAATAAAAGAGTAGATAAATTTATGTTAATAAGTGGTTTGATGTCATTGTTCAAAGAAAGTAAGCCATTAATGAAGAAGGAAAACTACAATAGTTTTATAGATGTAACAGTACTGTTTCATAGTTTAACTAATAATACTTATTTGAAAGATGTTGGAAATATAATAGATAATATTAATCAAGAAGATATTAGACAGAATTTTTTAGTGAAATTAGAAGAATTAAAGAGAATGTCTATTGAGGTTGAATTTTTATTTTCAAAAAATAATATAAAATTAATACAAGATTTTATATATGAATATCAGGAATTATTAAGAAAAATTCATGAAGAACAAATTATTTTATATAAAATCATGGAGACTAATAGAAAAAATCCAACATCATTTATTAAATTGCAAAAGGAATTTGGTGAAAAGGAATATAGAGAAAAACTATATAGTGAATATGATAAAATTAAGTCGTTATATGATGAAGTTGTTAAAAAAGATATTATGAAGAATATAAAAAAACAAATAAAGTTTTAGGGGGATAAGTTATGTTCAATGAAGAAACATTAGAAAAAATAACTATGGAGATATTGAAAGAATTAGAATATGAATGTATAAATGGATATGAAATGGAAAGAACAGATTATTCCAAAGTAATATTAGAAGATGATTTAATAAATGCTATTCATAAAATTAATAATAATGTTAGAGATGAACAGGTAACAGAAGTTTTAAGACAAATAAAAAATCTAGAACACAATAATACTATTTTAAATAACAAGCAATTTACAAAATATTTGCTTGAAGGATGTCAAGTGCCAATTAATGAAAATGGAGAAACAAGATATAAAACAATAAAAATAGTAGATTTTGATAATATTTCCAATAATACATTTAAAGCAATAAATCAATATACAATCATTGAACATAGTGAAAAAAGACCAGATATAATTATATTTATAAATGGTTTGCCTTTAGTTGTAGTAGAGTTAAAAAGTACAGTAAGAGAAGATGTAAAACTAATTGATGGATATAATCAATTAAAAGGATACCAAGAAGTACATATACCAACATTATTTTATTATAATCAATTTATGATAGTAAGTGATGGAGTACAAGCAAGAGCAGGAACCATAACAAGTCCATGGAGTAGATTTTCTGAATGGAAAAAGATAGAAGCAGATGATGAAGTAACAGAAAATATGCCAACACATAAAACGTTATTTTATGGAATGCTAAGAAAAGATAGATTACTAGATATAATAAATAACTTTGTTTTGTGGAGTGAAGATAGCAAAATATTATCAGCATACCATCAATATTTTGGTGTAAAAAAAGCAATAACAAGTACAGAAGTTGCAATAGATAATAGAACAGGAAAAGCAGGTATTTTATGGCATACACAAGGTAGTGGAAAAAGTTTTTCAATGGTATTTTATGCAGGTAATATGATAAAAGTATTAAAAAATCCAAGCATAATAGTTGTAACAGATAGAAACGATTTAGATAATCAATTATTTACTACATTTGCAAAATGTTCAGAATATTTAAAACAATCTCCTGTTCAAATAGAAAGTAGAGAAGATTTACAAGAAAAATTAGAAAATAGAGTATCAGGAGGAATATTCTTTACAACTTTGCAAAAATTTGAGGAAGAAACAGGTTTATTTAGTAAAAGAGACGATATATTAGTATTAGTAGATGAAGCTCACAGAAGTCATTATGGAATAGATGCAACAATTAAATTTGATAAAGAAAAAATGAAAGCATATAAAAAGTATGGAACAGCTAAATATTTGCATGAAGCATTTCCTAATGCAACATATATAGGATTTACTGGAACACCAGTTGAAACAAAAGACAAATCAACTAGCAATGTGTTTGGTCAAGTTATTGATACATATGATATGACACAGGCTATAATGGATGGTGCAACAGTTCCTATTATGTATGAAGCTAGAATGGCAAGAGTGGGCTTAAATCAAAAATTATTAGATGAAATAGATGATTATTATAATATGCTTGAAACCGAAGAAGGTGTAGAAGATTATAAAATAGCAGAATCTAAAAAAGAAATGGCTAAAATGGAACAAATTATAGAAGATCCAGATAGACTAGAAATGATTGTTAAGGATATTATAAATCATTATGAAGATATACAAACATCAGTTGCAAATAAGGCAATGGTAGTTGCATATTCAAGAAAGTCAGCATTTACAATGTATAAGAAATTTTTAGAGTTAAGACCTAATTGGGAAAATAAAGTACATATGGTAATAACATCAAACAACAAAGATGATGAAGAAATGCAAAAAGCAATAGGTTCTAAAAAAGATAAAAAGCAATTAGAAGTTGATTTTAAGGATATGGATTCAGAATTTGAAATAGCAATAGTTGTTGATATGTGGCTAACAGGATTTGATGTACCGGGACTTGGAACAATGTATGTAGATAAACCAATGAAGGCTCACAATTTAATGCAGGCAATAGCAAGGGTAAACAGAGTGTATAAAGATAAACAAGGTGGATTAATTGTTGATTATATTGGACTAAAAAAATGGTTATTAGATGCACTAAAAACATATACAAAACGTGACCAAGGAAAGATTGTTGATAATAGTGAATTAGTAAAAGTTTTAATGGACAAAGTAGAATTAATTAGAGATTTATTTAATGGATTTTACTATGGACATTTTGCAACAACAACAGATAGTGATAAATATGAAATCATTATGGCAGGGGCTAACTGGATGCTAAAAACAGAAGAAATTAGAAAAGCATTTATGAGATATAGTTATGATGTAAAAAGTTTATATTCATTATGCACAGGAGAACTATCACAAGAAATAAAGGATGAAATATTGTTCTTTATATCAGTAAGGTCATTTATTTCAAAGTTATCAGGAGATAAAATAGATGTAAAAGAAATAAATGATAATGTAGCAAAAATGTTGGAAAGAGCTATCCAAGATGATGAAATGTTACAAATTGGAGATGTACATAATAGCAATAGATTAGCAATATTAAGTGATGAAATATTAAATAAACTTGCTAAAATGCAAAAGAAAAATATAGCAGTAGAAGTATTAAATAGAGCATTAAAAGAATATGTAGAACAAGTTGGAAAAGAAAATGTTGTTTTAATGGAAAAATTCTCAACTAAGTTCCAAAAGATAGTAGCATCATATAATGAAAGAACTAGTGTAGAGGATATAGAAAAGATTATACAAGAAATGATAAATTTAAAAAATGAAATTGAACAAGAATTGAAAGCTGGAAATGAGTATAATTTATCAACAGAAGAAAAAGCATTTTTTGATGCATTAGGAGACGATCCAGAAGTTAAAGAATTAATGAAAGATGAAACATTGGTGCAAATTGCTAAAGAATTAGTTGAAACTGTAAATGAGAATATGACTATTGATTGGGATATTAGAAAAGATGCAAGAGCAAGGATGAGAATTGAAATAAAGAAATTGCTAATAAAATATAATTATCCACCAAACAAAAGTGAAAAAGCAGTGCAGACTGTTATAAGACAAGCAGAATTGAAGTGTAAGGGAATGATAGAATAAAATAGCTGAAAGTATTACAGTTGTCAGACAGGAAGTATGCTTGATCAAAATGATTTGGATTAGAAAAATATGGTGAAAAATCAAAAAATGTTATATAATTATCAAGAGGTGAAAATAATGCGAGATATAAGAATAGAAAAATTAGCTAGTAATTTATTAAGCCATTCTATCAATTTACAAAAAGGTGAGAAAATATTAATAGAGATAATAGGAATGGATGCAATTCCTTTAGGAAAAGAATTGATTAGACAAGCAGAAAATATAGGTGCTATTCCTTTTTTTAATATTATAGATTATGAAATAATGAGAGAAATGCTTACAAATGGAACGGAAGAACAAATGCAAATTTATGCAAAACATGATTTACAAAGGATGAAAGACATGGACGCATATATTGGGGTTAGAGCAAGTACAAATACAGCAGAGTTAAATGGAGTTTCAACAGAAAAAATGGAAATGTATAATAAATATTACACTATGCCTGTACATTTTGAAGAAAGAGTAAAACATACAAGATGGTGTATTTTAAGATATCCAAATGCATCAATGGCGCAAATGAGCAATATGAATACTGAAAGCTTTGAAGATTTTTACTTTAATGTTTGTACATTAGATTATGATAAGATGTCAAAAGCAATGGATCCTTTAGTCAAGTTAATGAATAAAACGAAAAATGTTCATATAATAGGAGAGGGGACAGATTTAACATTTAGTATAGAGGGAATACCAGCCCAAGAATATATGGGAACATTTAATATACCAGATGGAGAAGTAGCTACAGCACCTGTAAAAAATAGTGTAAATGGATATATAACATATAATACAGAAACAAGATATAATGGAATATTGTTTAACAATATTAGATTTGAATTTAAAGACGGAAAAATAGTTAAAGCTATATCAAACAAAACAAAAGAACTTAATGAAATTTTAGATACAGATGAAGGAAGCAGGTATATTGGAGAGTTTGCTTTAGGGTTAAACCCTTATATAGAAAGACCAATTGGAGATACATTGTTTGACGAAAAAATAAAAGGTAGTTTTCATTTTACACCAGGAGATAGTTTAGCTGAAAGCGATAATGGTAACCGTTCAAGTATTCATTGGGATATAGTAAATATTCAAACACTAGAATATGGTGGAGGAGAAATATGGTTTGATGATGTCTTAGTGAGAAAAGATGGAATTTTTGTACTAGATGAATTGAAACCATTAAATCCAGAAAATTTGGCATAGAGCTAAATTTATTTTGGCAATAATAATCAATAGAGAAGCAAAATTAAAAATTGCTTCTTTTTGTTTAAGCTAAAAATCAAAGTAAAATTAATCATAATTTTTATTTTCTATAATTAGAGCTCCATCATTATATATTTTGTCAATAAATCATGTCAAAAAAGATAACAATAGATGGATTTAATGAAACAGGAAAAACTACACTTGCTAAAGCATTAGCAAAAAGATTAGACTTTACATATATGATTACAGAAAATTTCTTTAGAAGTTTATCATATTGCTTAATAAAATTTTAATTTAATAGTATTTTTGAATAAATATCAATATAAAATGAGAAAATATCTCAAAAATATTGATATTTTATTAAAATTAGCATATAATATATAAAGAAAAGGAGGATTTTAATATGTTAATAAGATTTAGTTTTAAAAATTTTAAATCTTTTAAAAATGAAAATTGTTTAGATATGGAAGCAACATCATTTAAAGAACATGAATATAATGTGGCTAAAACAGAAAATGGTGAATATTTGAAAGTATCTGCAATTTATGGTGCCAATGCTAGTGGAAAAACTAATGTGTTACAAGCTTTTGACTATATGAAAAAAAGAATATTGGTAAGTGATGACTCTAAAAAGAATTCTCCAATAGATGAAGAAAATATTTATAGTTTTATGATAAATAATGACCCAATTGCTTTAGAAGTAGAAATATTAGCTAAAAATAATAAAATATATAAATATGGTTTTGAAGTTTTAAAAGATACAATTATTTCAGAGTGGTTATTTGAGAAAAGAGTAAATAAATTTTATGCTATTTTCGAAAGAGAAAATAACAATGTATCAATGAAACCTAATAAAATTTCAGAGTTAGTAAATATAGATGAAAGAACATTATTCTTAAATATATATAGCAAAATAGATAGAAATAATGAAGATTTCAGCAATGTATATGACTGGTTTGTGAATAGCATGTATTTAGATTTAGGTAATCCAAATTTTGAAAGATTTATTAATAACAGAGTTTCATTAAAAATACTAAGCGATGAAAACTATAAAAAAGAACTATTAAAATTTATAAAGACATTTGATTCTGGAATTGAAGGAATAAGAACTACACCAGATTCAATAGAAGCTGTTAAAAGTAATAATGGTATTATAGATATTGAAGTTCTTCACAGAGGAGAAAATGGAGAGTTAAAAGCATTACCATTTTATTTAGAATCTAATGGTACGAGAAAAATGTTTCACTTATTTGATTTCTTTATGGATGCATTAAAAAATGGAATGGTATTATTTGTTGATGAATTAGATGCAAAATTACATCCATTATTAACTAGATATATTATTAACTTATTCCATAATAGTCAGACTAATATAGGAAATGGACAGTTAATATATTCAACACATGATACGGTAAACTTAAACAAAGAAACATTTAGAAGAGATGAGATATGGTTTGCAGAAAAAGATAAAGACGGAATTTCAGAAATATATGCATTGTCTGACTATATATTAGAAGATGATAAAAATGCAGGTAAAAAAGTAAGAAATGATGCAACATACAATAAAGACTATTTAACTGGAAGATATGGTGCTATTCCAGTATTAGAAGAATTTGATATAATACATGAAAAATAATAGAAATATATCAAGAAAAGACAGATTAAAAAGTAAGAGGCTTGCACCAGCTAATTACTTAATTGTATGTGAAGGGAAGCAAACTGAACCAAATTATTTTAATGGATTAAAGAAAAAGATAAATGAAAAGTATGGAAGCAAAGTTGATGTATTAATTCCTAATATTGAAATAAAAGGAACAGGTGAAAATACCACAGCTTTAGTAAAATATACAGATAAATTTGTAAACTATTCAAATAAAAGATATGGACAAGTTTGGGTTGTATTTGACAAAGATGATTATTCAGATGAACAATTTGATAAAGCAATTAAAACCTGTGATTATAATGTAGCTTGGTCTAATCCTAATTTTGAATTGTGGTTATTATCACATTTTAAGAAAGTAAATAGGTATATTTCAAAGGACAATGTATTACAAGAATTAAGTAAAGAATTTCAGAAAAAAGGTTTAGGGGAGTATACTAAAAATGATATAAACATTTTTGAAAAAGTTACAAGTGAAGAAGGGTTACATACAGCAATAAAGAATTGCGAATATATGGAAGAATTAAATAAAAATGGACAAGCATCACAAAGAAATCCAATGACTAAAGTGTACCAAATAATTGACGGATTAAAAGAATATTTATAATAAGTTTACAGAAGAAAAGCAAAGTATGAGAGTAATTAAAAGTTACAGGATTATTTTGCTTTTTTATAATAAGTTACAAATCTGGACATTATATACAAAAAAAGTAATGAAAAAATATTTATTATAGGAGATGAAGATATGCTAAGTTATAACACATTAAATTGGGAGAATTTTAAATATAAGAATTCGCAAAATTTAAATAAAGCTTTTGAAGCATTATCATATTATTTATTTTGTTATGAATTTGATAAAAAATATGGAATACATAGATATTTTAATCAAGCTGGAATTGAAACGGATCCTATTATTCAAAATCAAGAAATTATTGGATTTCAAGCTAAATATTATGATGATACAATAAGATTATCTCAAAAAAAAGAAGAAATAAAATTAGCAATAAAAACAACTAAACAGAAATATAAAGGAATATCAAAAATTGTTTTTTACATTAACAAAGAATTTTCACAGAGTAGAAAACTACAAAAAAGTAAGCCAGAATATTTAAAAGAAATAGAAAAGTATGCGGAGGAACTTTTTATTAAAGTTGAATGGAGAATGAAAAGCAACTTTGAAAAAATGCTTATGGAAGAAGAGTTAAATTACCAATTAAATTTATTCTTTAACCCAGAATCACCAGAAAAATACATTGATGTTTCAAAGATTAAAAAGCAAAAATTTGAAATACAAGATAATTTAAGAATCAAGAGAAAGCTATATAAAATAGAAAATGAAAATATATTTAACGAAGAAGAAATCGAAGAAATATTAAATAATGATAATAAAATAATAATATTAAGTGATGCAGGAAGTGGTAAAACAGAAGAATGTAAATATATAGTAAATAAATTAAACACATATAAAAATAATTTTGCTTTTTATAATAAATTAAATATTTATTGTGGAGAAAGTATAGAACAATTAATACCAGAAGAATATAATGGAGTTGACAAGGGAAATATAATACTCATACTGGATGGATTTGATGAGATAGCTATAGAATATAGAAGGAAATTTATAATTAATTTAGAATCGTTTTGCAATAAAAATAAAGGTACAAAAGTTATACTAACATCAAGAAGTAATTTTTACAATTCAAAGAATAATAGCCAAAGTGGAACTATAGAAGGATTTAATGAATATTTCATTGAGGGAGTAAATAAAAAAAACATAAATATATTATTGAAAGAAAATGAGATTGATATAAATAACTTTTGGGAGGAGATAGAAAAAAATGAATTGATGCATTTAGTATATAATCCATTTTTCTTAATTAAAATTATTGAAATATATAATGAAGATAATAAATTACCTAACAAAACAATAATTTTCGACTATATAATTAATAGAAGTTTAGAAGTTGATATAAATAAATTTAAGAATGCTAATGATTTGGAAAACTTTGAAAAAAATACAAACCGACTATTAGGAATAATAGCTGTAACAATGGAATTTTTGGAAAGAAACTATCTAAAAGACGAAGAATATAAAAAAATAATAAGTGATGATAAAGAAAGAAAAATAATTGAATATGCATCAATTTGGAAAAAACAAAACAAGGAAGTATGGGGCTTCGTACATAAGAATTTTGGCGAATATTTAGCGGCACAAAGTATTAAAAAATATTCGGTAAATGATATAAAAGATATAATAACATATAATGATAAAATAAGAAATTCATGGTTGAATGTACTTGTTTTTTTAATCAATTTTGGCAGAGAAGATATATTAGATTATATTATAGAGAAAATGCCAGAATTTATTTTATATATTGAAAATAGTAAATTAGATTTAGAATTTAAAAGAAAAATATTCAAAAAAATATTTGAAAAATACGAACAAAAAAAATATGGCTTGACTATAATATAAGAGATAAATTTAATCTAATTTCTGACGGGAAAGATATACTCTACCTAATTGAAAAAGTTAAAAGAAATGAACATTATACAATAACAACTAATGCTTTGATGTTGTTACAAACTACCAAAGACTTGTTTGAACACAAAGATATAGTGAAAAATATTTTATTAGAAGTGTGTCAATCAAATAAATATGTTAACTATAGTAAGTCAATAGCAATAAGAATATTAGCAAAATTTGATTTGTGTACGAGAAAGGAATTTAAAAATATTATTGAACTAAATAAAAGGAATGAAAACAGTGAATTAAGAAGAGCATATTATTTCTTTTTAAAAAAGCAGGATCTAGTGAGTAAGGATGTAGATATAGTTCTTGATAGATACCATTACATAGTGAGAGGGATAGTGGCAAATACATGGGATGACAATGATGATGAACCCTATAGCTTTGATGAACAATATGAGTTTACGGAATGCTTTAAGTATTTAAAAACAAAAAACAGTATAATCGAGGTTTTAAAATTTTTTGATAAAGAAAAAATAAGAGATAGTGAACTTAATAAGGAAATTATTACTAATATATTTGACTCAATAACTAAAGTATATTCTGGCGAAGATATGACAAGTAAATTCCTTAAATTATACTATATTTGTGAGCAACATTATGATTATAAAATAATAAATGAAATAATAAATAGGCTAAAATATAAAAAAATGCTTTTAAACTTTTTTAAAGCATATCTAAATTCAAATAATCAAAGAAGATTAAGAGAATATGAGTATATAGTAGACGATGAATGTATGGAATACTTCTATAATGAATATAAAAAAGGAAAATACAAAGATCGAATTGCTGAAGATATTTTAAGATTTTGTAGTAAAAAACTTTTATTTTATGAAGAACTAAAATCAGAATACGAATTAAAAACAGGGAAAAAAATATTGGAGTATATACCAAGAAAGAAAATAGATTTAGATACAGTCCAAAAAGCAAGTAAAAAAATATTTATAGAAAAGATGTTTAATAAAAATCAATTTATTATGTATGTGGGGGAATTTTTTAACTCCTTGAACAAAAAAGAAGTTACTATTGAAGAATTACATGAGCTTTATGATATTTACGAAGCTGACGAAAAATACTATGAACTATATTTTTTCATTTGTTCCCAATTCGATAAAGATAAAAAAATAAATATTAAAAGTTTTGAAAAATGGGACTGGAATAGGTTTATATTTATACATACCTATGTAATGCTTACTGAAAAAGGATGTGGATTGGAGTTAAATGAGACTCAGAAAGCAAAGATAAAAGAATTATGTAATAACTATCTTGGACAAGCAAATTTTAAAAATGCAATAAAATATACTAAATATGATAACTCAAATAGAAGTTGGACAACAAATCAATTATGTATTTGTTTATGGTATTATAAATATAGATATAACTTTGAGTATCCATCCAATATATTATTAGATATGTTAGAATTCGAGCATTATATAAACGGAAAGAAAGTAGGTATAGATTATATAGTACAAGAATTAGAGCCTGAATTAATAAAGCAGAGAATAGTCCAAAACATACATGAACAAAATATACATATGGATGTATTTGAAAATCACATTGAATACTGTATAAAAAATAATATTAAAGACTGTGAAAAAGATGTTGCGAAATATTTTTGCAATAAAAAGCTGCCATACGATGAAAGAGATAATGCATATAAGTATCTAATTTATGCTATTGGGATAGAAAAATGCATAGAAAAATATTTTTATAATATAGAGGAAGAATATCAAGAGCATTTAATCCCTAAGATTATTGAGGTAAATGAAGATATTATAGAAAATTGGTTAGTACGAGAATTAAAGAAGAGTAAAAAATTATCTAAAAAAATGTTTTATGCGAAATATTTAATAATATCCCAAAAAGAAGCCGGTTTAATTTATTATCTAAATTGGATAGATAAAAATAATATGACTTATATAGATAAAACAACATATGAAGATATTAATGAAGCCATATCAAGAATAAAAAATGAAAAATTTACAAAATACTTATTAAAATGCTTAAAAGTTACTTTTAGAGATAATTTTAAAGATAAAAGTTTCGATGGAGTATATAATAGTGCAAGAAATGCCCTGTTAAATATAGCTTCAATCAGCAAAGAGCAATCAATAATAATTAATAGTGAGTTAAAGAAAATTATTAAAGAGAATGATAACGAGGAGTATAAAAATATAGGATTTATGTATTATATAATCGAAGAAGTTGAACAAAAAATATATATGAATGATGGAAAAATATATGATTTAGACGCAATAATTAGTAAAGTACATGAATTAGAATTGAAGTATAAAAAACAAAATGTCAGTTGGCTAGAAATATAGTAATAGGGCAGCAATAAGAATTTCCTTATTGCTGTCTTACATTTAACTATTTATCAATACAACCAATAATTAATTCAACTCCATCACAAAACCCATTCCTATAATACTTCTCATTCCAATAACAAAGATAATCTATAAAATTCTTATCAAGTCTATCTAATTGATTTTTTACATATTTTTGATTCTGTTTAGGAACATTTCTTAAAATGTTTGTAGCAATCTCATCAAAATAAATATAATGTTTTTTATCTTCTTTGGTGAGTCTACCAGAAATTGTTTCCTCTCTAAAATTTAACCACTCTTTTAAAATATCATCATTAACATTTCTAAAATTATTCATAATCAAAACCTCCATAAATTTATTAAAATAATTGGGCTCAAAATGGGCACACAACCCACCAAAAACAACCCAAAATCACATAAATTTACAAAGTTAAAAAATTGGGCACACCAAATATACCAATAAATACACTCCAAAGCTAGATTTACCAATACTTTACGAGCTTTACTCATAACCCGAAGGCATTCCCTACACAAAAAAAGGAAAATATTGATGACAGATCTAATAAATAAAATCATCAATATTTTCTAAAAAACTAAAAAATAAGTTAACAAGGTTAAGTATGAAAACCAACCTCAGAAGAGAAATAATAAAAAATGTCTATCAAATTAATATAATTATAGCACAAAACCAATGTCAAAAAATGTAGAATTTTGTAATATAGCACAATATTTTTTTATTTTTCAAAATACATTCCTTGATACAAATTATTTTCTTTTAAATATTTGTCTAACCCATTCATAATCCATTTTTTGTGAGAGTTCCAATCAGGTGCAACTAATAAATCCTTTGGTGCATCACCAGAAATTCTATGTATTACTATGTTAGGATTAATATGTGTTAATATATAAGCACAATACTTAAAATATTCGTCTAATTCCAAAGGAACATATTTTCCTTCTCTATACATTTTTTCAAGACCAGTATTTTTTACAACATAGCAAGAATGTATTTTTAAGCCTTGAATATTATGAGCATTAATAAAATTTATAGTTTGCTTAATATCTTCCATTGTCTCATTTGGCAAGCCTACCATAATATGTGATACTACATCAATATTATATTTATTTAAAAGTGCTACAGCTTTTGTAAAATCTTCATTTGAGTAACACCTATTAATTAATTTTCCAGTTTCTTCGTTTGAAGTTTGAAGTCCAAGTTCTACACAAACATAATATTTATTAGTATAACTTTTTAATAGTTTAACAACACTTTCATTAATACAGTCTGGTCTAGTACCTATTTGAAGTCCTATGATTCTAGTGTCAACTAAAGCAGAGTCATACTTTAATTTTAAATTTTCTACAGTATCATAAGTATTAGTAAAATTTTGAAAATAGACTATAAACTTATTTGCTCTTTCAGCTTTGTAACTCTTAAAATAATTTTTCACTTGTTTAGTAATACTATCAGCTATTTTTATATGTTCTCCTGAACCTTTTTCACTACAAAAAATGCATCCTCCAAAACCTTTACTTCCATCTCTATTAGGACAAGTGAAACCACCATCAATGCAAATTTTAAGAGTTCGTTCACCAAAATTTTCTTTCAAATATTTATTTAAATGCTTATATCTTTCTACCTCTTCCATAACGCAAATATTATAGCATAAAATTAAGAAAAAAACATTATTTTTTCCATTGACATATAAAATATAGATTTATATAATGTTAGTAATATTACTTGGTAGAGGAAGTTATATAAATAAAAGGGGGAACAAATGAAGGTATTAAAAAAATTTTTATTAATTACACTATTTTTGGTATTATTTATGATAATACTTCAAATTAATACTTATGCTAAGAGTTATAGTATTGACAATATGGATATACAAGCTACTGTTTTAGAAAATGGAGATGTAAATATAAAGCAAAGTATAACATATAATTTTGATGGAGATTATAATGGAATATATATAAGTATTCCATATACAATAGATGATATAGAACATGATGAAATTATAAACAACAAAAAGATTAATGACGACTTATATACTGGATATGGAATAACAATTAATTCTATAAAGGATGGTAAAAATCAAGATTATATAAAAACAAGTTATGCAAGTAATGGAAAAAAAGGAGTGTATACAATAGAAAGAGAGCCTGGAATAGAAACAGTTAAAGTATATTCTCCATCAAGTTATGAAACAAAAGAATTTATTTTGGATTATACAATTAAAAATTTATGTGTTAAGCATAAGGATGTAGGCGAGCTTTACTATAATTTCATAGGTGGAGAATGGGATGTAAATATTAAAAATTTAAATATTGATGTCTATTTACCAAATAATAGAGAAGAAATATATATATGGGCTCATGGGCCATTAAATGGTATTTCAAGAATTATATCAAATCAACATGCAAATTTTAAAGTAGATAATGTGAGAAAAGGGCAATATGTTGCTGCAAGACTTATTTTTAATAATAGTAATATAAGTAGTTCTACAAAATTATCAAATATAAATGCAAAAGATATAATTTTTCAAGATGAAAATGAAATAGCTGAAAATAAACAAGAAAAAGAAAAATTTACTCAAAAAATAATTGTTTTTGCAAGTTTACTAGTTATATATTGGGTAATATTATTAATAATCTTTGAAAAAGAAAAGAAATTTGAAGTATCAGATATAAACGAAGAAGAATTATTTAGAAAGTATAATCCTTTAATTGCAGGATGTATTCAAGGAAGCAGAGAGATTTTAGCAAGAGATATAATTGCAGTTATATTAAATTTAATAGAAAAGAAAAATATAAATTTAGAACTTATTCAAATTTTAAAAGGAAAAGACGAATATGTATACTCTATTTCTAAAAATAAAGACAAAGAAAATGATATGGATGAAATAGAAAGATTTGTATATAACTGGATTTTTGAAAAAGAAAGTACAAGTATAAATTTACAAGATAGACTAGAAAATATTGCAAAAGAAAAAGATTCAAATATTAAATTTAAAACTTTGAACAATATAGCAAAAAGAACTACAAATAAAATAGGAGCAAATAATGCAAAAGTACCAATATATTTAAGAATATTAAATGTAGGACTACTAATAATTGCTATTATAACAGTTGTAAATCATATATTGTTTAATGGATTTGACGTGTACACAAGTAACTTATCTGTGTTTTCAGTATTATTCATGAATATAATATTCTTTTTACCAGTATTATTTTATTTAGCATACATTCCAATAAGAATATTAATATTTATAAGGCACAGAGTAAATAATACTATTCAAAAATTTACAGGACAAAAAATAGTTACTACAAGCATAAGTATTATCTTAATAATACTAGCAATAATAGTGTTAACTTTAGTGTTTTCACCAGCAAAATATTTGATTGCAGATGAAATGTTAATAGGAATTGCTATACTAATTGTATTAACTGATAATTTAATGCTTAAAAATAATGATGAAATACTAGAAGATTATGCAAGATTAAATCTATTAAAAGATAAACTAGATGACTATAGTTTATTAGAAGAAAAAGATATTGAGTATTTAGAACTATGGGATAAATATTTATGTTATGCTGTAAGTTTTGGAATAGGAGAGAAAATAATAAAAAGGCTAAAAGGATTATATATAGATGACGATTTAATGAAACTTGTAGAAAGTAGCAAGATGAGTGACTATATATCAAATGATTTTTATATATTTTATACATATACAAGTTTAAGTCATAGATTTATAAAAGGATATGAAAATGCTATAAAAAAGGCTGCCTCTAGTTCAGGTGGAAGTGGTAGTGGACACGGAGGAGGATTCTCTGGTGGAGGAGGATTTTCAGGAGGTGGTGGCCGAGGCCGGTGGCGGAGGTGCTTTCTAAAATGAATTAACACGAGCAAATAGTAAGGTAAAGCCATTTGCTCGTGTTTGTATGTAAATAAAAATGTTTATAACCATTGAGATAAAAGTTATTTTATGATATATAATATATAGAAATAAATGAAAATGCTGAGAAATTGGTGTGATTAAAGTATAAGGAGGTCTTATGATAAAAATAAAATTTGAAAAAGAAAATAATAAATCTGTAGCATATGATAATAATACTAAAATAGGAGAATGTGTATTTATAGAAGATGGAGAATATTGGAATATAGTTCATACTGAAGTTAGTAGCTTTTATCAAGGACAAGGAATTGCAAGAAAATTAGTGGAAAAAGTAATAGAAAATGCAAAAATATATGATAAAATATTAATAGCTAATTGTTCTTATGCAAAGAAGATACTAGAAAAATAAATAACGATATATAAAGGGGAGGTAATTATGAAAAATTTATTTATAGAATATCCAAAATGTTCAACATGTAAAAAAGCAAAAAAATGGCTTGAAGATAATAAAATAGAGTTTGAAGATAGACATATTGTAGAGAATAATCCAACAGAAGAAGAGTTGAAAGAGTGGATACAGATAAGTGGAAAAGAAATTAAAAAGTGGTTTAACACAAGTGGACTTAAATATAAAGAACTAAACTTAAAAGATAAATTGTTTAATATGACTGAGGAAGAAAAAATAAAGATACTTGCAAGCAACGGCATGCTAGTAAAAAGACCAATTTTTATTAGTGACAGAGGTATATTAATAGGATTTAAGGAAGATGAGTGGAAAAAGATTTTAAAATAATGAAAATCTTATCTATATTTATAGACAGATTTAAAATAATATTGTAAAATAATAAACATAGGAAATTGATAATTAGTGGAACGGTTTTGCCACCCAAAATTATGCGATTCATCGTAGGAAAGGCGGGTGGTGTTTATGGTTAAAGTGATACTATTTTTTATAATATCATTAATGTTATCTTTAACATTAAACGTTGCCTTGATGTCAGTTCTGTATAAGAACTGGGTAAATAAGCAACTACATAAATAAAAAATAAACCATTCTACTTTTGACAGGGTAAATGGTTTATTAAAACATTCTCTGGCAAAACCGTGTCTAACGGAATTGTCATTTCCTATTTTTATTATACTCTAATTATATTATTAA
The DNA here is from genome assembly GCA_946499885.1 of uncultured Clostridium sp. Classification (GTDB taxonomy): domain Bacteria; phylum Bacillota; class Clostridia; order TANB77; family CAG-508; genus CALXVA01. The sequence goes on along the minus strand of CAMMTN010000019.1, from coordinate 6,836 downwards.
AGTCAAGATACTATGAAAAAATTATACATTATTGAAACTATAGATATAAAGAGGAGACAAACAATGAGTCTTAAAATCATATATGGTAAATCAGGTTCAGGGAAAAGCACATACATATTTAATGAAATAGCAAATAAAATACAAGATAGTACAACCAGAAAAATATATATTATTACACCAGAGCAATTTTCATTTACAGCAGAGAAAAAGCTACTGGATGCAGTATCTACATCTGCTATTATTTCTGCTGAAGTGCTTACATTTAATCGTATGGCATATAGAGTAATGAAAGAAATACGGAAATTCAAGAACGAAAAATTTATCATCACCAGGCAAATCAATGCTTATATACAACATTCTTTCAGAACAAAAAAACAACTTAAAATTTATAGGCAAATCTTCTGAGAATGTAGAGTTAATTGGAACTCAAATAACTGAATTTAAGAAGCATGGAATCACAGTAGAAAATCTAAAATCTGCAATGGAAAATACAAAAAGTGAGTATTTAAAAGCTAAAATTAGAGACATGCTAAATGTGTATGAAAAATATGTAAATGAAATTTCAAGTGAGTATATAGATGAAAATGATAGTTTAACAATACTTGCAGATCAATTAGATTTAACACACGAATTTGATAATGTAGATATTTATATAGACGAATTTGTTGGATTTACTCATCAAGAATATGAGATTTTAAGAAAGCTATTAGTTAAGGCTCATGAAGTAAATATAACAGTGTGTACAGATGATACAAATTTAAGTGTTAGCCCAGATACAGATGTGTTTTATGCAAATAAGTTAACTTTAGATAAAATATATTTTGTGGCAAAACAAGAAGGAGTAAAGATAGAAAGACCCGTATTTTTGGATAATAGTTATAGATTCAAAAGTCAAGAATTAAAGCATCTAGAAGAAAATATATATGCATTTCCATATAAAAAGTATGGCGAAAGGTTGAAAAATAATTACAATTTTGACGTTGTCAAACTTCATTTGAAATTTAATCAACGTACAAGAAGTACGCCTCATAAATTTCAAACTCGTTTTCCTAGTCAAAATTTAATTCTTTCCCAACCAGACTTGTGCCAAAGGAAAGAGAACAAAGGCAATATACAACTATTTTTAGCTAAAAATCAATATTCTGAAATAGAATATGTTTCTCAAAATATAGTTAAACTTGTGCGAGATGAAAAATATAGGTTTAAAGATATTGCAGTAATTACAAAAGACTTGGAAGGGTATGCAAATTTATGTAAGGCTATATTTAATAAATATAATATTCCAGTATTTATAGATGAGAAAAAGGATTTAAGCCAAAATGTTTTAGTAAAATATATACTTGCTGTAATAAATATATTTTCACGAAATTGGTCACGAGAAAGTGTTATGGAATATATTAAAACTGGTTTGGTGCAAGGTATAGATGAAAGTGATATATGTATTTTAGAAAATTATGCTTTAAGATGGGGTATAAAAGGTTCTAAGTGGTATAACGGAGAATGGAATTTCTATAACGAAACTGAAGAAGAACAAGAGAAAATATTGCATATTAGAGGGAAAATAATTAAGCCACTACTAAAGTTTAAAGAAAATCTGTCAAACACAAAAGAAGTAAAAGATATAACTAGAAAACTTTATGATTTTTTAATAGAAAATCATGTAGATATGATTATGGAAAAAAGAATAAAAGAGCTAGAAGATATTGGAGATATAGAAAAAGCTAAAGAATATGAAACAAGCTTTGGACTAATTGTGGATATCTTAGATGAAATTGTTTTAGTTCTTGGAAATAAAAAAGTGAGTTTTGATAAATACGCAGATATATTAAAGATAGGGCTTAGTAGTACAGGTCTTGGAAGAATACCAGGAACACAAGACCAAGTCGTAGTAGGAGATGTAGATAGATCTAGAAGTCATAAAGTAAAAGCTGTTTTTGTAATAGGTTTAAATGATGGAATGTTTCCAAGTGTAAATAAAAATGAAGGTTTTTTCAACGATAATGATAGAGAGCAAATGAAAGAAAGTGGAGCAGAACTTGCTAAAGGAACAATAGAAAAACTTTATGACGATAATTTTAATATATATAAAGCATTTTCAACTGCAGAGGAAAAAGTATATTTGTCGTATGCTTCATCAGATTTAGAAGGAAAGTCTTTAAGACCATCAGTTTTGGTGAATAGAATTAAAAAAATATTTCCAAATTTAATAGAACAAAGTGATGTTATAGAAAAGAAAAGTGAAGTTATAACAAAAATGAGCACATTTGAAGAACTATTAAATCAGCTTAGAGATTTTAGAGATGGAAAAGAAATAGATGCAGTGTGGTTTGAATTATACAACTATTACTCAAATAGTCCTGAATGGAAAGAAAAATTAGAAAATAGTTTAAGAGCATTAAATTTTAGTATCGAAACAGATAGAATAGATAAAGAAGTAGTAGAGAAGCTATATGGAGATACTTTAAAAACAAGTGTATCAAAATTAGAGCAGTATCAATCTTGTCCTTTTTCATATTATTTAAAATATGGACTAAATCTATCTGAAAGAGAAGAATTTAAAATTCAAGCATTAGATACAGGAAGTTTCATGCATGATGTAATAGATAGTTTTTTCGATAAATTAGAAGAAAGAAATATTAAAGTAAAAGAATTAGAAAAAGAAGAACAAGACGAAATAGTTGACGAGATTATAGAAGAAAAATTAAATTTAAAACAAAACTACATATTTACGAGTATACCAAAATATAGAGTATTGGCTAATAGATTAAGAAAAGTTATAAAAAAATCAATTGAATATATAGTAGATAGTTTGAAATGCAGTGATTTTGAAGTAATGGGACATGAAATGGAGTTTAAAGATGGAAAAGAATTTCCAGCAATAAAAATGACCCTAGAAAATGGCAAAGAGGTTGAAATAACAGGAAAGATAGATAGAATTGATATTGCAAAAACTCCAGATGGAAACTATATTAGAATAATAGACTATAAATCATCTACTAAGGATATTAATTTAAATGAAGTAGTGGCAGGGCTACAATTACAACTACTTACATATTTAGATGCTGTGTGCGAAATAGAAGATGTAATGCCAGCAGGAGTGCTATATTTTAATTTGATAGATCCTAGCATAAAATCGGCAAACAAGATAGATGAAGAAAAATTGCAAGATGAAATTAGAAAGCAATTTAAAATGAAGGGACTAATTTTAGCAGATATAGATGTTGTTAAAAAAATGGACAAAAAGCTAGAAAAGGGAAATTCTAATGTTATTCCAGCATATATAGATAAAGACGGGAATTTGGCCAATAAATCTAGTACAATAACAAGAAGTCAATTTGAAAACTTGCAAAAATACACAAATAAAATAATAAAGCAAATCTCAAATGCTATTTTATCAGGAAATATTGATGTAAAACCATATTATAAAATAAAACAGGGAAAAACACCTTGCGAATACTGCAAATATAGGTCAATATGTAATTTTAATACAGGTATTTGTAAAAAGGAATATAACTACATTGGTAATAGTGAGAAGGAGTATATACTAGAGCAAATAAAGGAGAAAATATAAAAATGAATGATTATTTTGAAAAATTAGATAGAACAATAAAAGAGTATTTTTATATATTATCAGAAGAAATTCCAGATTTCTTAAATGATTATATAAATACTCCAGAAATGCAAAAACAAGCTGGAATTAGTGTATCATGTGGAACTTATTATTCTAATATTTTTGGTAAAAGAATTTGGTATTCAAGTTTAGATCATAGTGTAGCTGTTAGTTTAATAATTTGGAATTTTACAAAAGATAAAAAACAAACACTTGCTGGGCTATTTCATGATATTGCTACTCCGGTATTTAAACATTGTGTGGATTTTATGAATGGAGACTATGAAAAACAAGAATCTACAGAAGAATTAACAACAAAAATAATAAGTGAATCAAAAGAAATAATAAACTTATTAAATAGAGATAAAATAAAGATAGAAGAAATTAGTGATTATCATATATATCCTATTGTAGATAATGATACTCCAATGTTATCAGCAGATAGATTAGAGTATACTCTTTCAAATGGGTTGGGAGTAAGAAAAAATTTATGGAACTTAAATGAGGTTAAAGAAATTTATGAAGATATAGAAATCCAAAAGAATGAAAAAGGAATACAAGAACTTGGATTTAAACACTTAAAAATAGCAGAAAAATTTGTAAAGAATATGAGAATATTATCAAATGAATATATTGCCAATACTACTAAATTATCAATGCAATTTTTAGCAGATGTAATGAGAAAAATGTATGATAGAAAATTAATTACAAAAGATGATTTATATAGTTTATCTGACAAAGAAATAATAGAAAAAATTGAAAAATGTAATTATGATAATATTTCAAAGTGCTTTAATTTATGGAAGAATGCTACTGAAATTGGCGAAAGTGACACATATATTGAGGGTAAATATTGTAGAAAGCTAAAAGGAAAAATGAGATATATTGTACCACTAGTAAGACATGATAATGAATTTATAAGAATAAATAAAATATCAAAAACTGCTGATGAAGAAATAGAAAAAACTATAAATTTTAAGACAAAAGAATTTGCTTATTTCAATTTTGATTTATAATAAAATTAATTAAATATATATTAAAATTGTTATATAAATTGACGAGGTGATTAAATGAACTTAACTAATGATATAACGATTCATCAAAATATAGATGGAACTGAATTTATACAATTTAGAAGATTATTAGAATTTTCTAATCTTAAACATTGTTATACATTAAGAAAAAATGAAATTAATGTTCAAATAAAAGATGGAGATAATACAGATTTAATAAGAAGTTATAAAAAAGTAGCAGATGCACTTGGAGTTAACTGGAAACATATTGTAAAACCACATCAAACTCATACTGACAGAATAGAAAGTGTAGAAAGCTGTAATGAACAGTTAGAAGAAGTAGATGGAGTAATAACAAATAAAAAAGATATAATATTATGTACCACGTCGGCAGATTGTACATCATTGTTATTCTATGATGATAATAAAAAGGCAGTAGCAGATGTTCATTCTGGTTGGAAAGGAACGTTACAGAAAATAGGCAAAAAAGCAGTTAAAAAAATGATTGAAGAATATGGTTGTAATCCAAAAGATATTATCTGTTGTATAGGGCCACATATAAGAAAATGTCATTTTGAAGTAGAAGAAGATGTAATGCAAATGTTTAAAAAAGAGTTTGAATATACTGGTAGAATTAATGAGATTATTGAAACAGGTAGAAAAGTAGATGGAGTGCAAAAATATAATGTAGATACAACATTGATTAATAAGATTATTTTGAAAGAAGTTGGATTACAAGAGGAAAACATCATAGATAGTAATATCTGTACAGTATGTAATAGTGATTTATTTCATTCTTACAGAATAGATAAAGAAAAATCAGGTAGAAATGGTGCTTTTATTGGAATGATATAGAGTATTAATATCCTGTGCAAATTTTATAATTGCACAGGATATTAAGAGGTATTATAAAAGTAACTTAATTCTTTTAAAATGATTTTTGTTTAATTAGGCATTTTCTAAGCATTCAAATATTAATTTTGTAAGAAAACTAGTATCTACAATTGATTCTATACTAGCATTAAGAAAATCTTTTGGAGATACTTTGCTTAAATTCAATACATATTTGTTTTTTAGTGCAAGTTCTCTTATAAATTCTCTAATTGTTCTTCCATTTCCTTCTCTATATGGATGTAAAACATTTAATTCAGATAAATAAAAGGCTAATCTGTTAGCTAAATCTTTTTTAGAAATATTTTCAAGATAGTTTTCATTTTTTAATTTTGATAGTAAATTATTTAATTCTGACTCAATATATTCCCACTCTGCAAATCTAAATACACCTTTAGCAATGTTTTCATTTCTAAATTTTCCTGCGAAAAAATATATATCTTCAAATAAATATGTATGGATAGCATTTAGATGGTTTACATCAAAGTTACCAATAATTCCTTTTTGTCTTAAAGATAATAGCTTAGCAGCTGTAATTTTTGCCTCATAAATTTGCAATTTCTTGAAGTCTTTAATATTTAGTTTATTGATTAAGACATTTGAATTAGTATAGCAGTAATTTGAATGTCTTTCGTTATATATTTTATTGTCCATAATAACTCTTCCTTCTTTCGCCACTATTTTATAAATATATATAATAAAAGTCAATATTGAATCCTAAAAAGTAACTATTAATTAATAAAATCATATTATATATTACATATTACAAAAATTATGTTTAAGGAGGAAAAAAGTGGCTAAGATAATAGTTTTTAATAATGATTTAGATAGAATGGAAACATATTATAGAGGAGAAAATGAACCTATGCCATACAATACAAATGGTACACTTAAAGTAAAAGAGTTTAGAGGTTCAAGTAAGAGTAATATTCTATGGACAACAAAAAGAACAATGCAAAGTTGGAATAGTCAAAGATATATATATGGTTCTCCCATTCCGGTAGGATTTGCATTTAAAAGACCTTATGAAGGAGGGCATGGAAATCAGAGTCATGACTTGATACATACAGTTGAACATATAAAAATTTGTAATAGAAGATAGATATAATTTGTGTTTTTAGATGTAAATTTTAAGTATTAGCAAATGCAAAAGCTAATGCTTATTTTCTTAAAATTTTCTAAAAATTGAACGTAAACTGATTGACAAAAGAACAAAAGTTTAATAATATATAGCAAATAAATAGAGGTGAATTTTAAAATGAGCAAAAAAGATTTATATATAAGAAGTAGTTCAGCAGAATTTCTAATATTTGAACAACAGA
>CAMMTN010000018.1 GCA_946499885.1 uncultured Clostridium sp. | reverse complement strand
TCTTGTTGTAGGCGTCAATTTTAAATTAGGGATTATGCTGAAACAGTGCTTCTACTTGGTTGAACAACGATAACAACAGTGGACTTCTTCGCAGTTATTCAGGTAGTTTATTCTCGTATTATGGCAACGGCAACAACAACAACAACGATGCCCACTATACTAAACCTTGGGCTAGTCGTGCCTGCGTGGTTGTTGGCTCTGGACTTTTATATAGTAGAAATATAATTTATATTTCGTACTAGAAGGAAAATATTTAAGGATATTTTCGAATGTATTTATATAAAAGAAGTATAATTCCTTCCAGAAGATAAAAACTGGTAAAAAATCAAGTCTTTATCGCAGTGTAAGTAAATTAAATATTGAAAATGATGTGATAATAAAAATTAATTAAATGGAGTAAATATGCCAAAAAAAGATAGCAAATTAATTACTTATGAAAAGATGAATAATTTAATATACTATTCTAAAAATTTATTAAATAAATATCCAAAAAGTGAAAGATTTGATTTGTGTAATGATATAAAAAATACATTATACTCAACATTAAGAAATATAATTTTTGCATGGAAAGAATATAAAAATATAGATAAATTAAAATATTTAAGAACAATAGATACTGATTTAGTTTTTCTTAAAAGCTTAGTTTTAATTTCATATAAAAGTAAGTATATTAGTCAAAAAAATTATATGGTTTGGAATGAACATATTTCAGAAATAGGCAAGCTTATTGGAGGTTGGATTAAATTATGCCAAAAAGAATAGATAATATTTTTGACCAATCATTAAAGTTTAAGTATATGTATGAGGCTTTTGACAGAACATCAGAATGCAAAAGATACAATAAAGAGGTAATATTATATAAAATGAATTTAGCTAATAATATTACTAATACTTTAAAAGCTTTACTTAATAATACGTATAAGATTGGAGAATATAACAAATTTAAGATAACTAAACCTAAAGAAAGAATTATTCAGTCATTGCCATTTAAAGATAGAATTGTGCAACAATGGTATGTCGAGCAGTTTATCAAACCAATTTTCATCCCTAAGTTTATAACTGATTCTTATGCTTGCATTCCTGGTAGAGGCGTGCATAGTGCAGTACGTAGATTAAAAAAATTTTTATATAATGCTTATTTAAAAAACAAGGATTCGTATATTTTAAAGTGTGATATAGCAAAGTTTTTTTATACAATTAATAAGGATATTTTGTATAATATTATAACAAAATATATAAAAGATAAAAAAGTACTAAATCTTACTAAAATATTTATTTATGATAATGATGAATCATTGGGTATTCCTATAGGAAACTATACTTCACAATATTTTGCCAATATTTACATGAATGTTTTTGATCATTATATAAAAGAACAATGTAAAGTCAAATATTATGTTAGGTATGTTGATGATTTTATTTTAGTCTTAGATAGTAAAGAGCAGTGCATTTTGATAAAACAAAAAATCGAAAAATTTTTAAATGAAAATCTAGGATTAAAATTAAATAGTAAAACAACTTATTTTAAAATAAATTGTGGAGTAAACTTTTTAGGATATAAAGTATTTTATAATCACATTCTTTTAAGGACTTCAAACAAGAAAAAAATTTACAAAAAAATAAAAAAATTAAATAAATTATATGAAAATAAAACTTTTGATTTTGAAAAAGCTCGACAATCACTAAATTCTTGGATAGGTCATGCTAAAAATGCTAATTCGTATCATTTAATAAATGATGTTATGAAAAGATGTAAGTGGATATCTAAAGAATATAAGTAGTTTTAACTTTAAAAATAAATTTTAAGGAGTGGAAAAGTGAATAGATTAAAGAAACAAAAACGGAATCACCCTAATTGCTCTCATAATTACAGTAGTTATACTTATAATACTTGCTACTATAGCGATAAATGCAATATTTGGAGATAATGGACTTATAGGAAGAGCTAATGAAGCAGCATTTAAGGCGAAAATGTCTAAAATAGCGGAAGAAACTAGTATGTATGTTACAAGCTATGTATTAGATAATTTAGATAAACAAGACCCAGAAAAAGATATTTATGCAGGGGAAGTTTTAAAAAGCATTATTGCAGATGAAGAACTAGATGTAGAAGATAGTAAAGTACAAAATATAAGAGAGCTAATAAGTTCCGTAGGAAAAGAAGAGGAAAAATATACAATCATATTTGAAGGAGAACTATATTATGTATCACAACCTTCAATTCCTAATAATGATTTGCAAAGACAATGGTGTGAAGAAATAGGAATAAAAATATGGGAATATATAGGAAGTGACGGAATATACAATAAAAATGGTGATTATGAACTAGTAAATGGAGTGTATTTGTGTACACCAAAATTAAATACAGGTTTTGTAAAAGAGCTTACAAGATATGTAAAAGAAGAAAATGGAAATCTAGTACCAGGAACTTGGATAAATAAAAAACCAGAAGCAGACTGGTATGATTACAAAAATCAAAAATGGGCAAATATATATGTAGAAAGCAATGGAATAGATAGCTATTATGTATGGATACCAAGATATGTATATAAATTAGATGCAAATACCGAAAGATCAGATGTTAAATTTGTTGATTTAGATAATAGCTATATTGATGCAGAAACAGGTGAAAAAACAACATGGGAAGATTTACAATTTCAAGGATACCAAGTACCAGAAGCATTTTACTGGGGAGATAATGAAGATTATACTACAAATGAGCCAATACCAGGATATTGGATGAGCAAATATCAATTATCTGAATTAGTTGCAGGAAAAGATAATTATATAGTTAATTACTCTCCAACAGCTACATCAACATCTGTAACTATAAAAGATATTGTTACAAATACAGACAAAACTATTGCAAAATATGTATATGCTGTAAATGGAAACATTGTTAAAGAAAGTACTTCACCAGAGAACTTTGAATTAACAGGATTATCTAAAGGAAATAAACAAATAAATGTAACAATATTAGATGCAAATGGTGAAATAATCGGAAGTATGACAAAATTATATGAAACAGGAAATGAAAACCCACCAGATTTAACAGGATTTGATAAAGATACAACTTTCTATGTTTATTGGGATGAAAACGGTATAGAACATAATGAAATACCAATTAGTAAAGATCCACCAGCAGAATGGTATGACTATGCATCACAAAATTGGGCAAATATATTAACTAGAAATAATGGTATGGAAAGCTATTTTGTATGGATACCAAGATATCAATATACATTAGACCAAGTAACTCAAAGGGCAACTGTTAAATTTATAAAAGGTACAAGCACAGAAACTGATTCCGGATATCAAATACCAGAAGCATTTACTTGGGGAGACAATGGAGAAGTACAGTTAACTGGATATTGGATGGCTAAGTATCAGTTAAGCACAGAAACTGCAACACCGAATATGGATGCAGAAATGGCAGCAGGAAGTAGTGTAATAAGGATAAGAGATATAACTGGAACAAAAGTTACAGATGGATTAAAATATGAATATTACCTAAATGGAGATAAGGTACACGATGGAACATCATCTACTGAAAATTATGCATACACTAACTTACAAGCAAATACAATATATACTATAACAATTATTGCAAGAAATGCTTCAACTAATGAATATGTGGCAGGAGTAACTAAGAAGATAAAAACAACAGATGCAAATAAACCAGAACTTACTGGATTTAATGCAGACCAAACATATTATGTACTATATGATGAAGAAGGAAATGAGACGATAGGAGATAAAGTAAAAAATGATGGAAGTAATATGCCAAATAATTGGTATGACTACTCACAAAGAAAATGGGCAAATATTGTTGTAACAGATGGTACAGTAGAAAATGGTCAAATAACAGGTGGAACATATAAAAACTATTTTGTATGGATACCAAGGTATGAATATAGAATTTTACAAGATAGAGATCTAGAGAGCACTGCTAATAGAAGAATAGAAGTAAACTTTATACAAGGTACAAGTGATGAAGTAACACCAGGAGGATACCAAATACCAGAGGCATTTTATTGGGGAGACGATTCAGAAAACTATAAAAACAATAAAGCAATTACAGGATACTGGATGAGTAAATATCAGTTAAGTAATTAGATAAGTGTCGCGAATGGGACAGGCCTTTTCGCGACAAAAAAATAAACTTAGTTTGTAAAAAACGCAAGCTAAGTTTACTTTTTTTAAAAAATTGATATAATATATGTAAAGAAAATTTTGTAAAAAGGAGTATATATTATGTGGGCTTTAATTACAGGAGCATCTTCTGGTATAGGAAGAGACATGGCAAGATATTTATATGAAAATTATAAATATAATCTTATTTTAGTTGCCAGAAACAAAGAAAAATTAGAAAGTCTAAAACAAGAATTAGAAGAAAGAAATAAAACAGATAATAAATATAAAGAAATTATTATTATAGAAAAGGATTTAAGTAAACAGAAAAATTGTAAAGAGTTATATGAAGAAACTAAGAATATAAATATTGACTTTTTAATTAATAATGCGGGATTTGGAGAGTTCGGAGAATTTGTAAATACAGATTTAGAAAAAGAAATAGATTTGATAAATACAAATATTACAGCAGTTCATATATTAACTAAATTATATTTAAAAGAAATGGTAAATAAAAATAGTGGACATATATTAAATGTTGCCTCAATAGCTGGAATGGAACCAGGTCCATTAATGTCAGCATATTATGCTTCAAAAGCATATGTTATTAGATTAACAAGAGCAATAAATAAAGAATTAAAAAAGAATAAATCAAATGTTGAAATGAGCCTATTATGTCCTGGACCTGTTAATACAAATTTTAATAATGTAGCAAATGTAGTATTTAAAGCACCAAGTATGTCAAGTGAAAAGGTGGCAAAATATGGGATAGATAAAGCTCTAAAAGGAAAACTTATTATTATTCCAGGAGTATTAAATAAAAGTGTAAGAATTTTTTCTAAAATACTTCCAGATGCGATTTTAGAAGAAGCTTCATACCATATACAAAGAAGAAAGAGGTAAAAAAATTGGAGGAATAAAAATGCAGAAAATACTAATTGTTGAAGATGATGAGAAATTAAGAAACGAATTAGAAACTTTTTTAAATAAAAATGGATTTCAAGCTACTGGACTAAAAAAATTTGATAATCTTACTGAAGATATATTAAATGAGAAAGCAGACTTATTATTGCTAGATATAAATTTGCCATATACAGATGGAAAATTTATATGCAAAGAAGTTAGAAAGATGTCAAATATACCTATAATAATGATAACAAGTAGAGATAACGAAATTGATGAACTATTATCATTAAATTATGGAGCAGACCAATATGTTACAAAACCATATAATATACAGATATTACTTGCTAAAATAGTTGGGTTACTACGAAGAAATAACAATGCTGGAAATAATTCAGATAAGATAGATTGTGGAAATTTTATTTTGAATACTGCTGGAAGAATTATAGAAAAAGAAGATATAAGAATAGAATTAACAAAAAACGAATATAAAATATTGGAGTATTTAGTATTGCATAAAAGCAAAGTAGTATCAAGAGATGAATTAATGAATTATTTATGGGAAAGCGAAGAGTTTGTAGATGATAATACTTTAAGCGTTAATATTAAAAGATTAAGGATAAAATTAGAAGAATTAGGCTTAGAAAACCAAATTGAAACAAGAAGAGGTCAAGGTTATATATTAAAATAAGAAAAATCCTATACAATAACAAATAAGGCTCATGTTAATGGGCTTTATTTGTTGCGTTCAAAAGGAAATCTTACAAAAAAGTAATGATAATGTAAGGTAAATCGATTGTTAATAAAACCCAAACAGACTAGAATAAAAATATATTATAAATTTATTTAATAAAAAATTAAGATTTACTAAAAAGAATCATAAGAATTGTATATTAGAATTAAGACAAGAAAAGAGAAGAAAGTTGAATAGGGGATGTAAATAAAATGGAAGGAATAGATAGTAGAGTTATAATTGTAAAAAGAGAAAGAATAATGCAAAAACTAAGTAAAATCTTTTGGGTATTTTTAATAGGTAGTTTTATTGGATACATAGTAGAGATGATAGTAGGATTAGTGCAAAATGGTCATTTTGTTTCAAGACAAGGATTACTTTTTGGACCATTTATACAAGTTTATGGTGTTGGATTAGTTGTATATTATTTTGTCTTTTCTAATGTTGAGAAAAAGAGTAATTTGAAAATTTTTATAATATCAATGCTATTAGGTGGTGTAGTAGAGTATTTCTTTTCATTTTTCCAAGAAAAACTATTTGGCACTATATCATGGGATTATAGCAATTTATTGTTTAATATTCATGGAAGAACTAGTTTACTTCATTGTATATACTGGGGGACTGGGGGAATTTTATTTGTAAAATTCATACTTCCTTTAATAGATAAATTAAATAAATGGTATAATAAGAAGAATTTTAAAGTAATTACAGTCGTTTTAGCATTGTTTATTAGTTTTGATATTATAATTTCAGGAATGGCAGGCTCAAGACAATTAGAAAGAAGAAATAATATAGCAGCAAATAGCTATATGGATACATTTTTCGATACACATTATCCAGATGCAAAATTAAGAAATATTTATTCTAATGCAAAGGAAGTTTAAATAATCTTACAGAAATGTAAGGTTATTTTTATGCATTATATGGTATAATAGATTTGTGTCTAGGAAGGAATGAGAGAGTAAATGAAGTTTATAGATTATATAAAAAATAAAAGACTAAGTATTGGACTATTAATCTTTGCACTAATAACAATAGAAATATTTTTAATGATATACTCATTTGGAAACTTTGTAAAAATATATATACCAATAATACTACTACTTACATATTTTATAGGAATATTTGCTGAATACTTAAATAAAAAAAGATATTATGAAAATGTTTTAAAAATACTAAATGAATTGGATGAAAAGTATTTAATTACAGAAATCATAAAGACTCCTAATTTTATTGAAGGTAAAATACAAAAAGATGTTTTGGAACAGGTAAACAAATCAATGATAGAACAAGTAAACAAATATAAGTATTCACAAGAGGATTATAAGGAATATATAGAATTATGGATACATGAAATAAAAATACCTTTGGCGACAAGTAAAATGATAGTAGAGAACAATAAAAATGAAGTTACACTAAGTATTAATGAAGAATTAGACAAAGTAGAAAACTATATAGAACAAGCTTTATTTTATGCAAGGAGCAATACTGTAGAAAAGGATTATTATATTAAAAAATGTAGTCTAAAAGAAATTGTAAATGAAAGTATTAAAAAGAACAAAAATTCGTTAATTCAAGAAAAATTAGTAGTAAATATTCATGACTTAGATATGAAAGTAAATACTGATAGTAAATGGATAGTATTTATACTAAACCAGTTAATCCAAAATAGTGTAAAATATATGAAAAAAGATGGTAATGCCAAAATAGAAATTTATGCAAAACAGGGCAAGGAAAACATTTGTTTATATATGAAAGATAATGGCATAGGAATAAAACAAGGAGAGATTGGACGAGTATTTGAAAAAGGATTTACTGGATCAAATGGAAGAATTATTGGAAAAAAGTCTACAGGAATTGGGTTATATTTATGCAAAAAGCTTTGTGATAAATTAGGAATCTCCATAGAGCTAAATTCCATAGAGAACAAAGAAACAGAAATTAAATTAGTATTTCCAATAGGAAGTTATATAGATATGAAATAAAACCTTACAAAAATGTAAGGTTTTTGTAAGATAAATCGATGGCAACTATATTTATAAGTAGGTATAATTAAGATAAGACGTAGGTTGAAAAATAATTACAATTTTGACGCCCACAAACTTCATTTGAAATTTAATCAACGTACAAAGAGTACGTCTCATAAATTTCAAATTCGTTTTCCTAGTCAAAATTTAATTCTTTTCCAACCCGAGCTGTGTTTGAGAGAGGAATGATTTTAATTATGGAAAAGATATTAGAGGTAAAGAATATCGAAAAATATTATGGAGGTAAATCTAATTTAACAAAAGCTATAGATAACATTAGCTTTAATGTAAACAAAGGTGAGTTTGTTGGAATTATGGGGGCTTCAGGAAGCGGAAAGACAACATTGCTTAATTGTATATCAACAATAGATAGAGTAACAGCTGGGCATATAATAATAAACGGAGAGGATATTACAAAGTTAAGAGGTAACAAACTAAATAAATTTAGAAGAGAAGAATTAGGCTTTATTTTTCAAGATTTTAATTTATTAGACACACTAACTGCGTATGAAAATATAGCTTTAGCATTAACTATACAAAAAGTAAATCCAAAAGATATAGACAAAAGAGTAAATGAAATTGCTGAAAAATTAGGTATTAAAGATATCTTAAAAAAATATCCATATCAAATATCAGGGGGACAAAAGCAAAGAGTAGCATCAGCAAGAGCTATTATTACTAATCCAAAACTTGTATTAGCAGATGAACCAACAGGAGCTTTGGATTCAAAATCTGCAAGACAATTATTAGAAAATTTTGAATTCTTAAATGAAAAAATAGGAGCAACAATTTTAATGGTAACACATGATGCTTTTACAGCTTCTTATGCAAATAGAATTTTATTTATTAAAGATGGAAAAATATTTAATGAATTAATTAAGGGAAATGATACTAGAAAACAATTCTTTGAAAAAATAATAGAAGTTCAAACACTTCTAGGAGGTGATTTGAACGATGTTATTTAAGTTATCATTAAAAAACATGAAAAAAAGTTTTAAAGATTATGCAATATATTTTTTAACTTTAGTATTAGGTGTTGCTATATTTTATATGTTTAACTCATTAGATAGTCAACAAGCAATGCTAGATATATCTAACTCTCAAAGAGAGATGATTAAGCTAATGATAGAAATGTTAAGCTTTGTTTCGGTATTTGTAGCAGTTATATTAGGGCTATTAATAGTATATGCTAATAACTTTTTAATTAACCGAAGAAAAAAAGAATTTGGAATATATATGACTTTAGGAATGGGCAAAAGACAAATTTCTAAAATTATATTATTAGAAACAATATTAGTAGGAATTATATCATTGGCTATAGGGCTTATTATAGGGATTTTTGCTTCGCAATTAATGTCGATTTTAGTAGGAAAATTATTCGAAGCGGATATGTCGAAATTTGAATTTGTTTTTTCTACTGATAGTTGTATTAAAACTTGTTTATACTTTGCTATAATGTATATTGCTGTAATGCTATTTAATACTATTACAATATCTAGATATAAATTAATAAATTTACTTACAGCTATTAAGAAAAATGAGAAAGTGAAAATAAAGAATCCTATTTTATCTATTATAGTATTTTTAATTGGCGCAGGGATTTTAGGTTATGCTTATTATAAAGTAACAGGTGGAGTTCAAACTATTTCAAGTGCAAGTAAGATGCTACCAATAATCTTGATGGGAATTGTAGGAACTATTTTAGTATTTTGGTCTTTATCTGGATTTATGCTAAGAATAGTACAATCAAACAAAAAGGTATACCTAAAAGGTACAAATATGTTTGTACTAAGACAAATAAATAACAAAATAAATACTATGGTAATTAGTATGAGTGTAATTTGCCTAATGTTATTTATGACTATAAGTATTTTATCATCAAGTTTATCTTTAAGAAATACAATGCAAAAAGACCTAAAAGAAATGACACCTGTGGATATAAACTTATATAAAACAGCTAATTTACCAGAAAAAATTACTGAATATGGAACAGAAGAAGTTTTCACAAAAGAGCAAAGGGAAGATTCAAGAAAGCCAATAAGTGAAACTTTAATAAATAATGGATATAACATGAATAATTTGAAAGATGTAGTAGAAATAGAACTGTATGCAACAAAAGAGTGGACAATAAAAGACAGTTTAGGCGCTTATTATGAAACAGCAAAAGAACAATTACCTTTTGTTACTTATGATGCTACAGAACCAATTGTAAAAATATCTGACTATAACAAAATAGCAAAACTTTATGGAACTGAAGAATATAGTTTAAATGATGATGAATATATAGTTCTATGTGATTTTGATAATATGAAAGATTTACGAAATAATGCTTTAAAAATAGATGGTAATTCAAAAATAATAAATGGAAAAGAATATCATTCAAAATATAATGAGTGTAAAAGTGGATTTATAGCAATGTCTACTAGTCATACAAATACAGGGATAATCCTTGTTCCAGATAGTTTCGATTTAAAAGAAGAATGGAAAGAGCAACATTTTCTAGCTGCAAACTATAATGCAGAAACTGAAGAAGAAAAAGAAAAAATAGAACCAATTTTAGTGGATACAGATAGTGATGTTGTTAAAAGTATAAATGATAATGATATTGAATTAGAAGGATTAACAAAAATAGCAATTATACAAGCAAGCGTTGGAATTGCAACAATAGTAGTATTTATTTCAATCTACTTAGGAATCATTTTCTTGATAGCAAGTGCAGCAATTTTAGCTTTAAAACAATTAACAGAAAGTACTGACAATAGACAAAGATATATAATATTAAGAAAAATTGGTTGTGACGAGAAAATGATAAATAAAGCACTATTTAGACAAATAGCAATATTCTTTATGCTACCTTTAGTATTTGCAATAATTCATTCTATATTTGGAATACAATTTGTACTTTCAATGATGGCAGGATTAGCAAGTGTAAAAGAATTATTACCTTCAATTATTGCAACAGTAATTATAATTGGTGTGATATATGGATTATATTTCCTAGCAACATACTTAGGTAGTAAAAATATTATAAAAGAAGAATAATTATAGCCCTTCGGGGCTTTTTTTAAATAAATATGACAAATATATAGTAAAAAAATATATTATGTGATATATTAGTAACACCAATAGAGGTAGATCATTCAGCATTTAATGCACATATGTTTTTAATAGAATGTGATGGAAAAAGGTTGTTACATACAGGAGATTTTAGACTGCATGGTCAAAGAGGAAAATCAGTTATAAAAGCTTTAAAAAATATGTTGGCAATTATGCAACAAAAAGGTTTTGTAATGTTAGTTAAGATTAGTAAATGAAAAGGAGATAATTGAAATATAAAATAAATGAGAAAATGTTGACAAACAATTTATGTCGACTATAAAAATTAATATAATTATAGTAAAATATTTGTTAGTAAGGAGTAATTTATAGTGATGGAAAGTAGTTATGAAATGGAGCTATGTGTTGGAAAAAAATTTAAAAGCAAGTATGAGTGTTTTACATTTTTTAAACACTTAATGTCAAAAGAAAATTTTAAACTAATAAATAATCTAACAAATGATATTCCTTTAAATAAAATAAATAATATATTAAACAAATATAATTATGTTTGGATAAACATAATTGATAAATTTGAAAAGCAAAAGCTGCGATATAATGACAAATATTTAATAATAAAAGAGAATTATGATACGCAAGTAGATATATTAAAAAATTGTTGCGAAAAAGTATCTTTTTTATTTGTAAAGAAAAATAAAACATTCCAATTTTTAGGAATATATCAACTTGTGAAAATAATTAAAAACGAGAAATTTTTATATACGTATGCTTTTAAAAAAATAGAAAAAAATACAATATTACTTAATGACTATGAAATAAGAAATATAATTGAAGAAAATAGTAGAAAATTGGTTATGGAGCCCATAAAAGATGAAAAAAGAATAAAACAACTTCTAGAGGCAGATATAGATTTATTTCAATATTTGCCTAAAATTTTAAAGAATGATAAGAAATTTTTACTCGAAACTTCTAATCGCCCTTATGGAGAAAATATCAAATATGCTGAACTAGATATACGAAATGATAAAGAATTTGCTAAAAAGTTTTTAGAAGAAAATGGATATTCTCTACAATATTTCTCCGAAGAAATTAGAAATGATATAGAAATATGTAGAATAGCTTGTAATCTAGGATATAATTATGCGACTGATAATATCCGCAAAAATAAGCAATTGGCATTAGAAGTATTTGTGCCTTTTCATATGAAAATAATTAACAAAAATCTAAGAAAAGATAAGGATATTATAAAAAAATTTTGGGACGAAATAACAAGTATAATAGGTATGGGAGGATTTGAATGGTTAATCCCATGCTCTATAATAGGAATAGATGATTTTGGAAATGAAATAATTGATAAATTTTTGAAAAAAGAAAAAGAAAAACATACTACTGCAAGAATATTACAATATGAAGAACAAACAGAACTTATACAGCTTGTCAAAACAATAAAAACTACATATAATGATATTTTTAATATTTATGATTTTGATAAGCAACTTTTTAATATAGAAGAATCCACAAAATTAATTGTTTTAATAGGAAAGGAAGAAAATATTGTTAGTAAAAATTTAAAGAAAGAATATAGCTTTCATAAAGAAAATGAAAGATATAATACTAATATTATAGAAATATATACACAAGATTATAATGATACAATTAATTTGTAATGACAAATATGACGAATATACTTGTATTCAAATATGTAATACAATATATGAACAAATAAATAATGAAGAAATGGTTTATTATGCTAGCCATATATGTAATATAGATAATATTAAAATTATACTTTTAGTAAAGGAATATTATAGGGTGAAAAAGAAAATTTATTAGCAATTGTAGAAGTAAAGTACATAAAACTTGCTATAAATAAAATTAGCTATTTTATGAGAAAAGCATTTACTGTAAAATTTGTCATCTTCTTGTGCTTTTTTATAAAATATGGTATAAAATATATGTTATATATAGAGGTGAAAAAAATGTTTCAATTAGTATCAGATTACAAGCCAACAGGAGACCAACCAAAAGCAATAGAATATCTATCAAAAGGAATAGAAGAAGGTAAAAAATTCCAGACACTTCTAGGAGTTACAGGCTCTCGGAAAAACTTTTACAATGGCAAATATAATTCAAAAAGTACAAAGACCAACACTTGTCTTAGCACATAATAAAACACTTGCTGGGCAACTTTATAGCGAATTCAAAGAGTTTTTTCCAAATAACAATGTAGAATACTTTGTTTCGTATTACGATTATTATCAACCAGAGGCGTATATACCTTCTTCAGACACATATATTGAAAAAGATTCTTCTGTAAATGATGAAATAGATAAATTAAGACATTCAGCAACACTTTCTTTATTTGAGACAAGAGATGTAATAATAGTAGCATCTGTATCTTGCATATATGGTTTAGGAGATCCTGAAGATTACCAAGAAATGATGCTATCTTTAAGACCTGGAATGGCTAAAGGACGAGATGAAGTATTAAGAAAACTAGTTACTATGCAATATTCTAGAAATGAGCTAGATTTCAAAAGAGGAACTTTTAGAGCTAAAGGAGATATAGTTGAAATATATCCATCAGACCAATCAGAATCAGCAGTAAGAGTTGAGTTTTGGGGAGATGAAATAGAAAAAATATCTGAAATAAATCCTGTAACAGGGAAAACGATAGGGGTAAGGAAACATATATTAATTTCTCCTGCATCACACTATGTTACAACATCAGGAAAGATGGAAAGAGCAATAGGTACAATAGAGCAAGAACTAGAAGAAAGAGTGAAATATTTTAAAGATAATAATAAATTGATAGAAGCACAAAGAATAGAAGAAAGAACTAATTTTGACATAGAGATGATGAAAGAAACAGGATTTTGCCAAGGAATTGAAAATTATTCAAGGCACATAAGTGGTCGTGCTCCAGGAAGCGCTCCATATACATTATTTGACTATTTCCCAAAGGACTTCTTATTATTGATAGATGAGTCTCATGCAACAATTCCTCAAGTAAGAGCAATGTATAACGGAGATAGAGCTAGAAAAGAATCTTTAGTAAAGTATGGATTTAGGTTACCATCAGCATTTGATAATAGACCATTAAAATTTGAAGAATTTGAACAAAGATTAAATCAAGTTATATTTGTAAGTGCTACACCAGCAGATTATGAAAAAGAACATTCGAAAGAAAATGTAGTAGAACAGATAATACGTCCTACTGGCTTATTGGATCCTAAGATAGAAGTAAAACCTGTTGAAAACCAAATAGATGATTTAATAGAGCAGATAAGAGAAAGAGTAGAAAAAAATGAAAGAGTTTTAGTTACAACACTTACTAAAAAAATGGCAGAAGATTTAACAGCATACTTAGCGGGAATAGATATTAAAGTAAGATATATGCATTCAGATATAAAGGCATTGGAAAGGATGGAAATAATTCGTTCTTTAAGACTTGGAGAGTTTGACGTACTAGTTGGAATAAACCTTTTAAGAGAAGGGCTAGATATACCAGAAGTTTCACTAGTTGCAATATTAGATGCGGATAAAGAAGGATTTTTACGTTCAGAACGTTCATTAATACAAACAATCGGGCGTGCTGCTAGAAATACAGATGGAAAAGTTATAATGTATGCAGACGAACTTACAGAATCTATGGAAAAAGCAATATCTGAAACTAACAGAAGAAGAAAAATTCAACAAGAATATAATGAAGAACATGGAATAACACCTAAGACAATTCAAAAATCTATTAGAGATACTATAAAAGCAAGCATATTAGAAGAAGCAGAAACAAAATACAATATAGGAAAAGAAGAAAGTATAGAAGATGTAATTAATAAATTGACTGATGAGATGTTAAAATATGCAGCTAATATGGAATTTGAAAAAGCAGCAGAGCTAAGGGATAAGATAAAAGAATTGGAAAATAACTTAAATTAAAAAATATAATATATTAACATAATTATTGCAAATTGAGGCAAAATATAGTAAAATATATAAAGATATTGTAAGGAGGTAATTTTGATGGGAATATTTGATATGACTGATAATTTTACTAATAAGCTAAATACAAATGAATTTGAAACAGAAAATTTAGACCAATATATTAATGGAGTAAAGGAACATAATCAACCATTAGTAACATTTACAAATAATGGACAAAATGTAATTTATAGAGAAGAAGTATAAAATATATTTAACTTTTAACCCCTTTCTATTTTGAAAGGGGCTTATATAATGGGTTAGAAATATAAGATAATGATAAATATTCAAATGGGAGAGATTTAAATGGGTAATAGAATAGATTTACATATACATACAACAATATCAGATGGAAGTTTAAATCCAAAAGAGGTAATCGATGAAGCTAGTAAAAATGGAGTTTATACTATTGCTATTGCTGATCATGATACTATTGAAGCATATACTAATGAGTTATTTGAGTATGCTAATAGTAAAAACATAAAGATAATTAATGCAGTAGAAATATCTACTAAAAATAACAAAATAGGAATTCATGTGCTAGGATATAATTTTGATTTAAAAGATACTAAGTTTAGAGAAAGATTAAGTAAAATAAGAAATTCAAGGCATGATTATTTACACAATGTTTCGGAAAAATTAAATAATTTAGGATATTTTCTAAATGTAGAAGAATTAGATAAAATTGAAGCAGTTACTAAGGCACATATAGCATTAGATATAATAAATAATAAGGAAAACGAAGAAAAACTTTTAAATGATTTTGGACATATTCCAAACAAAGGTGAGTTTATAGAAACAATAATGAATGAAAATTGCCCGGCTTATGTAAAAAAAGAAAGTATAACACCAGCAGAAGCAGCAAACATGATAAGAGAGGCTAACGGAAAAGTTGTTTTAGCTCATCCAGTAGCTTATGTTTATGAAGATAATTTTACAGATGAGGATATATCACATATTATTAAAGAGATGAAGCCAGATGGAATAGAGGCAAATTATTTATATGTAGATCGCAACAATAATAGAATAGATGAAATTGAAAAATGGAATAACTTTGCTAAGAAACATAATTTATTCGTAACAGTTGGTTCCGATTTTCATAATAAAGATGGTATTAGACCAGAAATAGGATTTGTAAATACAGATTTTGTATTAGGAACTATGCTTGTAAACGAAATAATAGAAAATATAATAAAAAAATAGGAAAAGTCCCTCTTACTTTTGGGTAAGAGGGACTTTGGGATTAATGTTCATCAAACTTCAGAATCCCATCCGCTTTCATAGGGATAACTGATATGTTGGCAATTATCTGGATTAGCCAGAGCTTCCTTGAGCTTTGCATTGTTACTTGCAGCAATCTCCAAAAGGTCCCAGGCAACAGTGTTGGGGACAGCATACCGCCACCCAATACGACACCTATATTGGCCTTTCCAACAAGGAACAGGTAACCCGCGTTGTACAGCCAATCCTTCGCGAACCAATTTCTCGATTTGCCGAGAATAGAGATTGAGTTCGCAACTCACCTGACCTTTCAAAGCATATTGCTCAAGCCGATCATAAACCGATAATCCGCTGTCCATAACTAGGACCTCCTAATAAAAATTTGATGTCGCCTTTGTTACAACAATGGCATAAAAAAACATCATGAGAATATTATAGCATAATTTATTTGTTATGTAAAGAAGAAATTCAATTAATAGAATATTAATAAATAATAAAAGACCTTCCTCTAAATTTTGAGGAAGGTTACAAAGATAAATTATTTAAGGTTACACACAGTTTCCCAAAGCCTTAGTGCAGCTCCCGTTTTTGATTCTTTCCAACATATGAAACAATGATATTGACCTTTTAGTCCAGTAGGAAATTTTTCTAGCACATAAAAACCTTGCCGTCTAAGCCTTGTAATTTGAGTTCTCCATAAATTTTTACAAGTATGGTGTTTACCTTTTTTAGCAAACTCTTCTAAAGACTGAATAAGTGTTACCTTTTTCATTTCACATACCTCCATAAAAGTAAGTATTTGTACTAATTACCAAATGGTATAAAAAAAATTATACCATAATATTTACATAAAGCAAATGCGAACTATTGTTTTTTTCTTCTAGTTATAGTATAATAATATTATTGTTGTGAAACATAAGCAATATTATACAGGGGGCAAATTTATGAATGATAAGATAGTTATAAAAGGTGCAAAAGAGCATAACCTTAAAGATATAAATTTAGAAATACCAAGGGATAAACTTGTTGTTATAACAGGTCTTTCAGGTTCTGGTAAATCTTCATTAGCATTTGATACTTTATATGCAGAAGGTCAAAGAAGATATGTTGAAAGTTTATCTGCTTATGCAAGGCAATTCTTAGGATTAATGGAAAAGCCAGATGTAGAATCAATAGATGGATTATCTCCTGCTATTTCAATAGATCAAAAAACAACTTCAAGAAACCCTCGTTCTACCGTTGGAACTGTTACAGAAATATATGACTATATTCGTCTTTTATATGCAAGAATTGGTGTACCATATTGTCCAAAATGTGGTAAGAAAATAGAAAAACAAACAATAGACCAAATAATAGATTCCATTTTAGAATTAGAAGAAGGTACAAGAATTCAAGTATTAGCACCAGTTGTAAGAGGAAGAAAAGGTGAATTTACAAAACTATTAGAGGATTTTCAAAAAGAAGGATTTGTAAGAGCAAGAGTAGATGGGGAAACAGTTGAACTTTCTGACGATTTAGAAATAGATAGAAAGAAAAAACACAATATAGAGCTTATAGTAGATAGATTAGTAATAAAAGAAGATATTAGAAGTAGATTAACTGAATCTGTTGAAGTAGCATTAAAACACGCAAATAACATAGTTATAATAGAAGATGCTACAAACAAAAAAGAAATGTTGTTCAGCCAAAATTATGCATGTCCTGATTGTGGTATTAGCTTTGAAGAATTAACACCTAGAATGTTTTCATTTAACAATCCTTTTGGAGCATGTCCTACTTGTACAGGTATAGGATATTTAATGAAAATGGATGAAGATTTAATTATACCAGATAGAAATAAAACTTTATATGATGGAATAAAAGCTTTTGGTGCAAGTACAATGAAAAAAGGCGATACTATGGCAAAAATGTATTTTGAAAGTATTGCTAAGCATTATGGCGTAGAAATAAAAGATGTACCAATAAAGAAACTTCCAAAAGATTTCTTGGACAAAATATTATATGGTACAGGAGATGAAGAAATAGATTTTGAATATTCATCTCCAGCAGGAATTCGTAAATTTAAAGCTCCATTTGAAGGGGTTATTCCAACTTTAGAAAGACGTCATAATGAAACAAAATCTCAAGGAATGCGTACTTTTTATGAGATGTATATGAGTGATTCTCATTGCCCAGAATGTCATGGAGCAAGACTAAAAAAAGAAAGTTTAGCTGTAAAAGTTGGAGATAAAAATATAAATGAGCTTACAGATATGTCTATAACTAAAATAAAGAATTATTTAAATTCTTTGGATTTAAATAATAAAGATAGAATGATTGCTGACCAAATATTTAAAGAATTAAATAAAAGATTGCAATTTTTGATAGATGTTGGTCTAGAATATTTAACATTATCAAGAAGTGCTGGGACTTTATCAGGAGGAGAGGCACAGCGTATTCGTTTAGCTACGCAAATTGGTTCAGGATTAACAGGAGTTTTATATATTTTAGATGAGCCAAGTATAGGACTACATCAAAGGGATAATGATAAACTTTTAGCTACATTAAAACATTTGCGTGATTTAGGAAATACTGTTTTAGTTGTTGAGCATGATGAGGATACAATGTATGCAGCAGATCAAATTATAGATATTGGACCTGGTGCTGGTGTTCATGGAGGCAATGTAATGGCTCAAGGAACAGCAGAAGAAATAAAATTTATACCAGAGTCTATTACAGGGCAATATTTGAGTGGAAGAAAACAAATTTTAGTACCAAAAAAACGTAGAAAATCAAATGGAAAATCTATAGAAGTGAAAGGTGCTACAGAAAATAACCTAAAAAATGTTAATGTTAAATTTCCTCTTGGACAATTTGTATGTGTTACAGGGGTCTCAGGTTCTGGAAAGAGTACACTTGTAAATGAAATATTGTATAAAACAATTGCAAGAGATTTAAATGGTTCTAATGAAAAACCTGGAAAATGTAAAGAAGTAAAAGGAATAGAAAATATAGATAAAATAATTAATATTGACCAATCTCCTATTGGAAGAACGCCACGTTCAAATCCAGCAACATATACAGGAGTATTTGATATAATTCGTGATATATTTGCAGAGACAAATGAAGCTAAATTAAGAGGATATGAAAAAGGAAGATTTAGTTTTAATGTAGCAGGAGGAAGATGTGAAGCTTGTAATGGAGATGGAATTATAAAAATAGAAATGCACTTTCTACCAGATATATATGTTCCTTGTGAAGTATGTAAAGGAAAAAGATACAATAAAGAAACATTAGAGGTAAAATATAAAGGAAAAACAATTTCAGATGTTCTTGATATGACAGTTGAAGAAGCTTTGGAATTCTTTAAAAACATACCTAGAATAAAAGACAAGATTCAAACATTATATGATGTAGGTCTTGGATATATAAAACTAGGACAACCATCAACAACATTATCAGGAGGAGAAGCACAACGTATAAAACTTGCAACAGAACTTTCAAAGAGATCTACTGGTAAAACTTTATATATTTTAGACGAGCCAACTACTGGACTTCATATTGCCGATGTTCATAGATTAGTCGATATTTTACAAAGATTAGTGGACACAGGAAACAGTATTATAGTAATTGAACATAATTTAGACTTAATAAAAACAGCAGACTACTTAATAGACTTAGGACCAGAAGGTGGAGACGGCGGAGGAGAAGTAGTGGCAGTAGGAACTCCAGAGCAAATAGTAAAAAATGATAGAAGTTATACAGGAAAGTTTTTGAAAAAGTATTTGGAAAGATAAATTTAATTATAAAATGAAGGAATGAAAAAATTGGAAATTAGTAAATTGGAAGATTTTATTATACAAATGCCAAAAGGTCTTCCAAGCATTACATACAAAGCAAGAGTTTTATATATAGAGCTAGGAAAGAGAAGCTTTTATGATAGAGCTTTTGAAAGCTTAATGTTTGGAGAAGAGGAACAGTATTCTGTTTATTCTGATAAACCATATACATCGCCTAACGTAATTATTTGTACAACATTAATAAAACAATACAAATCGCTATTAGATATGGTTAATATACGAAATAAAATTCTAATAGACAATTTAGGCCATTATTCTTTAGTATATTATGATGAAAATAGCCAAGAAATTTTTACCGATTTAACTCAAGATTTAAAAAATATACAATTTAATTGTAGAACATCATATTTTGGTAAAGATCAATTTTCAGATAAGACGATTAGAGATATTGATATCTTAATAGGATATATAACAAATAGACGAGGATATTCAGATGATTATTGGGATATGTTAAGACAAAGATTAAATAATAGCAAATTAAGTGATAGAAGTAAATTAGAATTAACATTAGCTAGCTTAAAAGAATTTGGAGATTTAACTAAATTAGGAGAAGCAGAACTTGCCTCTTTATATAACAAATTTGTGAAATATTGTATAGGTGGTAATGCAAACATAGCATTTTATTCAATAAGAAGTAGCACGGGAGAACAAGATTTTGTAGAACTAAGAGAAAAAAATAAAACTACAAGATATAAATTAAATAAAGCTACTCTTGAATTTGAACTAGATAAGATAATAGAAAGAGATGAAATTTCAAAGTAACTTATAATTAAAGCACCGTTATAATAAGCGGTGCCTTAATTAATATTAGGAATTTATTTTGCTTCATTATTAGGAGTATTTTTTTTATTTCCTTTTTTCTTATCTTTTTTATTATTTGTATTTTCAGCCATTTAAGATGCACCTCCAATCTTAATAAAAGTATGAGCAGAATAAATTTTTTTATACCAAATAAATTAAAAATACTTTATGAGACATTTGAATAAAAAAGCAATATACTAGCCATTGATTTTGTTAAAATTTGTGATATAATCGTATGGAAAAAACTGAAAGGAAAAATAATATGAACAATATAGTTATAGGAATAGAAGGATTAGTAGGAGCGGGAAAAACTTCAATATGTAGAGAATTATTAAAATATATTCCAAACAGTATTATATTGCATGGGGGAAATTTATATAGGGGAATTATATTTGCTCTTATGAGCAAAAAAGATATTGATTTATTAAATTTGAAATCTAATATACAAAATATAGATATAAAAGATTTAATGGACAAGTTAAAAGTTGAAATAAGGGTAGAAAATAGAGAAAGCGTAATATATGTAAATGGTATAAAAATAGATGAGGACAATCTACAATCAAAAGAAGCTTCAATGGCAGTATCTATAGCAGGTGGAAGCGCAGATAATTCGCATTTATATATTTTTGCAAGAAATTTAATTGATGGCTATAAAGAAAAGTTTAATCTTATTGTTTCTGGAAGAGATTTAATGAATATCTATCCAGATTTAGACTATCATTTTCTAATAACCGCTTCTTTAGAAGAAAGAATAAAAAGAAAAATGATTCAATATGGAAATAATGCAAATTACGAAGAAATAAAGCAAAATATTATTATGAGAGATGAACTTCAAGAAAAGGCAGGATATTATAAAGTTTATGAAAATACTATTGAAATTGATGTAACTGATTGCAAATCAGCTGATGAATCTACAAAAAAAGTATTGGAATATATAAAATTTTGATTGTAGTAAAAAATGAACATATATACTTTGAAATTAATATGATAAAATAATATAAATTTAAGTTTTTATTAAGAGAGGTAGGTCCCTTTGTTCGAAATCTCGAATGAAGGCTCCGTTCCCTCGTTCGAGGAAAGGATGAAAAAATGGAAAATTTAAAATTAAAAGCATTTGAAAATAATATAAGAGGAAAGAGAGTAGCTGTTATTGGCTTAGGCGTAAGTAATATACCTTTGATAGATTATTTGCATGATTTAGGGGCAAATGTTACAGTTTTTGATGAAATAATAGATGAAAGATTTTTAGAAAAAGATTTAGTACAAAAAATTAGAGATTATGGATTTGAGCTAGTTACTGGTGAAAATGCATTGCATTTCTTAAGAGGTTTTAAAATTATATTTCGTTCACCTAGTTGTCTTCCTAGCACATTACAATTACGTTCAGAACAAAAAAGAGGTGCTATTGTAACATCAGAAATAGAAATGCTTATGAATACCTGTCCTTGTAAGATTATAGGCATTACAGGTAGTGACGGAAAAACAACTACTACATCATTAATTTATGAAATATTAAAAGAGGGTAGATATAACTGTCATTTAGGTGGCAATATAGGTATACCATTATTCACAAAAGTAAAAGATTTTAAAGAAGATGACATTGTTGTATTAGAATTAAGCAGTTTTCAATTAATGGAAATGGAAGTAAGTCCTGATATTTCTGTAATTACCAATATTTCTCCTAATCATTTAGATAAGCACAAAGACTATGATGAATATATAGAAGCTAAGAAAACAATATTCAAATTTCAAGGAGAAGATGGTAAAGTTGTTCTTAATTATGATAATAAAGTTACAAGACATTGTAGTGAGCAAGCTGATGGAAAAGTAGTATTTTTTAGTAGTAAAGAAAAGCTTGAAGATGGAGTAATATACGATAATGGCATAATAAAAGAATGCAAGGATGGTGTTAGAAAGCACTTAATAGATACAAAAGACGTACATTTAAGAGGAATACATAATTACGAAAACATATGTGCTGCAATAGCTGCAACATCAGGATTGGTTGACACCGAAACACAAATAAGAGCAATAAAGAACTTTAAAGGTGTAGAACATAGATTAGAGTTTGTAAGGGAATTAGATGGAGTAAAATGGTACAATGATTCTATTGGAACTAGTCCATCAAGAACAATAGCAGGACTTAATTCATTTGATGAAAAAATTGTTTTAATAGCCGGTGGATATGATAAAAATCTAGATTATAGACCACTTGCAAAACCAATCCTAGAGAAAGTTACTAAATTAGTCCTTATGGGAAAAACTTCAAAGAAAATATATGATGCAGTTACAAGTGAACTTGCAAAAGATCCAGATGTTGTTTTTCCTATTTATAGAGTTAATACATTAGAGGAAGCTGTAGTTAGAGCAAGAAAGTTAGCAAATCCAGGTGAAGTTGTTTTATTTTCTCCAGCAAGTGCAAGTTTTGATATGTTTAGAAATTTTGCTGAAAGAGGAAAAGAGTTTAAAAGATTTGTTAATGAGTTGAAGTAAGGTGCTATAATTCAAAGTTTTTATGCTGTAACAAAAGCAAGATAATATATATAAATTTCACTTTTTAAAAAAATAATGCATATTATATACAAAGTATAAGGAGGTATAATATGTATTATCAAAATTATGAAGATTATATGAGAAGTATATTAGGTTATCATATTCAAGAACAAAATTTATTTTCAAATACATATAGTAATTATAACAATATGGAATATGAATATATTACACAAATGCCTAGATATAGTAAGGAAATTTTAGACTTATATCCAGAAATATATAAAATTGTAAATCCTATGGTATGCAAATTGTGTGAAGCTAATACAAAGCCAATTACAAAGGAATTATTAGAGCAAATGACAGAAGAAATATATTTAAATATTGAAAGTGATCCATCAGAATATGTAAGCCAAGTGGTAAATGTGAAAGTTAATTTGCCAAATCAGGAAGAAAAAAGACAGGGAAAAAATATAGCAAGCAATAGTGTAAATTCACCAAAAGCAACTATAACAAGAAAAGAAAATAGAGTGGAAGAAAAAATAAATACAGAAAATAGGCAGGTAAGAAGAAATAATAATACATTAAGAGATTTAATAAAAATTCTAATATTAAATCAATTATTAGGTGGAAACTTAAGACCAATGCCTAGACCACCACGTCCACCATTTCCTATGAGACCTGAAATAAATCCAATTCCTCCTAGGCCACAACCTAGAAGCGAACACAATAATTTATTTATGTAATTAGCAAGAACAAAAAGCGAACGAGGTTACTTTGTTCTCAAAAATTTGGAAAAATTTTCTAAGATATGTAATTATAATTTGCATATCTTATTTTTTTTTGCAGATAATAATAGTGTTGAAAAAATTTTTCAATAAATATTATGTGTTTTTTTTAAAACTGCATACTAAAATATTGTGCTAAGAAAATAAATTTTTCAATGTTTCAAAATTAAGGAGGTTTCTATGAAGGTTAAAGATTGTATGTGTAAAAATGTGGTTTTCGTAAAACCTGATTGTGATACAGAAGAATGTGCTAAATTAATGTGTCAAAATCATATTGGATGTATTCCTGTTTGTGATGATTCTAAAAAAGTTATTGGATTAATTACAGATAGGGATATATTATTAAGAACAATTGGATGTGGAAAAGAAATAAAAAATACACCAATAAGTGAAATAATGACTTGTAATATAAATTGGTGCACACCAGAAACTGATGTTTGTGATGCAGAAAAAACAATGTCTAATAATCAAATAAGAAGAATACCTGTAATGGAAAATAACAAAATAGTAGGTATTTTAACATTAGGAGATTTAGCAAAAAATAAAGAAATCGATACAGAAGATGTTGGTATTACCCTAGAAGATATATGTCATTGTGATAAAAAGAATGCAGAGTAAATAGTTGTAATTTCATTTAATAGTTACAACTTATAGCTAAATTTAAAATTATGTGATAAAAGCCAGTAATAGTAATAAAAAATTATAAGAATATGGAATGGAAAGTGATTTGAAGTTAGAAATTCTTGATTAATTTTATGGAAAGGGTTCATCTTAGATGGAAGGGTGCCATAAAATTAATTTAGAATTTCTACGAAAATCAGCTTGACCGACATATTCGAAATAATTTTTTATTACTATTACTGGCTTTCGTAAAAATATAACAATTTTGGCTATGAATTGTAACTTCTTCTAATTTAGTTAAACTATCCTATTCTAATATGTAAGATTTCAGTACTAATTTATAAGTTATATTTTTAGAATAAAAACAATTTTTAAGCATAAAATAAATAATGGACAAGTAAATAATGAAAGGATTTTACATATATGGTTATAGATATGAACTACTGGAATAAAGTTATAAAAAATATATTTATATTAGTATTAAGTATAATTGTTGTATATTTTAGTTTTAAATTAGCTGTATTTTTTATGCCTTTTTTAGTAGCTTTTGTTATTTCATTAATGTTAGAACCTATTATAAAGTTTATTATGAAAAAAACAAGACTAACTCGTAGGACAAGTTCTATCATCGTATTTATAATTGCAATAGTTATAATATGTGGAATATTAGTATGGGGAATAACAACTCTTATTTCAGAAGCTAGTAATTTGCTTACAAATTTAAACACATATATTGATACTGGGTATAATATGTTTCAAACTATAGTATCAAGCATTGATTTAAGTAAGATAAATGTTCCAGAAGAAGTTATGAATATAGTTCAAAATTCTGGAATGGAGTTTTTGGAAACTGCAACAGATTGGGCAAAAGGTGTACTTACAAATGTAATAGATTTTATAACTTCTATGCCAACATTAGGAGTATATACTGGTATAGCATTAATTGCACTATATTTTATATGTGTAGACAAAATATATATGATAGATCAATTAGAGCATCATCTGCCAGAAACTTGGGTAAAACGAATAGGTGTGCATTTAAGAACACTTGTTAAATCATTAGGTGGTTATTTAAAAGCAGAATTAATTTTAGTTTTAATTTCTTTTTTTATATCATTAGTAGGCCTATACATTTTTTATTTTATAGGTTGGAATATAGAATTTCCTTTAATTATTGCAATAGGAATAGCATTTATTGATGCACTTCCTATTTTCGGCTCAGGAACTGTAATGATACCTTGGGCGGGAATTCTTGCTTTTTCAGGAGATATGAAGCTTGCAATAGGAATATTTGTATTATGGTGCATAATGAGTATAGTAAGACAATTTATAGAACCTAGAATTGTAAGTGGACAGATAGGAATACATCCCATTTTTACACTAATTGCAATGTATACAGGTTTTAGATTTTTAGGTGTATGGGGACTTTTATTAGGTCCAATAGTGCTTATTATATTAAAAAATATATATGGTACAGTAATTGATAGAGGAGTGGTTAAATCTATTTTGGAGAGGTAATAGGAGTAATGGCAAAACACCTATATAAAAAATATTGAAAAAGAAACGTTTTTATGATATAACCATAATAAAATTAATAAGTTATAAGGAGGAATAATTGCTATGGAGAATGTTATAAAAATCGGTTTAGGAGTTATGATAAAATGAAAATACTAATTATTGAAGATAATAAGCCTATAGCAGATGGACTAAAATTCTCATTGGAAAAAGAAAAATATATTGTTGTTGTAAATCAAAATTTAGAAGATGCTACAAAAGAACTTAAAAATAATAAATTTAATCTAATAATACTAGATATAATGCTACCTGATGGAGATGGAATGGAATTTTGTAAATATATAAAAGAAAATTTAGATATTCCTGTGATACTCTTAACTGCAAAAGATAAAGAAAGCGATATAGTTAAAGGATTTAATTTAGGTGCTGATGACTATATTGTAAAACCTTTTAGAATTGGAGAATTAATTGCAAGGATAAATAATGCTCTTAGAAAATATAATCAAGTCGAAAATATAGTAGAGATAAATAATGTAACATTTAATTTAGATAAAATGATTGTATATAAAAATAATAAAGAGGTTATGCTTACAAGTTTAGAGTGGAGAATTTTAAATACTTTATTAAATTCAAGAGGCTGCATTGTTACGAGAGAAAAACTATTAAATCTTGCTTGTGATGTAAGAGGAAACTTTATTAATGATAATTCTCTTACCGTATATATAAAAAGATTACGTAAAAAAATAGAAGATGATATAAATAATCCAAAAATTATTAAAACAATAAAAGGAATAGGATATAAAATAGAAAATGCTAATAATAAATAGTTTAAAAAATAAAAATATCAAGAAATATTTAATATTATCAATATTAACAATACTAATAGTAAATATAATAATTATTAGTAGCATGATGCTAATTTCTAATAATGAAAAGAAAAGTATTATAAATAAATATGAAGTAGAAACCTTAAAACAGAGTTTTGCTATAAACGAAATTAATAATAAAATATATAAATACATTTACATATTAATAGGTACAAATATTTTAACACTATTTTTAATTACAATATATTATTTATTTTCACTAAATAATAATGAAAAAGAAGTAAAAAATATGAGAAAATATCTGCAAGAACTTTATCAAAAAAATTATAATGTAGATATACAAAATATTTCTGAAAGTGAATTTAGCAATTTAAAAAGTGAGATATATAAAATTGTATTAGAATTAAAAGAAAAATCTGAAAATTTAGCAAGGGATAGAGAAACTCTTTCTAATTATTTAGCAGATATATCACACCAAATTAGAACTCCTCTTATGGCAATAACAGCGATGACAGATGCTATAATTGAAAATGAGGACAATTTAGATAATGACACAAAAAAATTTATATTTGAGATTTCAAGGCAATTAAATCAAATTAATTGGCTTATAGATAATTTATTAAAGATGGCGCAATTGGATACTAAAACAATTACTATGAAGCAAGAACAGGTAGATATAAAAGAATTGTTTAGCACAATTCAAAAGAATATGAACATTTTTATAGAGCAAAAAAATCAAAGTTTAATTATCAATGTAAATGAAGATATTAATGTTTATATAGATAAAAAGTGGATGATGGAAGCCGTTGAAAATATATTAAAGAATTGCATAGAACATTCAAAAGAAAATTCTAAAATAGAAATAGAATGTATAAAAAATCCATTGTATACAGAAATACAAATAAAGGATAAAGGAACTGGAATATCAAAAGAAGATTTGCCTAAAATTTTTGATAAGTTTTATAAAGGCAAGAATTCAAGCAGCAATAGCTTTGGTATAGGATTATCACTTGCAAAAAGTATTATAGAAAGTCATAATGGGGAGATTTTAGTAGAAAGTGAAGAAAATAAAGAAACGAAATTTATAATTAAATTATATAATTAAATATTTATATAATCTAGAAAAAATGTAATGAGGCTCATTCAGAGCCTCATTACATTGCATAGTTACAAAAACCATGCAGGAGTGATTTTCAAATCTAAAAAAGTAATTCCATTACCCTTATCGTAAGTTATTTCGGTTTCGATATGATGTTCTTTAAAAAATGAAACCAAATAAACTGCAATCCACAGTTCTTGATAATACTGAAATCTTTTTTGACTGGATGTAAATGTATCCAACGAATCTTCTTTTGGTAACTTAAAACTCCATTCTTTTAAGCGGAACAAATCACTTAAAAAATGAAATTTGCAGCGATGACCCAAAATAGTAAAATCAGATTCTTGTTCTCCGCACCTCATGCACAAGATTTCATAGTTCTCCGGTATATATTCTTCTGTTGAAAAAATTGTTATACGCGTTTTCAAATATTCATCTACTGAAAGTTGGAGACGTGAACCTCCACAAACTTTTTGGACTATTTCCAATATACCTTCTAACATTTTTTGTGTTTCTATTTCGAAAATTTTTCGAATGCCATAAGGATAAATTTCTTTTTTTAAGTTTTCCCGAAAATCTTCAATAGTCATTAAAATCTACTCCTTTAAATAATTTTACCATTTTGGTAACATATTCTATTATAACAAATATTTTACATAAAGTCAAAAAATGCCAAATATTTCTAATTAGATTATTTTAATAAATTGCTATTATTTTTATCAAAAGTCATTTTAAAGTCATTTTGTAGATATATAATAGATACAAAAGGAGGATAACTATGGAAATTTTAAAAGCTCAAAATATAATAAAAGAATATGCAAATGGAGATAAAAAGCTATATGCATTAAATGATGTTTCTTTTACAATAAATCAAGGAGAATTTGTAGCAATAGTTGGTGCATCTGGTAGTGGCAAATCTACGCTTCTTCATATTTTAGGTGGAATTGATAAAGCTTCAAAAGGAAAAGTATATATTAATGGAACTGATATTTCATCTCTAAAAAAGGACAAGTTAACAATTTTTAGAAGGAGAAATATTGGAATTGTATATCAATTCTATAATTTAATTCCTACATTAGATGTAGAAGATAATATAACTTTACCAATTTTGTTAGATAATAAACACATAAATAAAGAAAAATTAAATAAGTTAATTAATCTTCTTGGATTAGAAAACAGAAGAACAGCATTACCATCAGAATTATCAGGTGGGGAGGAGCAAAGAGTTTCTATTGGTAGAGCTTTAATAAATGAGCCTGCTATTGTTTTAGCAGATGAGCCAACAGGAAATCTAGATAGTAAATCTTCAAAAGAAATTGTAGACATATTTAAGTATTATAATAAAACATATAAACAGACCTTGCTAATGGTTACTCATGATGAAAGAATTGCTTTACAAGCAGATAGAATAATTGAAATTAGGGATGGCAAAATAATAAAGAATGATAAGAATATCTAGAACGGAAAAGAGGGGAATTGAATGGGAGTAGCTTTAAAATTAGCAATAAATTATTTGAAAAATAATAAAAAAAGAACTTTTATTATATCTTTATGTATTCTGATATCTACAATTCTTATTACAACTATTTTGTTATTTCTTGATAGTTACAAAGAATATAGAATTACAGTAGAAAGAAATAATAGTAATTGGGAAGTATCATATAATGGAATAACTTATGAAGAAGCATGTACTATAGAAAAACATAGTAATGTAAAAGAAATTTCTGTAATGTATGAGATGGGAAGTGCTAAAAGTATAGATAAAGACAGAAATTTAAAATATACTATTATTGGATTTGACGAAAACGCCATGAAAAATTTAATAAAGAATAACTTAATGCAAGGTAGACTTCCAGAAAATTCTACTGAAGTAGTTTGCATGAACGGTGACTATAAAATAGGTGATAAATTAATTCAAACCCTTGAAAATGGTGAGAATAAGGAATATATAGTAGTAGGAACTATTTTGTATAGTGATTTTATAGACTCATTTCAGGTTGTAACTTTACTAGATAGAGCAGAACTAAAAAATAGTGATACAGTAGATATTACAGTTTTAAGTAATAATATTAAACAAATATATGACGATTATTTTGACATATATTATCAATTAAGTACATATAGAAATCAAAATGGTTCTTCTTTAGAAAATATGACTAGATATAATGAAGATTTGTTAGAATATGAAGGAGTATTAGATTATGTATCTAGTTTTCAAAAAGGGATATACGCCGTAGAAGGAATCTTTATAGGAATAGTAGTAATAAGCTCTATGATATTTATTTATTCTGTTGTGAATATTAGTATAATAGAAAGAAAAAAGTATTTTGGAATATTAAAATCAATAGGAACAACATCAAAACAAATGCGAAGAAGTATTAGAGCAGAATTATTTATTATTTTACTTATTGTAATTCCACTTGGAGTATTAATAGGAATTGGCTTAGACTGCTTACTAATAACCGTTGTAAATAACATATTTCCAGATTTATCTACGTCTAATGATGGTTTCTTAAGAATTTTTCAGGTAAAAGAAGAAATGAATGTAGCAATTCCATTTAGCACATTAGGATTTTCTATAATAATTATAGTTTTAGCAACATACTTATCATCAGTAGTTCCTATTAAGAAGATATCTAGAACGCAAGCTATTAGTTTGATAAAACAAAATAGGGAATATGTACATATAAATAAAAGAAAGCACAAGAAAAAAAGTAAAGATGAGAAAAATATAGAAAGAAAGTTAGCATTTAAAAATATAGAAAGATATAAATCAAGGTACACTGCTATAATAATGTCTTTAGTTATAAGCATTACATTAATTATAGTAAGTAATTACTATATTACTAATATTGTAGAAAATGCTTATAGAGCAGAATATAATTATGAGATAAGTTTATATTATAGAATAGATAAATATGGAGATTTATCAGAGAAAATAATTGATGATATACAAAATGCAAATATCGCAGACAAAATTATTTTGAATTATGCCACTACCCAAAACTTATTAGTACCCATAGAAAAAATAAGTGATGAAGAAAAAGAATTAGGAAAGAAAATATATGGAGGAGATTATAAATTATACCCACATTTTCAAGCTTTATATACAGAGAATTATGAAGAAGTATTAGATGTAAGTTGCTTGCAAGTTGGTGTAGTTGAATTAAATAAAAGTGCTTTAGATAATTATCTTCAAAAAATCGGAGTGGATAAGTTAGAAGATGATGAATGTATTTTAATGGATTATTCAAATATAAAGACTAAATATTATAACAGCATTAAATTTACTAATTATGAAGATGGGGATTTTCTAACAATAGGAAATAGTTCGTACGATATTTTAGAAAAAAATACTAATATTAAAATAAAAAAAGTTACAAATATTGTTCCTAATTTAACTTCAAGAAGCTCAAATACTTTAATTGTTGTAAATAAAGGAATAGCAGATAAGATATATGATAGAATAAATGGACTTGAAGAAAGCAAAAGAGAATTTAATGTGGATTATATTTCTCTTTGGGTTAAAGACATAGAAGAAGCGGATGCTTTAGTACAACAATTAAAAGAAAAATATAATTTAACCTCAGATTCTGCAGAAAGCGAAGAATTTATAGAAGGAAGAAGTTATGAAGGAAATGAAGATGCAATTAAATTAAATTTACTAATAAATATATTTATTTATAGCTTTATAGGAATAATTACTTTAGTAGGAATTATTAATATGTATAATGCTATAAATAGTTCATTAGAAACTAGAAAAAGGGAGGTAGTAAGACTAATAACAATAGGAATGGAAGAAAAGCAAATAAATAAAATGATATTTTTAGAAAATGCAATATGTTGTGTGCTTGCTTTAATACTAGGAACATCGATAGGTGCTTTAGCATCATATGTATTATATTTCTTAAACATTGATTTTACGTGGTATGCTTTTGAAATTCCATGGACTTCAATAATAGTAAGTACTTTAGGAATAGCTATAATTACCATTATATCTACACTTTATTTAAAGAAGAAAATTTTTGTAGATGATTTAATGGAAGTATTAAGAAAAGAAGGAATATAAGTTGTTTTTAGGGAAGGAGCAAAAAAACAGCATTTTAAAATTTTATATGCTAATGCTGTTTTTTTGCTCCTTCCCTAAATGCATTTTCTTTTAAATCACAGTAGAAGTAGTTACAAAACTATCATCTGGAGGATACACATATTCATCTGTTGGCTCTACTACTGTATTTATTTTTTCTATTTCAATTATAGGCATTACTCCATAATAATCCCCTTTTGTTATTGTTCCCTCAATTTCTACCCAAGTTCCATCTTCAAAATTACTAGCTATTTTTGAATGGCATAAAAAGCCAACTACAACTGTTTGAAAGTCGGATGAAACTATCATATCTCTTGCCAAAACAAATTGCTCTGTATTAAAATCATACATTCTATACACATACCCAGTAAATTTTATTTTTTGTCCTACATATTTATCTATATCATTATGAACATTTTGAAGGACATTTGTATAGTTTCCGAGTAGTAAGTGTAAATGTGCTATTTGCTAAATATTTATCATTTGTTTTAAAGAAATTATTAAAAATAACTTTATAACATATAAACACAGTAAGAAGTAGAACTATAACGCATAATATTCCCATAAATATTTTGTAAGTTCTGTTTCCATTAATTTTTAAATTAAAAATAAACATATATACCACCTATTAAATAAGATATATTAAAAAGTATGATGAAATTGAGTTAAATATGAATAAATGATTTAAAAAATAGATAAAACAGGTTGCGATTTTTTTAAAAAAGTGATATAGTATGATGGAAATTTAATAAACAGTAGGAAGGAAGAAAAACAATGGGATTATTTAAAACATATAGTGAAAAAGAAGTAAAAAGAGTTCAGCCATTAGTAAAGAAAATTAATGAATTAGAGCCAGATATGCAAAAATTATCTGATAAAGAATTAAGAGGAAAGACAGATGAATTTAAAGCAAGACTAGAAAAAGGTGAAACTTTAGATAATTTATTACCAGAAGCTTTTGCAGTAATGAGAGAAGCTGCAAAAAGAGTTTTAGGAATGAGACATTTTGATGTACAATTAATAGGTGGAATTATATTACACCAAGGTAGAATTGCAGAGATGAAAACTGGTGAAGGTAAAACATTAGTTGCAACATTGCCTGTATATTTAAATGCTCTTACAGGAAAAGGAGTTCATGTAATTACAGTAAACGATTACCTAGCTAAAAGAGATAGTGAATGGATGGGTAAAGTATATAAATTCTTAGGACTAACAGTAGGCTTAGCTATAGCTGGAATGAATCCACAAGAAAAACAAAAAGCATATGCTTGTGATGTAACATATGGAACAAATAATGAATTTGGATTTGATTATTTAAGAGATAATATGGTTATATACAAAGAACAATTAGTTCAAAGAAAATTAAATTATGCAATCGTGGATGAGATTGATAGTATTTTAATAGATGAAGCTCGTACACCACTTATTATTTCTGGTAGAGGAGCACAATCTTCTGACCTTTATAAAAAAGCTGATAACTTTGTAAGAAAACTATCTGCAAAAGTTATTGTTGAGGAAGATGTTAAAGACTTTGAACAAGCAGAAGATAATGAAAAATATGATTACATAGTTGACTTAAAAGCAAAATCTGCTTCGTTAACACAAAAAGGTATAAAAAAAGCAGAAGAAGAATTTGGTTTAGAGAACTTTAATGATATTGAAAACTCTGAATTAGTTCATAATGTAAATCAAGCTTTGCGTGCTCATGGAATTATGAAAAAGGATATAGATTACATTGTAAAGGATGGAGAAGTTTTAATAGTTGATGAATTTACAGGACGTATCATGTATGGAAGAAGATACAACAATGGTTTACATCAAGCTATTGAAGCAAAAGAACATGTAAAAATAGCTGATGAATCTAAAACTTTAGCTACAATTACATTCCAAAATTATTTTAGAATGTATGATAAATTATCTGGTATGACTGGTACAGCTATGACAGAAGAAGATGAGTTCGAAGAAATATACAAGTTAGATGTTGTAGAAATACCAACAAATAAGCCTATGATAAGAAAAGATAATCCAGATATAATATATAAAAATGAAAATGCTAAATTTAGAGCAGTTATTGAAGATATAAAAGAAAGCCACAAAAAAGGACAACCAGTTTTAGTAGGTACAGTATCAATTGAAAAATCAGAAAAACTAAGCAAAATGCTTGATAAAGAAGGAATTAAGCATGAAGTATTAAATGCTAAATCTCATGAAAAAGAAGCAGCTATAGTTGCACAAGCTGGTAAGTTCGGCGCTGTTACAATAGCTACTAACATGGCTGGTCGTGGTACAGATATTATGCTTGGAGGAAATAGCGAATTCTTAGCAAAACAAGAAATGAAGAGATTAAGATATACTCCAGAGCAAATAGAACAATCTACTGCATTTAATGAAACTGATAATGAGGAAATATTATATGCTAGAAAGAAATATAAAGAGTTAGAAGAAAAATTTGATAAAGAAATTAAAGAAGAAAAAGAAAAAGTTTTAGCTGTTGGTGGATTAAAAATAATTGGTACAGAAAGACATGAATCAAGAAGAATTGATAACCAGTTAAGAGGACGTAGTGGACGTCAAGGAGATCCAGGTGAATCAAGATTCTATATTGGACTTGATGATGATTTAATGAAAATCTTTGGTGGAGACATGATTACTAGAGTATTTAATACTTTAGGTGCAGATGAAAATATGCCAATCGAAGCAAAAATGATTTCTAAAGCTGTTGAAAATGCTCAAAAGAAAGTTGAAGGACGTAACTTTACAATAAGAAAGAATGTACTTCAATATGATGATGTTATGAATACTCAAAGAGAAATTATCTACAAACAAAGAAGAGAAGTTCTTGATGGTGAAAACTTAAAAGAAAGTATCGGCAAAATAGTAGATAATGTTGTTACAGAAACAGTTAATGCATATGTTACAGAAGAAGGCGTAAACAAAGAAGCATTAATTCAAGAATTAACTACAACATTTGGAATTAATGATGTAAAAGCTCTTGAAGAAGCAAAAGTAGATAGCAATAAGGTAATAGCAGAAGTAGAAGAAAAAGCTCATAACAAATATGAAGAGAAAGAAAAAGACTTCGGTGAAAAAACTTTAAGAGAACTTGAAAGAGTTGTAATGCTAAAAATAGTTGATGAAAGATGGATGGACCATATAGATGCAATGGATGAATTAAAAGATGGTATAGGACTTCGTGCATATGGACAAAAAGATCCAGTTGTTCAATATAGAATTGAAGGATTTGAAATGTTTGATCAAATGATAGCAGACATTCAATTAAACGTAGTTAAAATTCTTATGAATGCACGTAAAAGAGAAGGAGCACCTAGTAGACAAGAATCTGTAAAAATAACAGGAGAAGGTTTTGAAGATGAAACAATTTCTTTAAAAGGAAATGCACCATCTGGCGAAAGAAATCATACACCTATAGTAAATACTGAGCAAAAAATAGGCCGTAATGAAATGTGTCCTTGTGGAAGTGGGAAGAAATACAAAAACTGTTGTGGTAAAAATGCTTAGAACCCTTGAAAAATAAGGATTTATAAAAACTCGAAAATTGAAAATTTTGTCCACGGTGGACAAATGTCCACGATTTGTCCACATAAATTAAATCTTGTGGACAAATAAGGAAAAAGCTTTATATATCAATAAAAACTGTGTGAACAAATGAATAGATATATAGTTATGGCTCAATGTCAATAGTTGGGGTGGAAAACTTTGAAAGTTTTCTGCCTCAGT
>CAMMTN010000017.1 GCA_946499885.1 uncultured Clostridium sp. | reverse complement strand
TGGGGTACTGTGATTCGAACACAGGAATGTCGGAGTCAGAGTCCGATGCCTTACCACTTGGCGATACCCCAATATATACTTGGATGAACTTTAGGGACGTTCTTAAAAGTTCCCCCAATATTTGTTTTTAAATTTTATAAACAATTAGTGTTAATTTGAACTTTTAAGAACGTCCCCAAAGTTCAAATTTCTTATTTTATTGCTTTTCTTCCTTTAAATATTGCAACATCTTCTAATTCATCTTCAATGTTTAGTAATCTGTTGTATTTAGCAACTCTATCTGTTCTACATGGTGCACCAGTTTTAATTTGCCCTGCATTTGTAGCTACTGCAACATCTGCTAAAGTTGTATCTTCTGTTTCACCGCTTCTATGTGATACAACTGCTGTATATCCATTTTTATGAGCAAGCTCGATTGCATCCAATGTTTCTGTTAATGTACCAATTTGGTTTAGTTTTATTAATATACTATTTGCTACACCCATATCAATTCCTTTTTGTAACCTCTTAATGTTTGTAACAAATAAATCATCACCAACTAATTGAACTTTATCTCCAATTTTTTCAGTTAATAGTTTCCAAGATTCCCAATCTTCCTCTGCTAAACCATCTTCGATAGAAATTATTGGATAATTATTTGCTAAATCTACTATAAAGTCTACCATTTGCTCTTTTGTCTTGAATTCTCCTGTTTTCCAGAATAAGTATCCATCTTTGCCTACTTTTTTAGCTTCATCATACATTTCTGTTGAAGCAGCATCTAAAGCTAAGCATACGTCTTTTCCTGGTACATATCCAGCTTTTTCTATAGCTTCTAGTATTAAATCTAAAGCTTCTTTTTCGCTAGATACATTAGGAGCAAAGCCTCCTTCATCGCCTACTGCTGTAGATAATCCTTTTTCTTTTAATACTTTTTTAAGGTTATGGTATACTTCTACACCCATTCTCATGCATTCTTTAAATGTTTTTGCTCCTACTGGCATAATCATAAATTCTTGCACTGTAAGTCCACTATCTGCATGTTTTCCACCATTCATAATATTCATCATTGGAACTGGTAATTCTTTTGCATTTACTCCTCCAATGTAATTATATAAACTCATTCCTAAAGATGCAGCTGCCGCTCTTGCTACTGCTAAAGATACACCTAGTGTTGCATTTGCACCTAAATCTGCTTTATTTTCTGTTCCATCTAATTCTATTAACATTTTATCTATTTTAACTTGCTCATAAACATTCATTCCTTCTAATTTATCAGCAATTTTCTTATTTACATTATCTACTGCTTTTTGAACACCTTTTCCTAAGTATCTATTTTTATCTCCATCACGTAATTCAACTGCTTCAAAACTTCCTGTTGATGCTCCTGATGGAACCATTGCTACACCTGAAAATCCTCCTTCTGTTACAACTTCAACTTGAACTGTTGGATTTCCTCTTGAATCCAATACTTCTAAAGCTCTAACACTTTCAATTCCTAAATAATCTTTCATAATTAAATACTTCCTTTCTTTAATTTATTTATATTTATGTTGTATAACATTAATATCTATTTTTTCAAATTCTAAAAATAATTATTATATTGCTAGGAAAATAAGTAATTTTTTTTGAAATAATACGTGTGTATATTGAGAAAAAATTTACGTAAGTTTAACGATGCAAGATGATGATTATTTTTCTTCTTTTCAAATTCTAAAAATAATTATTGTATTGCTAGGAAAACTAGTAAAATTTTTTGAAATAATACGTGTGGTATATTGAAAAAAATTTTACGCATGTTTGACGACGCAAGATGATGATTATTTTTAGAATTTA
Organism: uncultured Clostridium sp.; assembly: GCA_946499885.1. Taxonomy (GTDB): domain Bacteria; phylum Bacillota; class Clostridia; order TANB77; family CAG-508; genus CALXVA01. The sequence continues at coordinate 34,794 of CAMMTN010000017.1, read as the reverse complement.
CATGTGTTTGAGAATCTGACTCTTAACAGCATTCCTCTGTTCTTCTATCTGCTCAATATATGTTTTTGGTTTACTATTTTCCTTTTCATATAATCTTCTAATTTTTTTCTTTCCTCTTACTTGATAAGTATATCTTTGCTCATGAAAATTACTTTTTGCCTGTCTTTCTATTTGTTGAAATTTAGATTCTTGTATATAGAGAAGTTCTGTCTTTTCCCTATTATATGCAACTATCTTTTTTACAGGATTCTTATATATAGATTCAGTATAAGTTTCAATATCTGGGCTAAAATATATAGTTTCATTTGTATATTTTTTTATAATTTTTTGTTCACTCTTAGAAAATGCTTCTTGTGGTAATTTCAAATTATTATATTTCCAAATAATATGCCTATCCATATTTGAATAATTTAAATTAGACAAATTTTCATAATTATATTCTACTTCAAATTTTAAACCTTCTATCCTTATAGTAATGCTATTCCAAACTCTATGTTTGTTTTGCCTAAAAATTTGCCTTATTTTTTTTATTTCCATATATAATTTTTCAACTAATTTAATATATTTTTCTTCATTAAGACTAAATTTACTTGGCACTTCATATACATTTACAGGATTTTTCTTTAATATTCCTTTCGGAAAATAATAGAAAAATAATTCCCCAGTTTCTAATCCTTTCATTTTCTCTTCTACAGAAGCATATAAATATATTCTATCCCATTTTTCTGGAATTAGATAAAATAATTGTTTCTGTAATTCAGAGTAAATTTTTCTTATCTCTGAATTTTGTAACATATATTCCTCCAATTAATTGCTTTTATTCTACTATAATGCTTTCTCCTGTCATCTCCTGTGGTTTTTCTAGTCCCATTAATTTTAACATAGTTGGTGCTAAATCTGCAAGTTTTCCTTCTCTTAATTTTGCATCCTCTTTTCCTACTAATATTAATGGTACTGGGTTTGTAGTATGAGCCGTATGTGGTTCTCCTGTTTTGTAATCTAACATTTGCTCAGCGTTTCCGTGATCTGCAGTAATTAACATTACTCCACCAATTTCTTTTACTGCTTCTACTACTTTTCCTACACATTCATCTATTGTTTCTATTGCTTTTATTGCTGCTTCTAAATTTCCAGTATGGCCTACCATATCTGGATTTGCATAATTTAATATTATAGAATCATATTTTTTAGATTTGATAGCTTCTACAACTTTTTTCGTTACTTCATATGCGCTCATTTCTGGTTTTAAATCATAAGTTTCAACTTTTGGTGATGGAACTAATATTCTATCTTCTCCTTGATATTGTTTTTCTTCTCCACCATTAAAGAAAAATGTTACATGAGCATATTTTTCCGTTTCTGCAATTCTTAATTGTGTTAACCCTTTATTTGCTATATATTCTCCAAAAGTATTTTTTAGAGTTTCTGGCTTAAATGCAATTTTTACATTTGGCATTGTTTCATCATATTGAGTAAAACAAACATAGCATAAATTCATTTTCTTTGTTTCAAATTCGACAAAATCTTTATCTACTAAAGCTCTTGTAAGTTCTCTTGCCCTATCTGGTCTAAAATTAAAGAATATTACTGAATCATTCTCTTCTATTTTGGCAACAGGTTCATTATTTTGGCAAATAACTGTTGGTTCAACAAATTCATCAAATACTTCTTTTTGGTATGAACCTTCTATTGCAGAAATTGCTGATGTACATTTTATACCTTCTCCATTTACTAATGCATCATAAGCTTTTTGAACCCTGTTCCATCTTTTATCCCTATCCATTGCATAAAATCTACCTGAGATAGAAGCAATTTTACCTATACCTTTTTCTCTCATCTTTTCTTCAAGTTTCATAATATAAGTCTCACCTGAAGTTGGAGGTGTATCTCTTCCATCCATGAAGCAATGTACATATACATTTTCAAAATCTTTTCTTTTTGCAAGTTCTAATATTGCAAATAAATGACGTATATGGCTATGAACTCCACCATCTGAAAGTAATCCTAAAATGTGTAATTTAGAATTGTTTTTCTTACAGTTTTCTATTGCTTCTACTAACTCTGCATTACTAAAGAAATCACCATCTTCTATTGATTTTGTAATTCTAGTTAATTCTTGATATACAATTCTTCCTGCTCCTATATTAGTATGTCCAACCTCTGAATTTCCCATTTGTCCATCAGGAAGCCCAACATTTAGTCCACTTGTATATATTTTTGTTGTTGGACATGTTTTCATAAGTTTGTCTATATTAGGTGTATTTGCTAGCTTTACAGCATTTGCTTCTTCATTTTTATTTTCTCCAAATCCATCTAATATCATTAGCATTGTAAGTTTTTTGTCCATAAATATAGTCCTTTCTAATTATGTGATTTTTATATTTTTATGTATTTCCGTCCCATCTTGCTGGCAATTGGACATTTTCGTTTTCCAAATATTCAAAGTATTCAAACGAAAAGTACAATTACAATGTGGGACTACTTACATTTTCACATATTTTATAAATTATTTGTTTAATTTTCATAATTTACAATTTTAGCAAATTCGGTAGCATCTAAACTTGCTCCACCTACCAAACCACCATCTATATCTGACATAGAAAATAGTTCTTTGGCATTAGAAGATTTTACACTTCCACCATATTGTATTATAACTCTATCTGCTACCATTTGTCCATATAAATATGATATTTTTTCTCTAATTGCTTTTATCATTTCATTTGCATCCTCTTTTGTTGCAGTTTTTCCGGTTCCAATTGCCCAAATTGGCTCATAAGCTATTATAGCGTTTTCTGCTTGGTTTTCTGTTAATCCTTCTAATGCTTTTTCTGTTTGATTAGTTACTATTTCTATAGCTTTTCCTTCTTCTCTTTGTTCTAAAGTTTCTCCAACACAAACTATTGGTTTTAAACCATATTTAAAAGCTGATTTTATTTTCTTATTTACTGTTTCATCAGTTTCTGCAAAGTATTGTCTTCTTTCTGAATGACCTATTATTACATATTCTACACCTATTGATTTTAACATTCTTCCTGAAACTTCACCAGTATAAGCTCCATTTTCTTCCCAATGCATATTTTGTGCACCAATTTTTATATTTGTATTTTGTGTCGCTAGTAAGCTATAAAATAAATCCGTATATGGCACACATAAAACCACTTCTTTTTCTGTATTTCTTACAAGTGGAATAAGTTCATCAATAAACCTAATTGCTGCATCTGGAAGCATATTCATTTTCCAATTTCCAGCTATCACTTTTTTTCTCATTTTGTACCTCCATTCTTGAACTTTAGGGACGTTCCTTAAAGTTCAATTCTTTATCTAAAATATCTATTTTTATATTCTTTATGAACTTTAAGGAACGTCCCTAAAGTTCAGTCTCTGTTAGTTAAACAAACCAACCCTGGTAAAGCTTTTCCTTCCAATAATTCAAGTGAAGCACCCCCACCAGTAGATATATGTGTAAATTTATCATCTAGACCTAGTTTTTTTATTGCGGCAACACTATCTCCTCCACCAACTATTGATGTAGCATTTGTTTTTGCTATAGCTTCTGCAACTTTTTCTGTTCCTACGCTAAATTTACTTACTTCACATATTCCTAGAGGTCCATTCCACAATACTGTTTTTTTACCATTTAGCTCTTCTGCAAATTTTCTTGCTGTACGTGGACCTATATCGCATCCTTCATAACCTTTTTGAATTTTATCTGAGTCTACAACTTTGTCAGGTGCAGTCTTTAAATATTCTATAAATCTTTTTTGTTTTTCTTTTTTATCTAGTTCTTCATCTGTCTTTTCTTGTGTTGGAACTACTACAGTATCTACTGGTAAAACTACTTTAACCCCAGCTTCCTGAGCTTTTTTCATTATTCTTTCTGCTTCATCTATTTTATCTTCTTCGCATAAAGAATCTCCAATCTCAAAACCTTTTGCTTTTAAAAATGTATATGCCATTCCTCCACCTATTAGAATTTCATCAACTTTATCTAATAAATTTTCTATAACTCCTATTTTGTCAGATACTTTTGCTCCACCTAATATTGCAACAAATGGTTTTTCTGGATTTTCTAGAGTACCATTTAAAAATTCTATTTCTTTTTGCATTAAAAATCCTGCAACGGCTTCATCTACATGATGTGCAACACCTTCTGTTGAACTATGTGCTCTATGTGCTGTTCCAAATGCATCATTTACATATATTCCATCAGATAACGAAGCAAGTTCCATTGACAATGTGTCATCATTTTTTTCTTCTCTTTGATCAAATCTTACATTTTCAAGTAATGCAACATCTCCATCATTTAATGATGATGTTACTTGTTTTGCGCTTTCTCCTATTATATCATTTGCAAATTTTACATCTGTACTTAATAAATCCGTTAATTCGTCTGCAACTGGTTTCAAAGAATATTTTGCATTTACTTCTCCCTTTGGTCTTCCTAAATGAGAGCAAAGTATAACTTTTGCACCATTATCCATTAAGTACTTTATTGTTGGAAGTGCTGCTGTTATTCTTGTATTGTCTGTTATTTTTCCATTTTCATCTAATGGAACATTAAAATCGCATCTAACAAGCACTTTTTTTCCTTTTACATCAATATCTTTTACAGTTTTCTTATTCATAACATACCTCCAAATTCAAGCATTTCATCGCTTAAAGCTATTTTTTTAGTTATATCTATGCTTTAAAATTATCTTTCACACTTTTAATTTCTTGTAACTCAAATCTGTATTTTTGTTTTACATTTGGATATTTTCCATGATCTACTTCTGATAAAAACATATCTTGTGGTCTTATATATAAGCTATTATCTCCATAAAGAGCTCTATATACAACATATTTTTCTCTTGTTTCACTATGAGTTGCAACATCTTCTACTAGATAATAATCTCCTTTAAAATGTTTATATATTCCATTTATTTTTATTTCTCTATCCATACTTTATCAGATTCCTTTCTCATCAAAATCTAGTTTGAAAAGAATTAAATTTTGGGCAAATCAAAACGAAATTGAAATTTATGAGAATTATTCCTTGTATGTTTATTAAATTTTAAATAAAGTTTGTAGGCATCAGAATTGTAATTCTTTTTCCGTTTTTCATAAAAAATAGTTTATTGTGTATTTTTCGTTATAAATTGTAGAAATAAATACACAATAAACTACAACTTCTTTATTTGGCTAATTATTTATTAGAAATATACATAGCTAAATCAACAAGTTTGTTTGAATAACCCCATTCGTTATCATACCATGCTACTAATTTAACAAATGTATCTGTTAAAGCTATTCCTGCTGCTGCGTCAAATATAGATGTATGTGGGTCATGAATAAAGTCAGATGATACAACTGGTTCATCTGTATATTCCATTATACCTTTCATCTCATTTTCACAAGCATTTTTAACTGTATTACATATTTCTTCATATGTTGCAGGTTTTGCTAAGTTTACTGTTAAATCAACTACAGAAACGTCTACTGTAGGAACTCTAAATGACATTCCTGTTAATTTTCCATTTAATTCTGGTATTACTTTTCCAACTGCTTTTGCAGCTCCTGTTGATGATGGTATAATGTTTGCGGCAGCTGCTCTACCACCTCTCCAGTCTTTTTTAGAAGCTCCGTCAACTGTTTTTTGTGTTGCAGTTGTTGAGTGAACTGTTGTCATTAATCCATCTTTAATTCCAAAGTTATCGTTTATAACTTTAGCAAGTGGTGCTAAACAGTTTGTTGTACAAGATGCGTTTGAAATAATATTCATGTCTGGTGTGTATTTTTCATTGTTTACACCCATTACAAACATTGGAGCATCTTTTGATGGTGCTGATATAATTACTTTTTTAGCTCCAGCATCTAGATGAGCCTGTGCTTTTTCCATTGTTGTAAATACACCTGAACATTCTAATACATATTCTACTCCATCTTTTCCCCATGGAATGTTTTTTGGGTCCATTTCATTATATACTTTTATTTCTTTTCCATTTACTATTAATTTTCCTTCTTCTCCTGATACAGTTCCATTAAATCTTCCATGTACAGTATCATATTTAACCATATAAGCCATATAGTCTGCTGTTATAAATGGATCATTTATAGCTACTACTTCTACTCCTTCTCTTTCTAAAGCGGCTTGAAATGCTAAATTTCCTATCCTTCCAAACCCATTAATACCAATTTTTATTGACATATAAATTCCTCCTATTCTCTGATGCGTTTTAGCATCTTTTTTGTTTAGTATGACCTAAACACTAACATTTTATATCAAATTTATATTTATTTCAAGTAATTTATAATAAAAAATTTTTACTTCCTATTACATAAAAAAAGAACTGATGATTATTTTCAGTTCTTTTTTTATTATAATTTTATGTTATCAGTTATTTCTATTTCTTTAAATAAAAAATTCTTTACTTTTTCTCCTGTTATATCATAGAATAAAAAGTCATGTACATTTTTTCCTGTAATCTCTTGATGCCAAAAATCATGTACTTCTTGGAAAACTTTTTCTTGTTTCGGAGTTAATTCAAGTGTTATGTCTTGGCATAAAAAATTCCTTATCTTTGTCCACAAACTTACTTCTGTTGGTAGATTATTTCTATTAACACTATTTTCCATAATACATTTCCTCCTTCGTGATTTTAATAAATAATACCATATATTTTATACTACATTTTTTTAAATTAATCAAGCAATAATTTTATTTTTTACTAATTTTTTTTGTTAATTTTTTCTAAAACATATATAGCATTAGCATTTTAAGGTTTTATTACATTTTTATTACATTTTTATTACATTTTTATTACATGGTTATATTTCCATTTGACTTCCTAGAAAACTAGCGGCAGATTGTACTACTTTTTGTTCTACTTCAGTCATTTTAGTACCTTTTTCTTTCGCTAAAAGAATAACAGTTCCTATTGTATCTCCATCAGATATTATAGGATAAACAACTTGAGAATTATATCTTCTTTCTTTATTATCATTTTTTGTTATAGGAACTGAAACATCATTATTTTCCTTACTAAGATATTTTTCTTTATCTTCCATAATTCTTTCTAATTCATTGCTTATTCCTTGCTCTAAAAATTCTTTTTTGGAACCACCTGAAACTGCTATGACAGTATCTTTATCTGTGATACAAGCAATATGCCCTGTTGTTTTTGCCAAAGTTTCTGCATATTCTGTAGCAAATTCTGAAAGTTCTCCAATTGGTGAATATTTTTTTAATATTACCTCTCCTTCTTTATCTGTAAATATTTCTAAAGGATCTCCTTCCTTTATTCTTAAAGTTTTTCTTATTTCTTTTGGTATAACAACTCTACCTAAATCATCTATTCTTCTTACAACACCTGTTGCTTTCATAATTTTCCTCCTTTTTTAATTTATGTCTACTTTTATTATCTCTAAAGAGGAAAATTTTATACATTTTTTTGAAACTACACGTTTATATTAAAATTTACTTTATATAACCTCAAATATACAGATGTTCTGACTAATTTTAATTTTCAACTACAATAAAAAAATTTCAAAATGCATAAACTCACATCAATCTTTTAATTAGTAGCATTAACCTGTTCATTTTCGTAAGAAACTTCTTTTTCTCCTTGTTCAACTTCTATCACGTTTCCAAGTTCGTCAGCGAATTCTTTTAATATAACCATTTTTATTGTTGGCTCTTTTCCATCAATATAGTCATCCATAACATGTTTTAATTTTTTTAAGTTTGGTAATTCTTCTTGTAGTTTTTCACCATATTTCTTAGCTCTATCTAGTAATTTTTCTTTTATAGTTACTATATCTTCATTACTTGCACATGATATACGTTGAAACATTTGAAATACATCGTAATACTTAAATATTGGAACTTTCATACATTCTTTATCAAATTTATCATAGAATTGCTCCATCTTCATAGGAATATATTTAAATATTTCATCAGCTTTTTCTTTATACATTTTTTCTTTTAATTGAGCATTTATATTGTTAAAATAATTTAGCACTTCTTCCATATCATCTGATTTATCTTCTTCTATTGCCAAACTTGCAAGTTCTTCTTCGACATTTGGACAATATGTAGAATTTAATGAAGATGCATTCATTCCATTAAAAAATATACTTTTAATTGTTCTCATATCATAATTTATAAGTCCTTTTCTTACAAAATGTGCAAAATATGCAAATAGTTTTACTACATTTATAAGTTCTATGCTACCATTTTTTACATCTTCTAAAACTTCTGTTATTATTCCATCAAATTGGTCATCTGCAATCTTCCAATATTCCTCTGTAAGAAGCCTTTTATAACCAGGTAATTTATCTGTATCTACTGTATTTATTATAGCTTCCATATCTTGCTTAAATACTTTCATATCAAATATACGAGTACGAACATATAATTCTATAAATTTAAAGAATCTATATTCAGCCTTAAAGTTATAATAATAGTTATTATCAAACTCTTTAATGTAAAATTGCCTATTATCCATAAATACTCTTGAAGAAACAAGTATTGCTTTATATTCTTCATTATCATTAATATTTACAAATTTATCTTTTGTAATTTTTCCTGCTTTAATTTCAAAAGAAATAGCTATTGTAAATATTAACATAGTTTGAAGAACTCTATGGTTTGTATTTGGATAACTTTTATTTACCATATCAAATATTTTTTTAAAATTTGTTAAAGAATGCTTTAAAATTCTTAAGTTTCTTGTACCACTTTTATTAAATGTAGAAATTATAAGGTTTGTATTTTCTCTTAAAAATCTAATCAAGTCAGGACAGTTTTCATATCTCATTAAAAGTCCATTTATAATATAATTAAATTCTGGAGCATATTCAAAAGTCTCACCAATCAATTTTTCTTTTATTCTTTCATAATCATTTGCTTTGTCAAAAACATATTCTATAGTATCACGTATTCTTTCAACCATTGGCTTGTCTGTTTTTATATTAAGCTTATTTTCTTTGTCTAAAAGATATGTTGCAATAAATGTTTTCATTTCTAGATTGCTATTTTTTAATTTAGTAGATAATTCTTTTTCATTGCATATAATTATAGTTTTTATATGATCATGCTCAACAAAATTATTTATATAACCTAAAATATCTATAACATCAACATTTGCTCTCTCTAGGTCGTCAAAGCATAGTACTTTGTCATCTGTAGAGAAAAATTGTCCATAGTCAATTCTATCTCCATTTTGTGTAACTCCAAAGAAGTTAGCCATATCTAAGCCTGTTTTTGCGTATTCTGGAATATTTTTAACGCCACTTGCATCCATGAACTTTTTTAAATTTTTATCCATAAGTTGAGTGGTTTCTATGAATATTTTTTTGCTAATTTCTTCTAAATTAGATATACCATATAAAGACATATAAATTGCTGTATATCTTTTTCCATTAAGCTGCATGTTTTCTATTTTAGGTTTTATTTTGTTATTCCAAAAATATGTTTTTCCGCTTCCCCATTCACCATTTATCATTATTGCATAATCTGTATAATCTGATCTTATATAATCTAATATACTTTCAACTAAATCTTCCATTTTCTTCTCCTTCCTTGGTTTTAACTATTTTTCTATCTTTAAATTTTTGGTTTTATATTGTTATAAAAATTATATAAAAGTGATAATATTTTTTTAGATAGCAATCTATTTTTTATTTTAACTTAATCTTTTGCTAGTGTTAGAACACCAATTTTGTTTAATTTTGCTTTATCTAATTCTTTAATACAAGAAGTAATTGTTGCACCTGTTGTATATATATCATCAAAAATAAGAACTTTTTTATTATATATTTTTTCTTTATTTTTTAATTTATATGCATTTTTTGTGTTTTCTTCTCTTTCTTTTTTATTCAAAGTACTTTGCATGTTATTGTTTTTTATTTTTACTAAAACATCTGTGTAACATTTTATTTTTAGGCTTTTTGCTAATTCCTTTGAAATTAATTCACTCTGATTATATCCTCTTTTTCCCAGTCTTTTTTTATGAATTGGAACTGGAATTATTATATCATAACTTTTTATAAAATCAAAAGATTTTTTTCCTTTTATAATAAATTCACAAAATGTTTTATATAAGTATGATTTATCATTAAATTTGTAGTCTAATATAAGTTTTCTTATTATTCCTTCATATTTTAAAATATGCATCATTTCAATATTTTCATTTATATTGATATTATCAAGTCGTTTTAAATTATTACCAATATATCTTTTATTTATCACATATTTCTCAAGCTCTTTTTCACATTTTTTGCACAAATAACCTTCCCCTAATTTACTGCAAACACCACAACATGGCAAAAAAATATATTCGAGGGCTTTTTCAAAAATGTACATATATTTAGTACCTCCTTAAATTACCCCCGAATAAAATAAGCCAATGGGGACGTACACCTTTGGCTTAAAAATAGAATTTAAAAATACATTATAAATCTTATAATTGAGCCAAAGGTGTACGTCCCCATTGGCTTATTTTAAATGCTAAACCAGTATTTCTTTTTTTATTATCACTATTATTTATCATAAAATCAATTATATTTTTATTTCCTATTATAATCAAAAGTTTCTTTGCTCTTGTCATTCCTGTATATAGCAAGTTTCTTGTAAGTAGCATTGGTGCTGTTTGTGAAATTGGCATTATAACCACGTCAAACTCGCTTCCGTTGTGCTTTATGCACTGTTATCGCATAAGCATGTTCTATTTGTTCTAATTCATTAAACTGATACCACACTTCTTTTTCATCATCAAATTTAATTTTAATTTGTTTATTAAATTCGTCTATTATACAGATTGTACCAAATTCCCCATTAAATACTCCACTTCCACTTTCAAATGTTGGAGCTTTTTTCTCCCAATAAATATCATAATTGTTTTTTATTTGCATAATCCTATCACCTTCTCTAAAAGTACTATCTCCAAATTTTCTTTCCTTTTTAGTATCAGATGATGGATTTACAGCTTGTTGCAAAATCTTATTTAATTCTTTTGTTCCAAGTTCTCCTTTTTTGGTTGGAGTTATAATTTGTATATTTTTAAAAAAATCATAATCTCCATATTTTTTTAGTCTTTCACCACTTAAAGTAATTATATTATATAGTATCTTTTCTTTATTTTTCTCATCAACAAAGAAAAAATCTTCTAAAAATTCTTTTTGACCATCTATTTTTTTATCTTGTGCATTTTCTTCTAAATTATCTTCCAAATTCTCGTTTTTCATATCTTGTATTTCTTCTTTTGTAATAAAGCCTATTCCTTCATTTACTCTATGCGCATTTACTATAATTTTACTTTTAGCGGCTTGTCTAAAAATTTTATTTAATGTGATTGTTGTTATTTTTTCAGATTCAATTATGTCTTTCAGCACATTTCCTGGTCCAACTGATGGAAGCTGGTCTATATCTCCTACCAAAACTAATTTAGTTCCTTTATATAAAGCTTTACATAGATAATTCATAAGAAAAATATCCACCATAGACATTTCATCTACAATAACAATATCTCCATCAATAGGAGCTACTGAAATATCTGTATTTATTCCTTGGTCTTCATCAGAAAATTTACCTATTTCTAATAATCTGTGCAAAGTTTTTGCTTCTTCCCCTGTAGTTTCTGTCATTTTTTTAGCTGCTCTTCCTGTTGGTGCACAAAGAACTGGCTTCATTTCATTATGCTTAAATATATCTATAATTGTCTTTATAATTGTAGTTTTACCAGTACCTGGTCCTCCTGTTATAATGCAAACATTATTTTCGTTTATAGCCTCTATTGATTCTTTTTGTTTTTCTGATAAATCTATGCTTGATTTTTCTTCAAATAACTTTAATTCTTTTTCAAATCTGTCAATCTTTTTTATATTTTTATATGTATCTAAATCAATTAATCTTCTAGCTACATTTTCCTCTGCTTTATAAAATGAATATAGATATACCCATTCTTCGTCATTTCTTTCTTCTATTACAATATCCTCTTTTGCCTTCATATTTATAATAGTTTCTTCTACATCATTTCCTGTAACTCCTAATAGTTTAACAACAAAATCTACTAAATTTTCATATCTAGTACAACAATGCCCATTATATGTCATAAGAATTAACGCATGTTTTATTCCACTTCTTATACGTTTTTGATTATTATGCTCAATTCCTAGTCCTAGAGCCATTTTATCTATCTGCTCAAAATTAACTTTATTTACTAAATCTATTAATATGTATGGATTAGCTTCTATTTCATCTATTGCATTTACTCCAAGAGTTTTATATATTTTTTCTGCACTTTGTGGTCCTATTCCAAATTTATCTAAAAATCCAACTAATTGCCAAACTTCCCAATTTTCTATAAAAGTATTTGCAATTTCAATAGCTCTATCTTTAGTAATGCCTTTTATCTGTGCAAGTTTAATTGGTTCAAATTTAAATACATTTAGAGTATCTTCTCCAAAAGTATCTACTATTTTACTTGCTGTAGCTGGTCCAATTCCTTTAATTCCACAATTTGCCAAATATCTTTCTAAAGCTTTTGTAGTTTGTGGCATCATTTTTTCAAAAGTATCTACTTTTACTTGTTTTCCGTATTCTGGATGTTCTACAATTTTTCCAACAATTTTAAGGGTATCTCCCACATTTATAAAAGGTAGATACCCTACTATTGTAGTTTCTTCTTCTAAAGTTTTTATTTCGTCATTTTCGTTTTTTTCTTTATCTATTTTAAAAATTGCTATACAATAACTATTTAAGTCATTTTTGTATATTATTTCAATAACTTCTCCTTGTAATTGCAAATTCACTTACCTCTTTTTGTGATTTTATGTTCACATTATATCATATGAGATAATGATTTACAAGTTGTTTTGTAAGGTTTGCTACTTAATACATAATTAAAGTTAATAAAAAAAGTAAATTCTATTCAAATAATAATAAATATAATTTAATTGTATTTTAATAGATATTGTAAGATTAAAAGAAAGTTGTATAATAGTAAGTATAGGTGCTTCTTGAGAAAGAAGGTATTTTATGGATTTTAATGGAAAACATCTTTCTTTAGAAGATAGAAAAATTATTGAACAAAATATTTGCAAAGGATTAAGAAAATTTGAAACTGCTAAAGAGCTTAATAAAAGCCAATCTACAATAGGAAAAGAAATTAAAAAGAACAGAAAATGTAAATATTCTCTAGTAGATACTCCTCCTTGGAATTGTAAATTTTTTAAGGATTGTATGGTTTGTACTAGTAGATGTATTCATTTTGAAGAAGTTTCTTGTAATAGAAGAGATAGATTTGTTGGTGCTTGTAACTGTTGCCCTAATATTAAAAAATGTAGAAAAACTAAATATTTCTACTACGCAAATGTTGCTCAAAAAAATTATGAATATACTTTAAAGGACTCTAGAGAAGGTGTTAATTTAAACACTACTGAACTTTACGAATTAGCCCATATAATATGTCCTTTAATTAAACAAGGTCAGTCTATTTACACAATTTTACAAAATCATAAGGAAATTACTCAATGTGAAAAAACAATATATACTTACATAGAAATGGGGCTATTTAAAGATTGGGGTGTTACTAACCTTGATTTACGAAGAAAAGTTACTAGAAAACTAAAAAAGAAAAAACTTAAGAAAAGAGCAGAACCAGCCGACTATACTGGAAGAAAGTATGAAGATTATTTAGAATTTATTAAAAATAATCCTTGTTCTCCTACAACAGAAATGGATACTGTATACAATCATCAAGAAGGTCCATATATTCAAACTTTTATCTTTGAAAATACTGGACTTATGATAGGTCTTTTAAAACAACATAAAACTGCAGAAGAAATGTCCAATTCTTTAAATTACTTTCAAGATATTTTGCCTGAAGAAATATTCAAGAAGTTATTTGGTCTATTACTAACTGATAGAGGTTCTGAATTTGCTAAACCAAACCTTTTTGAGATAAACCATGAAACTGGTGAAATTAGAAGTAATATTTTCTATTGTGATGCTCAAATGGCAAGTCAAAAGCCTCATGTTGAAAACAATCACATATTTATTCGTGATATTCTTCAAAAGAGAAAGAGTATGAAAGAGCTTACACAGGACAAGCTTGATTTAATGTTTTCTCATATTAATTCTGTACCTAGAAAATCATTAGGTGGTAAAACTCCTTATGAAGCATTTGAATTTTTCTATGGTAAAGAAACATTAGATAAATTGCATATACAAAAGATAGAAAAAGACAAGGTCACGCTACAACCTTATCTTCTTAAATAATGATAAACATCTCTCTATAACATAAACAAGAAGCACCTATGGCTAACTTAATATGCCTCTGTTGAGAGCACCACTAAAGTGAATAGAAATTAATCTTACACGAAAAAAAATTAGTTTAAATTCACTCGCTTAAAGTCGCCCTTTTTTCTTGTTTATATCTTCATTTTACACAAAATTTAAAGAAAAAGCAATCCTTTTTGGCTAATTAAATTCTTTTAAATAGCATTTAATCAGTAACTAGAATTTACTTTTTCTAATTATATTTTACTTTTTCAATTCACCAATACATAATTAATTATTGGTTACAATTCATATCTTTACATGATTTTTTTAAAAATAATAGACAAAAACTTTATATTATTATATACTATTTTAAAATATTTATATTAAAAGGGAGATGTTACAATATGAATATAGAAAATAACTTTGAGGATTTTTACAATAAATTTATATCTCAAAATAAACAGATCTTTGATGAAATGGAAAATCAACGAATTCTAGCTGTATCAGAAAGAAAAAATACTAAAAAAATAATTTATATTGTTGAACTCATATTATTACTTATAGTAATTTTTTCGTTTGCTTTTATAGGATTTAAATAAGAAAGTGAAGATATAACTATGTGCATTTTTATGATTTGTTTTGTTTGTTCATTTACTTTTCCAATGATTATTTCTTTAAGAAAAAAAACGAATATAAACGAATATGAAAAAAAATATAAAGAAAAAATAATGACAAAATTAATTGAAGCTTTTGATTCTTCTTTAAAATATTATCCAGAAAGCAATATAGATTATGAAGATTATAAAAAACTTAAAGTTGAACATTTCAATGAGTTTTTATCATCTGATGTAATTAATGGTATATATGGAAATGATGAAATTACTATTTCAAAAGTCATTACTGAATATAAGTATTATAATCATACTTCTAATACTCATATTAACTCTACTCGAAAATATGAAACTTTTGAAGGTGTATTTGCAAAAAGTAAACTGTCATCACATCCAAATTTTGAATTATATATAAAAAAGAAGAAAATATTGAATGATAAATTATTTAATACTTTTGCAGCAGATGTAAACCAAGTTGTAAAAAATAAAAATACAGAAAATTATTTAGAAACTAATTATTACAATATAAACATTCCTAACTTAAACAAATATTTTAATATACATTCTTCAAATTCAAATTGTAATATATTTGACGAAGGTTTGATTAAAATTTTAATAGATTTATATAATACTAAGAAATTCGAAATTGCTATTATTGAAAATTATATTTATATGCGATTTTGGATTGATGGACTATTTTCCGCACCACCATTAAAAGATGAAGTATATGATAAAGAAATTTTATACAAGAATTATTTAGCCTTATATTTAGTTTCTTATTTATTAGATGAATTTAAGAAAAGAATATAATATAAAAGCACTAACAATCTATATCTTAAACTAGTGTAAAATTAATTTTTAACTAGTTAAGGATATAGATTTTATTTCTTATTAAGTTCAGTAAATTTAGCATAATCTTATAAGAAAAGTGGCTTCGCCACATGTGCATTTTGCTTCGCAAATATGCACAGCCCAAGGAAACTTAACCTTGTTGTATACGGAAAAATCGTTGAAAACACTAAAATATGAATGAAAAAGTCGATTTTTCCTATACAATAAAAAATAATTTTAACTGATAATACTATCCAATATTCAGCTAGCTTCTTTTATACTATCTATTACCTCTTTACATTCTTTCCAATTTACTACTTTTATCTCATCATAATCTTTACTTAGTTTATTTAATATTTTCATTGTATCATCTGTTGAATTTAAATCTGTTACTATAACATCTTTTACACATTCTTCTTTTCCATACATAATTCTAAAAAGAATTGTACGTAAAAAGCCCTCTATTCTATTTTCTTGATTTTTAGCAGCTATAATTATATATATTCCATCAGATTTTAAATTTGTATATGTACAAATATATATAATATTTTTAATGATCTCAATTAAGCCATATAAAGCAAGCACCCAAAATACTCCATTTATTATAAAATCTAACATGATAACCTCCTAAGTTTATACTAGTTACCATATTATATGAATTTAACTTTAGGGACGTTCCTTAAAGTTAAATATACAAAAATGAACTTTAAGGAACGTCCCTAAAGTTCATTTTTCTTATTAAACTAATTGCAACATAACAACTTCTGCTGCGTCTCCTCTTCTTTGTCCAAGTTTAAGAATTCTTGTGTATCCTCCAACTCTTCCTTCATATTTAGGAGCTATTTCATTAAATAACTTTGCTGTTAAATCTATGTTATTTCCTTCTGCATCTTTAACTTTATTTAATGATTTCATCATTTTTCTTCTAGCATTTAATCTAGATGGCATATCTTTTTGTCTTTTTTCAGTAGTTTCCTCTTTAACTACTTTTAAATATTCTTTACCATTTTTGCTTTTTACAAGTTCTGTAACTTTATTTCCTTTGCTATCAACTTTTGCTTTAATAACTTTTACATCAACTGTTTCAAAGTTATCTTTCTCTTTTACAGCTAAAGATATTAAGCTATCAGCTATGGCTTTTACTTCTTTTGCTCTAGCTTCTGTTGTTTCTATTTTACCATGTAATATTAAGTCAGTAACTTGTGTTCTTAGCATTGCTAATCTTATATCAGTTGTTTTACCTAATTTTCTATTAGTTGCCACTTTATTTTCCCTCCTCTTTATTTAAAGTACAAATTCTCATTAATTCTAACTCGTATTAAAATTTAATACATAGGATTATTCATCATCTTTTCTAAAATCCAATCCCAAATCATGTAATTTATTTGTAACTTCATCTAATGATTTCTTTCCAAGATTTCTAACTTTCATCATATCTGATTCTGATTTATTTGCTAAATCTTCTACTGTAGAAATACCAGCTCTTTTTAAACAATTGAATGATCTTACAGATAATTCTAAGTCTTCAATTGACATTTCTAGAACTCTTTCTTTCTTATTTTCTTCTTTTTCTATCATTACTTGAGTATTTTTTGCTGTTTCAGATAAGTCTATAAATAAATCTAAATGACTTGTCATAACTTTTGCTGCTAAACTTAAAGCTTCATAAGGTTTTAGACTTCCATCTGTCCAAACTTCTATTGTTAATTTATCATAGTCAACTCTTTGACCAACTCTAGTATTTTCAACTGCATAGTTTACTTTTTTTACTGGAGTATAAATAGAGTCTATTGGAAGTACTCCTATTGCTTGATCTGGTTTTTTATTTTTTTCAGCATTATTATATCCTCTACCCATATCAGCTGTAAGTTCCATCTTTAGTGTTCCACCTTCTGAAACTGTTGCTATATGTAAATCTGGATTTAGTATTTCTACTGTTCCGTCTGTAATTATGTCACCAGCTTTTACATCTACTGGTCCTTTAACATCTATTCTCAATGTTTTTTCTTCATTTTGATCTAGCTTTAATCTTACACTTTTTAAGTTAATAACTATTTCTGGAACATCTTCTACTACATTTGGTATTGTAGAAAACTCATGTAGAACTCCATCTATTTTCACGCTTGTAATAGCACTTCCAGGAAGTGAAGATAGTAATATTCTTCTTAGTGAATTTCCAATTGTAATTCCATATCCTCTTTCCAATGGTTCACATACAAATTTTGCATAGTTACTATCATTATCAATTTCTAAGCATTTAATATTTGGTCTTTCGAATTCTATCATTTTTACCTCCCAATTTTATTAGAAATTTTCACTTCTTATATTCTATTATTTAGAGTAAAGCTCTACTATTAAGTGTTCTTCGACTGGTAAGTCTATATCTTCTCTTGCTGCTAATCTTACAACTTTACCACTTAATTTTTCTGCATCTTTTTCAAGCCAAGCTGGAACTGGTTTTGCTGCATTTTCTTCTACGTTTGCTTTAATAGCTCCGTTATCTTTTCTAATTTCTCTTACAGAGATTACATCTCCTGCTTTTACTAAATATGATGGTATATCTACTTTATGACCATTAACTTCAAAAGCGCCATGTGTTACAAGCATTCTAGCTTGTGCTCTTGAGCTACCTAATCCTAGTCTATATACTACATTATCTAATCTACTTTCTAATATTTGAAGTAATACTTCACCTGTTATACCTTTTGTATTTGAAGCCATTTCGAAGTATTTTCTAAATTGTTTTTCACTTACTCCATAGTAAGCTTTTGTTTTTTGTTTTTCTCTTAATTGTGTACCATATTCAGAAAGTTTTTTCTTCTTTTGACCATTTTGTCCTGGAGCATAGTTTCTTCTTGATATGCTACATTTGTCTGTATAACATCTTGAACCTTTTAAAAACAATTTTTGTCCTTCTCTACGGCAAATACGGCATTGTTCATCTTTATATCTTGCCATTTTTAATTTTCACCTTCCTAATTAATGTTAGGGGATACACATTTATATCGGGGTATTCCTATTGGGACAATGTATGTCCCCTTTCCTTGTGATTTACTGTTTACCCTTTTTTAGTATTCTCCCTTTTTTATTTTTTGTTTTGGACACACCTCTTATCTAAGGTCACTTCCACTTCGGTTCGAGGTATGTCCCCTCCCCTTATGTTTTAGTGATTAACCTTACTTAAGTGCTCTCCTATTTATTTTTTTGTTAAACTCTTCTTCTTTTTGGTGGTCTACAACCATTATGTGGTATTGGAGTAACATCTTTAATGCTACTTATTTCTAATCCTGCTGATTGTAATGATCTAATAGCTGCTTCACGTCCAGAACCTGGTCCTTTAACATAAACTTCAACTGATTTTAGTCCATGTTCCATTGCTGCTTTAGCTGCTGTTTCAGCTGCTTCTCCAGCTGCAAATGGAGTACTTTTTCTTGAACCTTTAAATCCAAGTTCTCCGGCACTTGCCCAAGATAGTGCATTACCTTGAGTATCTGTTATTGTAACTATTGTGTTATTAAAACTAGAATGAATATGAGCCATACCTTTTTCTATGTTTTTTCTGTCTCTTCTTCTAGTTACTTTTTTTGTTACATTTTTAGCCATTTTAGTTTTTCCTCCTTTTTAGAATTATTCACTATCGTAAATCTTTTAATTTTTTAATATTATTTATCTAAATCAAGTGATAATCACCAATTATACTTTTTTAGGTAACATATGTTCTTAAAATCAATTTAAAACGAATAATGCTAGGAAAACGAGTAAAAATTTTTGAAATAGTATGTGTATACATTGAAAAAATTTTTACGAAGTTTGACAACGCAGTATGAAGTTTAAAATTGATTTTATTTATTGAATTTACTTTTTGCTTTTGCTAACTAGCTTTCTAGGACCTTTTCTTGTTCTAGCATTAGTTTTTGTTCTTTGTCCTCTAACTGGTAAGCCTCTTCTATGTCTTAAACCTCTATAGCATCCTATTTCTGTAAGTCTTTTAATATTTAAAGCAACTTCTCTACGTAAGTCTCCTTCTACTTTGTAACCTTCCATAGCTTTTCTTATTGCTTGTACTTGGTCATCAGTTAAGTCTTTAACTCTTATATCAGGATTTACATTTGCTGCTTTTAATATTTTTTGTGAGCTTGTTAAACCTATACCATATATATATGTTAATCCAATCTCAACTCTTTTTTCTCTAGGTAAATCAATGCCTGCTAAACGAGCCATAATTTTTTAGCACCTCCACTTTGTTTTATTATTTATTTTGTGTTTGGACTTTATTAAAGGTGAAATGCATTGGTTATATACCAATCTTTAATATGTTTTCAAACAATATATTAGACACAAACCTGATATATAACTGTTAAATAAAATTTTAACAGTTATAGCCGCGAATCTAGATTTGTGTTATTAACTTTTTATTATCCTTGTCTTTGTTTGTGTTTAGGGTTTTCACAAATAACTCTAATTACACCTTTTCTTTTTATAACTTTGCATTTTTCGCAAATTGGTTTTACTGATGGTCTTACTTTCATTTTCTTACACCTCTTTACTATAAAAATTATATATTTGGGTTAATATTTTTATTTTACTTAGCTCTCCATGTAATTCTTCCACGATTTAAGTCATAAGGTGATAATTCAACTTTAACTTTATCTCCTGGCAAGATTTTTATGTAGTTCATTCTAAGTTTTCCTGAAATATGAGCTAAAATTTGATGTCCATTTTCAAGTTCTACTTTGAATGTAGTATTTGGTAATGTATCTACTACAGTTCCCTCAACTTCTATAACATCTTCTTTTGACATATTGACCTCCATTTTCTTTTTTAGTCAAGTGTTCTATTTTACATTAAACACTTATATAGTATATAACAAAATTAAACTAATGTCAATATTTCTGGCTCTTTTTCTGTAATTAAAATAGTATTTTCATAATGTGCTGCTAAACTTCCATCATCTGTTAAAATTGTCCAGCCATCATAATCTTGATATATATCTCTTTTGCCTGCAATAACCATTGGTTCTACTGCAAGTGTCATACCTGGTTCTAATCTAATTCCTCTTCCTGCTTTTCCATAGTTTGGTATTCCTGGATCTTCATGCATTTCTCTGCCAATTCCATGTCCTTGAAATTCCCTTACTACACTATAACCATTTTTTTCTACAAATTCACCTATAGCATGAGATATATCTCCTATTCTATTCCCTTTTACAGCATATTTAATTCCTTCAAAGAAAGCCTCTCTTGTTATTTCTACTAATCTTCTAGCTTCTTTGCTTGCATTTCCTACTACAAAAGTTCTTGCTGCATCTCCATTAAATCCATCTTTATAGACAACTAAGTCAATGCTTACTAAATCCCCATCATGTATTATTTTCTTTGAAGATGGTATTCCATGAATAACTTCATCATTTATTGAAATACATAATGTTGCTGGAAATGGTCCTACACCCTTCATTCCACTTGGATAACCTTTTTGTGCTGGAGTTCCACCATTTTCTTTTATTATTTTTTCTGCAAATCTATCTAGCTCTAGTGTAGACATTCCTGGTTTAATAACTTTTTCAATTTCTTTGTATACTAAACTAGTTATTCTGCAAGCTTCTTTCATTAATTTAATTTCTTTTTCTGATTTTATAGTAACCACTTTCATTACTTCCTTTTATATTCTTCTAGAAATTTTTTTATATCGCTTACTGCTTTTTCTAATTCTTTTGGGTATATTGAATATAAAGCATTATTTTTTCTATAGAATTCTAATAATTCTTCTGCATTTTGATGATATATCGCAAGTCTTTTTGAAACTGTTTCTTCATTATCATCTTCTCTTCTTTTTAAAGTGCTTCCACAAATATCGCAAATACCTTCTTTTTTTGGTGGTTTTGTTTCTTTGTTATATATTGCACCACAAGATTTATTAGTACATATTAATCTATTAACAACTCTTCTAATTATTTCATCATCTGGAACGTTTAATTCTATTGCAACTCTTTTTTCTTGAGGCTTATTTTCTTTTAAAAATTCTTTTAAAGCTTCTGCTTGCATAGCAGTTCTAGGGAAACCATCAAGAATTGCTCCATTTTCTACATCTTTTTCTAATAACCTAGCCTTAACAGTTTCTATAACAACATCATCTGGAACTAAAATTCCATTATCTATGTATTGTTTTATTTTTTTACCTAATTCTGTTTCTTTACTTATTTGCTCTCTAAATATATCTCCAGTTGAAATATGTACTAAATTTAAATCTTGAGATAAAATTTTTCCAATAGTACCTTTCCCAGTTCCTGGAGCTCCAAGCATTACTATATACATAATTTATTCATTCCTTTCTAGGCTTTTATTTTACATTTAGTTCATTAGCTTAATTTTGTTATATATTACGCAAATCTGCCCGCACCCAAAAAGTGCGGTCAGCTTTCTTATTCATTATTCTAAAAATCCTTTGTAATGTCTCATTACAAGTTGTGATTCTAATTGTTGTATTGTTTCTAATGCAACACCTACAACGATTAATATTGAAGTTCCTCCAAATGCCAAATCTACATTTGGTATAAATCTTACAAGCATAGGAATTATTGCAATTATTGCTAAGTATAATCCACCAAACCAAGTTAATTTACTAATTATTGAACTTAAATAATCAGTTGTTGGTTTTCCTGCTCTTATACCTGGTATAAATCCACCATTTCTTTTTATATTATTTGATACTTCTGCTGGATTAAATGTAGCATAAGTATAGAAGAATGTGAATCCTACTATTAATAGTAAATACACTAACGCATTTGCTATTGTATATCCCCATCCAACACTTGATGTTGATGATGCTATTGAGAATTTATATATTGTAGCCCAAAATCCTGTTTGACTTGCAATATCACTTATGAACATTTGTATAATCATCGCTGGAAATGTTAAAAATGATGATGCAAATATTATTGGCATAACTCCTGCCATAACAAGTTTTAATGGAATATGTGTATTTTGTGCTCCAACCATTTTTCTTCCAACTACTCTTTTTGAATATTGTACAGGTACTCTTCTTTCAGCTTGTTGTACAAATACAACTGCTGCTACTAATATTAAAGCTCCTATTATAATTCCTAAAGATATTAAAAGTCCTGTTGTACTAAATGCACCACTTCCCATAATTAAACTCCAAATTGTAGTTATCGCTCCTGGAAGCCCTGCTATAATACCTACAAATATGATTATAGATATACCATTTCCTATACCTTTATTTGTAATTTCATCACCTAGCCACATTAATAATGCAGTTCCTGCCATTAATGAAATTACTACAGTAAATCCTGTTGCAAAACCTGTATCCATAAATATTCCAGATGAACTGTATGATAAATATAATCCTAATCCTTCAATTAATGCTAAAAATACAGTAAGAAGTTTAGTATATTTATTAATTTTCTTTCTACCTTCTTCTCCACCTTCTTTAGTTAATCTTTCTAAAGAAGGTATAATCATAGCTAATAATTGAATTACGATTGATGCTGTAATATATGGACTTATAGACATTGCAAATATTGAAAATCTTGAAAAAGCTCCACCTGAAATCATATCTATAAGTGATGCTATTCCATTTGTATTTCCAAAAGCTTCGCTTAATGCAAATGTATCAACTCCTGGAACTGTTATATAACATCCTAATCTAAATATTACTATAAGTAATAAAGTATATAACAATTTTTTTCTAACATCTGGAGTCTTTAATGCATTTCTTAGTGTTTTAAACAATTAAATCACCTCTGTCTTTCCACCTAAAGCTTCTATTTTTTCAATAGCTGCTTTAGTGAATCTTGTTGCTTTAACTGTTAGTTTCTTGTCTAGTTTACCAGTTGCAAGTATTACTATACCATCATTTGCTTTACTAATTATTCCATCATTTATTAAGCTTTCAGCTGTAACTTCTTCTGTTGTTGCTTTGTTAAGCATTGTTAAAGTTACTTCTGTGTACACTTTTGCATGAATATTTGTAAATCCTCTTTTTGGTAATCTTCTATATAAAGGAGTTTGACCACCTTCGAATCCTCTTCTTACTCCTCCACCAGATCTTGCTTTTTGCCCTTTATGACCTCTTCCTGAAGTCTTTCCTAAACCAGAACCAACTCCACGTCCTACTCTAGTTCTAGTTTTATTTTTTTGTGCTGGTTTTAATTCGTCTAATTTCATTTTGTTTGTACACCTCCTATTTTTCTTTTTTTGTTAGGGGACACCCATTTACTCTATGACATTTACACTTTTGGTAAGTTATATCCCCTACCCTTGTAAATAAGTGTTTTCCCTATTTTATAATTTTTATAATATATCTTCTACTTTTTTTCCTCTTTTTTTAGCAACTGTTTCTACAGTTTGCATAGCTTTTAATCCTTCTATTGTAGCATAAACAACATTTCTTGGATTATTTGTTCCAATTATCTTTGTTCTAATATTTCTATATCCAGCAAGTTCTAGAACTGGTCTAACACTACCGCCTGCTATAATTCCAGTACCTTCTTCTGCTGGTTTTAATAAAACATTAGCACTACCGAATTTTCCTACATATTCATGTGGTACTGTTGAATCAACAACAGGCACTTCTACTAAATTCTTTTTAGCATCTTCAATAGCTTTTTTGATTGCGTCTGGAACTTCTGATGCTTTTCCATTTCCAACACCAACGTGTCCATTTTCATCACCAACAACAACTACTGCACTAAATCTGAATGTTCTACCACCTTTTACAACCTTTGCAACTCTGTTTATAGCTACAACTTTTTCTTTTAATTCAGATATATTTTCTGATTGCACTTTTCTTTCCTCCTTTACTAATGTCAAGGGACACACCTTACCTATGGTCACTTCTTATTTGGTTTGGGGTATGTCCCCTCCCCTTTATTTTCTAATTATGACCTTTATTAAAATGTTCTCCTGTTTTTATTTTTTAAAATTTTAATCCGCTTTCTCTTGCAGCTTCAGCTAATTCTTTAACAACACCATGATATATGTATCCGCCTCTATCGAAAACTACTGTATCTATTTTTTTCTCTAAAGCTCTTTTTGCAATTAATGCCCCTACTTCTTTAGCAGCTTCTTTATTAGAATGTTTTGTTTTTACTTCTTTATCTAATGTAGAAGCTTGTGCTAATGTTGTTTTTTTAACATCATCTATTAATTGTACATATATATTGTTATTGCTTCTAAATACACATAATCTTGGGCATTCAGATGTTCCTGAAATTTTTCTACGTACTCTTGCATGTCTTCTTTCTCTTTCAGCTTTTCTGTCTGTTTTTGTAATCATTTTCAATCTCCTTTCTAACTAAAAGATTTTGCTCTTAGTTTAATTTAGATTTTTACTTTGCGCTTATATATAAATCAAGTATATAAGGTTTTAAATTTTAATCAAAAGCAAGTATTGCTAGGAAACCGAACAAATAATTTTGAAATTGTACGTTTTGTACATTGAAAAATTATTTGTGATGGTTGACAACACAAGACGAAGCTTTTCATTAAAATTTTATTTTTTACCTGCCTTGCCTTCTTTTCTTCTAATATGCTCTTCGGCATACTTAATACCTTTACCTCTATATACTTCAGGTGGTCTTTTTGTTCTTACAACAGCTGCTGTTTGACCAACTACTTCTTTGTCTATTCCTCTTACTGTAATGTGGTTAGCGTCTGGAACATCAAAAGTAATCCCTTCTGGTGGATCCATCTCAACTGGATGAGAGTATCCTAAGTTCATTACTAATTTATTTCCTTTCTTTTGAGCTCTATAACCTACACCATTAATTTCTAATTCTCTTTTATATTCATTAAGAACTCCTTCTATCATATTGCTTATTAAAGTTCTTGTTAAACCATGTAAGCTTCTATTTTCTGGTTCATCATCACATCTTTTTACAGTTATTACTTTATCTTCTAATGATACTGTAATATTTTTATGTATATCTCTTTCTAATGTTCCTTTTGGTCCTTTTACTGTAACGTGATGTCCGTCTATTTTAACTTCTACACCATCTGGTACATTAATAGGTTTGTTTCCTATTCTTGACATCTTTCTTTTCCCTCCTTCTTTTAAAATTACCATACATACGCAAGAACTTCTCCTCCTAAGCCTTCATTTCTTGCTTCTTTGTCTGTTTTTATTCCTTTTGAAGTAGATATAAGAGCTATACCTAAACCATTTAATACTTTAGGTAATTCATCTTTAGATGCATATACTCTTAATCCTGGTTTACTTATTCTTTTTATTCCGTCAATAACTCTTTTTCCTTTTTCATCATATTTTAGAGTTATTCTTATAATTCCTTGACGAGAATCATCTATTTCTTCAAATGCTGCTATATATCCCTCTTTAAATAGAATATTAGCTATCGCTCTTTTCATATTTGATGCTGGAACATCAACTGTTTTATGCTTTGAGCTATTTGCATTTCTTATTCTTGTTAACATATCTGCTATTGGATCTGTTGTATTCAATTCTTTTCCCTCCTTTTTTTTTATGACAGGGGACACACCTCTTACCTAGGATCACTTATTATTCGGTTTGAGGTATGTCCCCTCCCCTTATATTTTAGTGATTACCTGTTTTTAAATGCTTGCCTGTTTATTTTTTTATTTGGATTTTAATTACCAGCTAGCTTTCTTAACTCCTGGAATTTCTCCCTTATGAGCTAATTCTCTAAAGCATACACGGCAAATTCCGAATTTTCTAATATATGCATGTGGTCTTCCACAAATTTTACATCTATTATATTCTCTAGTCTTATATTTTTGGGCTCTTTGTTGTTTTACTTTTAAAGATTTTTTAGCCATTTTATTCTCCTTTCTCAAATTTTCTCTAATCAAATTATTATTTCAGTTTTAATTATTTTCCTAATTAATTGTAAAATTAATCAAAAGCGAGTATTGCTAGGAAAGCTAGCAAAAAAGTTTGAAATAATACTTTGTGTATATTGAGAACTTTTTTGCAACGCTTGACAACGCAAGACGAAGCTTTTCATTAATTTTCTCTAATTTTTAAATGGCATACCAAGTAGAGTAAGTAATTCCTTAGCTTCTTCGTCTGTTTTTGCAGTTGTAACGAAGATTATATCCATTCCTCTTATTTTGTCTATTTTATCATATTCGATTTCTGGAAATATTAATTGTTCTTTAATTCCCATTGAATAATTTCCTCTACCATCAAATGAATTACTTGAAACTCCTCTAAAGTCTCTAACTCTTGGAAGTGCTACATTAAATAGTTTGTATGCAAAATCATACATTTTTCCTTTTCTTAATGTAACTTTACATCCCATATTTATTCCTTCTCTTATTTTGAAGGCTGCTATAGCTTTTTTTGCTTTTGTTACAATTGGTTTTTGTCCAGTTATAATTGTAACATCATTTATAGCATTTTCTAGTGATTTAGGATTATCTTTAGTATCACCTAAACCTATATTTATAACTATTTTTTCTAACTTTGGAACTTGCATAACTGATTTATAGTTAAATTTTTTCATCATTGCTGGTATAATTTCTTTTTCATATTGATCTCTTAAAATTTCCATAAGTTTAAATAGTCCTCCTTTCTTTACATATTATTTTATTTTTGCTCCACATTTTTGGCAAACACGTACTTTTTCATCTTTTTCAATTTTATATTGTATTCTTGTAGCCTTTCCACATTTTGGACAAACAACATTTACCTTACTGCTATGTATAGGACATTCAACTGAAATAATTCCGCTTTCCTCTCCTTGCTTTCTTGCCTTAACGTGTTTTTTTCTTATATTTATACCTTTAACAATTATTCTTTCTGTTTTAGGTATTATTTCTAATACTTCTCCTGTCTTTCCTTTATCATTTCCTGATAAAACTTTAACTGTATCTCCTTTTTTTATTCTCATTACTTCTTTCACCTCTTCCTTTAAGTGAGATTTATAAATTTGAACTTTTTATATTTCAATTACCAATTTTTTCTTTAAATTGAGTAATGCATTTAAAATATTTTTATAGAATTTATTTTTTATAGTTATTAATCTTAAAAAGAAACAAGTATTGCTAGGAAAAATTTAGCAAAAATATCGAAGGCGTACTTTGTGTACGTCGAGGTTTTTTTGTCTAAATTTTGACAACGCAAGACGCCGTTTATTTTTGAGATTAAAGAACTTCTGGGGCAAGAGATAAAATCTTCATATAATCTTTTTCTCTTAATTCTCTTGCAACAGGTCCAAATATACGAGTTCCTCTTGGTGTTCCATCTTCTCTTATTATAACTGCTGCATTTTCATCAAATCTTACATAAGAACCATCTGCTCTTCTAGTAGGCTTTTTAGTTCTTACAACAACAGCTTTAACAACATCACCTTTTTTTACAACGCCACCTGGTGTAGCTGTTTTAACAGAAGCAACTATTATGTCACCAATTCTAGCATATTTCCTATAAGAACCGCCTAGACATCTGATACACATAATTTCTTTTGCGCCTGTATTATCTGCTACTTTTAATATAGTTTGTTGTTGTACCATCTCTATTTTTCCTCCTTTTTTCTAATGTCAGGGGACACACCTCTTGCCTAAGGTCACTTCTCATTCGGTTCGAGGTATGTCCCCTCCCCTTATGTTCCAGTGTTTACCTTTTATTTGAGTGTTTGCCTCCTTATATTTATTCCAGGACACACCTCTTACCTAGGGTCACTCCTTATTCGGTTCGAGGTATGTCCTCTCACCTTATATTCTAGTGTTTACCCTTTATTTAATGTTCTCCTGTTTCATATTTTTATTTTATTACTGCCTTTTCTAAGATTTCAACTACTCTCCATCTTTTATCTTTAGATAAAGGTCTTGTTTCCATTACTCTAACTTTATCTCCTATTTGGCATTCATTGTTTTCATCATGTGCTTTAAGCTTATATGTTCTTTTTTGAACTTTTCCATAAGTCTTATGCTTCTCACTTGTTTCAACAGATACAACTACTGTTTTATCCATTTTATCAGATGAAACAATACCAATCATTTCTTTACGAAGATTTCTTTCTTCCATGTTAAATCTCCTTTCTTAATTATTTATTTTCTTTTAACTTTCTTTCAGTTAAAACTGTATTAATTCTAGCAATGTCTTTCTTAACTTCTTTTATTTTCATAGGATTATCTAATCCATGAGTTGCTAAACTAAATCTTAACTTAAATAACTCTGATTTTAATTCTCCTAATTCTTTTTCTAAGTCAGGTGAAGACATTTCTTTTATTTTATTTATCTTCATCTTTTTCACCACCTATTTCAGTTTCCTTTTGTACAAATTTGCACTTAACAGATAGTTTGTTTGCAGCAAGTCTTAAAGCTTCTCTAGCTACTTCTTCTGCTACACCGTCTATTTCAAACATTACTCTACCTGGTTTTACATTTGCTACCCAAAATTCAACAGCACCTTTACCTTTACCCATACGAGTACCGATAGGTTTTCTAGTTATTGGTTTGTCTGGGAATATTTTAATCCAAACTTTACCACCTCTTTTTATATAACGTGTCATAGCTACACGGGCTGCTTCTATTTGGTTAGATGTTATTTGTCCAGCTTCTAGAGATTGTAAACCATATTGTCCATCTGTTACTCTATTTCCTCTAGTAGCTTTACCTCTATTTCTACCTTTTTGTTGTTTTCTATATTTTGTTCTTTTTGGTATTAATGGCATTATTTGTCTCCTCCTTCCACTACTCTCTTTTTAGTAGGAAGAACTTCTCCTTTATATATCCAAACTTTAACACCGATTTTTCCATATGTTGTATCTGCTTCTGCAAATCCATAATCTATATCAGCTCTTAAAGTTTGAAGTGGAATAGTTCCTTCTTTATAGAATTCAGTTCTAGCCATATCTGCTCCTCCTAATCTTCCAGATACTGAAGTTTTAATTCCCAAAGCACCTGATTTCATAGTTTTTTGCATGCATTGTTTCATAGCTCTTCTAAAAGAAATTCTTCTTTCTAATTGTCCAGCTATATTTTCTGCAACTAATTGAGCATCTAAGTCTATACTTTTAACCTCAACTATATTTAAATTTACTTCTTTATTTATCATTTTTTGTAATTCAGCTTTTAAGCTTTCAGCAAGATTTCCACCTTTTCCTATAATAATTCCAGGCTTTGCTGCATAAACATTAATTTTAACGAATTTAGCTGTTCTTTCAATTTCAATCTTAGAAATTCCAGCTGCATATAATTTTTTCTTAACATACACACGAATTTTATGGTCTTCTACTAAATAATCTCCAAATTCTTTTTTATTTGCATACCATTTAGAATCCCAATCTTTAATAATACCAACTCTTAATCCATGTGGATCCATTTTTTGTCCCATTTTATAAATGTCCTCCTTTCCTTTCTATTAATCTCTCTCTTTTAATACTATTGTAATATGACTTGTTCTTTTTCTTATTCTAACTGCTGAACCTTTTGCTGCAGGTCTTATTCTTTTTAATGTTGGACCTTGGTTTGCAAATATGTCAGCTACATATAATTTTTCATGAGCCATATTATGGTTATTTTCAGCATTAGCTATTGCTGATTTTAATAATTTTTCTAATACTTCTGATGAAGCTTTTGGAGTATATTTTAATATAGCTACAGCTTCATCTATATCTTTACCTTTTATTAAATCTGCTACAATTTTAACTTTTCTTGAAGAAATTCTAGCATATTTAAGAGTAGCTTTTGCTTGTGGTATGATTTCTTGTTTTGCTTCCACTTTAGATTCCCTCCTTTATTATTGTGTAAGAAAAATTGTTAAATTTTTCTGAAACAACAAGGTTAATTTACCTTGGATTGTGCAATATTGCAAAGCAATTTGCACATTTGTGCATCGAAATCTTTGATTTAGTAAATGCACAATCATCTTATTTCTTTGATGTTGTTTTGTCTCCTGCGTGTCCTTTAAATGTTCTTGTTGGCGCAAATTCGCCTAATTTATGTCCAATCATTTCTTCAGATATATATACTGGCACATGTTTTCTTCCGTCATGTACTGCTATTGTATGTCCAACCATTTGTGGATATATTGTAGAAGCTCTTGACCATGTCTTTATAACTTCTTTTTTTCCACTTTCATTCATTGCTTCTATTCTCTTCATTAACTCTGGAGCAACAAATGGAACTTTTTTGCTTGATCTTGACATTTAATTATTCCTCCTTTTCATCGGTAAGGGGACACATCTTTTCCCTTTCGTCACTTATACTTGGGACATGATATGCCCCTAATTGTGAATAAGTGATGTCAGTTTTTAGCGCTCCTTACTATTTTCTTCTTTTTACTATAAATTTATCTGTTCTATTATTTTTCTTTCTTGTCTTATATCCAAGTGCTGGTTTACCCCAAGGAGTCATTGGTCCTGCGTGTCCTACTGGAGCTCTACCTTCACCACCACCATGAGGGTGATCTACTGGGTTCATTACAGAACCTCTAACTGTTGGTCTCCAACCCATATGTCTTTTTCTACCAGCTTTACCAAGTTTAACATTTTCATGTTCTTGATTTCCTACTGTTCCAATTGTAGCTTTACATACAGCCATAACTAATCTCATTTCACCTGAAGGTAATCTAACATGAGCATATTTACCTTCTTTAGCCATTAATTGAGCTTCTTGACCAGCAGCTCTAACTAATTTTCCACCTTGACCTGGATTTAATTCGATGTTATGAATCATTGTACCAACTGGTATGTTTTCTATTTTCATACAATTTCCTGGTTTAATATCAGCTTTTTCTCCTGATACTACAACAGCTCCATCTGTTAATCCAACTGGTGCTAATATATATGCTTTTTCCCCATCTTCATATTGGATTAAAGCTATGTTTGCACTTCTGTTTGGATCGTATTCTATACCAATAACTGTTGCTGGCATATCCACTTTATTTCTTTTAAAATCTATTATTCTGTATTTTTGTCTATTTCCTCCACCTTGATGTCTAACTGTAATTTTACCTTGTGCGTTTCTTCCTGCTTTTTCTTTTTTTGTTGTTATTAAAGATTTTTCAGGAGTTTTCTTTGTTATTTCGCTATAGTCTAATACAGTCATATTTCTTCTTGATGGTGTATAGGCTTTGAATCTTTTTATTCCCATTTTTGTTTCTCCTTAATATTTTATTTACGGATTTTTTCCTGCTCCGTATTGCAGATAAAATTTATTATCCGAGTTATTTCTCGATAATTTGTTTAAAATTAAGCTCCCATGAACTCATCAATAGAGTCTTTATATTTTTTAGAAACTTTAACTTCTTTTCCACCTTTTGTTAGGTAAGATTTTTCTCCTGCATTAGTATCTATTGTAACTATTGCTTTTTTCCATTCAGATGTTTTTCCAACATTTCTTCCAACTCTTTTTTCTTTTCCCTTTACAGTTACAGTATTTACTGATAATACTTTAACTTCAAATAATTTTTCTACTGCTCTTTTTATATCTACTTTTGTAGCTTTCTTGTTTACTTTAAAAGTGTACTTTCCTTCTTGTATTCCGTCACTTGATTTTTCAGTAACAACTGGTGCTATTATTATATCTTCAGCCATCATTATGCGTACACCTCCTCTAATTTCTTAACAGTATCTAATGTTATAACAAGATTTTTATATTTTAATAAATCATATACATTTATTGTATTTACTAGTGTTGTCTTTACTCCTTCAATATTTCTTGCTGATTTTTGTACTGTTTCATTTCTTTCTGGTAAAAGAATTAATGTTTTTCCTTCTACCTTTAAGTTGTTTAATGTTTTTACCATTTCTTTTGTCTTAATTTCTTTTAATGGTAAGCTATCTACAACTACTAATTCTTTTTCTAATACTTTTGAGCTTAAGCAAGATTTAATTGCTAATCTCTTTTCTTTTTTATTTACTGTATATTTGTATGAACGAGGTTTTGGTCCTAAAGCTATACCACCTTTAATCCATTGTGGAGCTCTAATACTTCCTTGTCTTGCTCTACCTGTTCCTTTTTGTCTCCAAGGTTTTCTACCACCACCACGAACTTCTGCTCTTGTTTTAGTGTTTTGTGTACCTTGTCTTTGATTAGCTAAAAAGTTAACTAAAACGCTATGTACAACAGCTTCGTTTGGTTCTATACCAAATACTTCTTCTTTTAAGTCAACTGTGCTAACTTTTTTACCTTGTATATCGTATACATCTATTTTAGGCATTTCGTTTCTCCTCCTTCTCTATCTTGATTTTACACTTGATTTTAGTTTTAGTATTGCACCTTTAGCTCCTGGTACACTACCTTTAACTAATATTACATTTTTATCTAAATCTACTCTTACAACTTCTAAGTTTTGGATTGAAATTGTTTGTGATCCCATATGTCCTGGTAATTTTTTACCTTTGAAAACTCTACCTGGAGTTGAAGTTGGTCCCATTGAACCTGGTCTTCTGTGATACATAGAGCCATGTCCCATTGGTCCTCTTGATTGTCCATGACGTTTAATAACACCTTGGAATCCTTTTCCTTTTGAAGTTCCTTGTATATCTAATTTATCTCCAACTGCAAATACGTCAGCTTTTAATTCTCGACCTACTGTTAGTCCTTCTACTGAATCTAATCTAAATTCTCTTAAATGTTTTTTAGGTGTAACATTTACTTTTGTAAAATGTCCTTTTTCTGGTTTTGTTAATTTCTTTTCTTTAACATCTCCAAATCCTAATTGAACAGCTGTATATCCATCTGTTTCTTCTGTTTTAACTTGTGCTATCACACAAGGTCCAGCTTCTATAACTGTAACTGGAATTACTCTTCCATGTTCGTCAAATATTTGAGTCATTCCTATTTTCTTTCCTATTAATCCTTTATTCATTTTTTCCTCCTAACTATTGGCTGATATATTGTATTGCATTTTATAAATGTTATACCAGCTTGGTTTTGATTAATATTATTTTCTTTAATTATAATTTGATTTCTATATCAACACCTGCAGGTAAATCTATTTTCATTAGATTGTCAACAGTTTTTTGTGTTGGATAAAGAATATCAATAACTCTTTTGTGTGTTCTCATTTCAAATTGTTCTCTTGAATCTTTGTGTTTGTGTGGAGAACGTAAAATTGTTATAACTTCTTTTTCTGTTGGTAATGGAATAGGACCAGATACTTTTGCTCCTGTTTTTTTAGCAGTATCTACTATTCTTTGAGCAGACTGTTCTAAAACAACATGATCATAAGCCTTTAATCTTATTCTAATTTTTTCGCTTGTTACCGCATTTTCTTTTTTTGCTGCCATTTAAAATTCCCTCCTTAAAAATAATTTTGTGGTCGGCAGTTATAAACGCACCCTGGTGTTTTGAATATTACCAATATAAAAACCCAAGTTATGCATGATTATCTTGGGATAAGTGCTTTATTTTAAACTTACCGCCTTGGTCTTTGCCACGACATACTCCATAAGAGTTCCCTCCATCAATGCCATTTGTATGCACTGTGTAGCCACATCTTACTTCATCGCCAATTTCATGCTTTTATATTATATAATGGATAAATGTGAAAGTCAATACTTTTGGTCAATTTTATCAAATATCTTAAATGGCAACCATAAATTTCATATAAACAGCATATTTTTTACTAAGAAACTTAAAATCGGGGATAAACTATGATAAAATAATTAGGAAATTTAAGAAAACCCGACTATGTTAGTCATAAATTCAAACAAATATTAAGAAATAATGATTTAAGAGAAATAAGATTTCATGATTTAAGACATAGTTGTGCTACTTTACTTGTTAAAAAGGGAATATCTTTAAGAGAATTTCAAGATTGGTTAGGACATTCTAGTTCTAAAACAACAGAAAGATATACTCATTTAGATTCAAGCACAAAAATAGATTCTGCATCAGCTATTGAAAAAGCATTAAGTTTTAATACTAATACAGATAATAAAATAAATAAAAAAGATATATTAGATCTGGACTCTAATACATCTACTAATGTAAATATTTCAAATTGTTAGAAATTTGTTAGAAAATTCTAGCAATTTTATTATAAAAGCATCAAGGTTAATCTTACGAACTCCTTGATGCTTTTATGGTGCCAACGAAGTAGTTATCTACAACTTTTTGACTCTCTTGACGATTGATACA